>JAUVDV010000070.1 GCA_030595125.1 Deltaproteobacteria bacterium
CGGAACTCCCCCCGGGTCATCCACCTATCGACAAATAGTGTTGTCAGTAAATCAGCAGTAGCCGCAAACCGAGCAGGCGTCCACGCAGCAATCTCCCAGTGAAACGCAGGACGAATCACAGTAGCAGTTTCCTCCGCTGCCGCCACACTCCGAAATATCGCACGAATCCTCCGGCAGAATGGAGCCGGAACAACTGCCGCAGTAAAGGCTGTCCACTTCGCTAACGCAGAGGGAGTCCCAGGAGCTGGTGCAGCAGAATGAATCGGAAGCACAGACGCACGTTTGAATTGAATAGACGGTACAGCCCGGAGTGGAATGGACTGTGCAGCAATCTCCCACGCTGCTACCGCAATCGGCCGGACACGAGGCGGCGGTCTCACCACAGTCGCACGATCCGTTGCCGCAGTGCGCACCACAGTCGGGCTCGCATGTACACATGGTTTCCCCGGCGGAGGCGATGCAATAACCGTCGCCGCACGTGGTAGGACAATCGGTCAGGCAGGTGCTCGGATTCTCGCCCGAATCACAGCTACCGTCGCCACAATACGATCCTGTGCCGGTGTCCGTGCCGGTGCCCGTATCGGTAACCGTGTCTGTATCCGTGTCTGTATCCGTGTCCGTATCCGCGTCGGTGTCCGTGTCCGTGTCGGAATCAGAATCGCTGTCCGTGTCGGAATCAGAATCGGTGTCCGTGTCAGAATCGCTGTCCGAATCAGAATCGCTGTCCGAGTCAGAGTCACCATCCGAATCCGAGTCGCTGCTCGAAGGGAGTCCATCCTCAAAATCGTTTTCCATGGAAGCGCATCCGGCGAAAACAAACCCCGCAATCAGAATACCGAATACGATCGAATGTCGGCGCATGGTCCTCTCCTTTGGCGCTCACACGCATACCGAGCGCTTCTTCGAGTGTCCTGCTGCAACTAACTAAATAGTACCACGATCTTGGTGCGGAATGGATTCTATCGTTGACGCTACTTGACGTTAACCTTCAACGTAGTTTTCTTTCCCTTGCGGGTGATGTCAAAAACGAACTGGTTTTCGGTTCGCATTCCCGAATAAATAGATAGAGCCTGGTCAGCACTGGTGAGAGGCACCCCGTTTACCCCGTGGATAATGTCACCTTTCTTGGCGCCGAGAATCTCGAGGGGACTGCCCTTCTTGATCCGCCGAAGCCGAAAGCCGGTAACCTCGCCGTTCTTCTTGTACGGCCTGACCCGAACGGACCTGGCGAACTTGGTCGGATTTGCCATCGCCTCGTCCAACAGCGACCGATCCACGGTTCGCTCGTTGGGACCGTCGACGCTGATCCGATCCTTCATGGACCCGCTTGCCCCTCTTGCCCGAACCGGTTTTTTCCCGGGCACGCTCTGATCGCCGAACATGTCGATGTAGCACTCGTCGGTGGTCCCCCGAAGAAGCAGGTATCTCCAGGTTATTCCGGAAACGGATCTCCCGTTCACATCGTCGCCCATCCTGTACAGAATTTTATCCGAGCCGTTCTGGACGGTAGCGAAGGACCAATCGGGATCATTAGGTGCGGCCACCGTTGCAAGGAGCTTGAGCTGGGTGTCCGTACAGGGAACTAGGGGCAGGTCACCGTCGAGGTTTATTGTCTGTTCCACCTCCTCATCGTCGAAGGGAACGATTGGACCGGTCTCCGAATCGAAGATGTTCCGCTTGAGAATATCTCCCCCGTCACGCAGAGAGACACGTTGCGAAGAGCCCGCCTTGTATCTTTGCATGGCTGTCGGCGCGCTATCCGTTTGTGTCGACGGGAGTAGCCCGGAAACACTGGAGGCGATCATCTCTGCCGCGCCGCTGGCCGTCAGAAACGCCACGGCGGCGAGCGCCGCGAGATTGAAAACCCAGAAATATTTGGTCAACAGTTTTTCCATTTGCCTTTTACTTCTCTATTGTAACCGATTTCGCATGTCCAGCACACTTTGGGTCGCTGATGGTCATCGCACACCCCCATCCCTACCAGTCGTTTCGCCCTGCGGCCCCCCATCTGCCCCCCCCATGCCCTCTTGGGCGATCTGCTCCAGCATGAACCCTTCGAGGGACACCATGTCCGGCGGAAGGGCGATTTCCGTGGGCTGGGTGCCGTCAATAAAAATCTCCTCGACCGCGCCCTCCATATCCTCGTAAGCCAGCAACCCACTCGATGGATCGATCACCGCCGTCACCAGGCCGGGCGGTTGTTCGAAATCCGCCCTTGGGCGACCCGCGTGCGCGGTCTTCATGAAATCGAGCCATATTGGCAGAGCGGCACGACCACCGTATTCCTTCCGCCCCAGGGACCTCGGCTCGTCGAACCCCACCCACGCGGCGGCAACCATATCGGGAGTGTACCCCACAAACCAGGCGTCCTTCGCGTCGTTTGACGTGCCCGTCTTTCCAGCGGCTGGTCTTCGAAGAGCCCGCGCCTTTCTACCCGTTCCCGATTTGATGACCGACTCGAGCAATGATGTCATGAGATAGGCCTCCTCGGGGGCGAGGACTCTGGTTCCCTTGCGGCCGATCATGGGCAATTCCTTCCCGTTGGGGCCAACCACTCTCTTCACGATCCAGGGCTTGTGTCTAATACCTCCGGCAGCCAGGACGGCGTATGCGGAGGCCATCTCCAGAGGCGTCACCGACGAAGCGCCAAGCGCGAGGGCCGGCCCCGGCTCGAGCCTGGATTCAATCCCCATGCTGGAAGCCAGCTGCGCGACACGATCCGGCCCCACATCGCGGATCAACTTCACGGCGGGGAGGTTCAGGGACCTGGCCAGAGCAGCTCTCATGGGCACGGCCCCCTCGAACGAGTCGCCGTGTGAATTGCGGGGCTTCCAATCGCCCTCCGTCTCCGGAGAATCGTCGAGCATGGACGCGAGCGTGTACTTTCGGCATCTCAACGCCTGAAGGTACACGAGAGGCTTGAATGCTGATCCGGGTTGACGTCTTGCAGCGGTGGCGCGATCGAATCCACCGGGCTTCACGTTATCGCCTCCCACCAGGACTACTATCCTCCCTGTATGAGGCTCAATTGCGACCACCGCCGCCTGCGGACCCTCCTCAATCGAAAGTTCCAGCGGTTGTTCCTCGCGCGCCGGGGCAACCAGTGAAACATGAAGCACTGCGCCCTTTGCGGCGAACTCCGCCGCCGAAAGCTCGTCGGGATTGTATCGCGCAGCTTTTGCCAGATCGATGAGACCGGGCGTACCTCCCAGATCGAGCTCCACCGCGCCACCCGAATCGGCCGGACCGATTACCTTTGCGAGATATACGTGATTGGTCTTCAGGTCACCGGTCTTGCCCCGATCCCCCTTCGGCCATCGTTTCTTCTTGAAGGGAGCTTGTCGGCCATGGCGTTCGTCCACCTGGCTCAATCCCTCTTTGACCGCCTTCCGAGCCGCTCGCTGCAACGCCGGGTCCAGCCCGGTCTCGATGACGTATCCGCCGTGCTGGAGGGCCTCCAGATCGACTATGCCATCGAGTTCCCTCAGCGCCCGCGATATTACCTCCGGCGCCAGCCCCGCATCCCTTCTGCCCTTGTCGACCAGGCCGAGGGGCGCCACCTTGCCGAGTTCGGCTTGAGCTTCCGATATGAACCCGCGCCGGGCCATCTCCCCGAGCACATACTCTCGTCTCTTTACAGCGGCATCCGGATGCCCGATAGGCTCGTAGATGGACGGTCCCTTGGGAATTGACGCAAGCAACGCTGCCTGGGCGACCGTGATCTCCTCGACGTCCTTGTTGAAGTAGTACGCCGACGCCTCCGCCACCCCGTAGCGGGCGTGTCCGAAGTTGATCTGGTTGAGGTAGAGGTAGAGAATTTCGTCCTTGGTGAGCCGCTCCTCGATGCGCTTGGTGAGCAGGATCTCCCTGATTTTTCGCGAGAACTTTTTCTTCCGTGTCAAGAAGAACGTCCTGGCCACCTGCTGTGTAATGGTGGAGGCGCCCTGGGCCAGGCGCCCACTCGTAACGTTGGTGAACATGGCGCGCACCATGCCCGGATAGTCGAGCCCCTCGTGGGTTCTGAAATCCGCGTCCTCCGCAGCGATAACCGCGTTGACCATGATATCCGGTATGCGCTCTATCGGAACAACCGTCCTTCTCTCGACGAATAACTCGCCGATCACCGTTCCGTCGGCAGCAAGGATAGTAGTAGTCTGAGGGGGATCATATCCTTCGAGCAGAGGACCTATGGGCGGCAACCCGAGAGAAAAATAGTAGAACACCGCCGCCAGACCGGCCGCGCAACCGAAGCAGAAAAAGAACATAACCAGGGCGAAGCGCTTGATATACCTCACCACGCGAGACGCGGGCGACGCCTTTCGCAGTGGTTTTCTCCTTCCCATTTGTCCGTACCTGAAGCTCATATCAATCCCGTCGGAATCAAACCCTTCGCCGGTAGTTAAGGTAAAACGCTTTGACTACGAAAGAAAATTTCCAAAAAGGAATAATTTTGAACCGATTGCTTTATGTTATGGAACATGCTGTTTATAACTAATCAGAGTATTACAGGTAATCAGGAGGAAACCCATGCATAGATTCACGTTTATCTTTGGCTTGTCGTTAGTTGCTGGAATGTTCGTTTTGGCGTCGTGCAGCGACGACACTGACGCTGTAGTTGTACCCGTCGAAGATGCCGGAATGGACGGATCGACGGACACGGACACCGACACAGATACCGACGCCGATGGCGACATTGGAGACCCGTGTCAGACCAGCGCCCTCCAGGGCAACTTGATGCTCGAGGGAACATGCGCCGCCACAGAGGGCGAATGCACCGCCGGAGTAAGCCCCGACGACGCGCAGGGCAGCTGCAACTCAGGGCTCACCTGCTGTCTGGCCGAGGACGCCTGCGAGCTGGGCGGCAGCGGAATGACCAATTGCCAGGACACCGAGTGCGAGGGCATACTCCCGGGCTTTCAGGGGGGATGCCCCGACAACGGGTGGTGCTGTGGCGATCTCGGTGACCAGGACGCGGGTCCCGGTACCCAGGACGCGGGCGAGGATTGCGTGGTAGACCTCCTGATGGGTTACGCCCAGTTCGGAGGTACCTGTCAGGCCGAGGGTTCTGCGTGCGAGGGAGGTTACGTGACCGACTCGGAGCAGGGAAACTGCCTCGCCTCCCAGAATCTGCACTGCTGCATCGGCACCGATCAGTGCGTCGCCGGCGGCGGCGGTTTCCTTTTCTGCACCACCGATCCGTGCACCGGTTACGTAAATATGGAGGTGGGTTGCCCCTCCGGCGAGACCTGCTGCAGCACAATGAAGTAGGTCGTTAGCTCTTTCCTTTCAAACCCAAGGTGAACCATGCGCATCTTTCTGATCGCTAATGAGATATTCCCGTTCTCCAACCGATCCGACCTGGGGAAGAGGGTCTCCTCCCTGGCCGCCGAGTTGGCCAGAGGAGGAAACGAGGTTCACGCGATCGTTTGCGCCCAGACGCAAGCGGACTCAAATGATCACTCGCTGGCACGCAGGCTGCGGCCTATCGAGGTGCACCTGGGTGACCGCACGGTGCCCTGGCATAGATACGACGGGCGCCTGCCCTCGGGCGTAGAGGTCCACCTGCTGCACACCGAGGACAAGCTCGATGACGAACTGTACGCCGACGCCTTTGCGAGGGCGGCCCTCACCACAATTGGCTCGGCGCCGACCGGAGAGGCGTGCTGCATCTCCTTCAACCGGGAATGCGCACTCGTGCCGGGACTCGACGCTAACAGGGAAAACAACATCCATCTTCTGGTCCTGTCGAAGAATGATATCCCCAAAAAGGGAGTAAAAGACGCCGACGCGGTCCTCATCCTCGGAAAGACCGTCGGGCGAGCAATTGAACACGCCGACAACACCGAGATAGAGTCGATGCGCGGGGCGGGCCGGCTGGTGACTCTCCCTCTCTGGGGAGAGCCGCAGGATTCGATTTCCGCATCCGGCAAGACTTCGGCAAAGACCTCCTTCCAGGCGTCGTTGGGCCTCCCGATTCGTACGGACGTGCCGCTCGTTTTTTTCCCGGCGACGAACGAGGATCCTGTTGTCGTAACAAAGACGGTGGAGCAATTCCTGCGCGGCGACGTCCAGGTGGCAATCACGCTGGGAGATAACGACGTGGATCTCCATGATCTGGCGGCTCGTTACCTGGACCGACTGGCGATCATTCCGTCGGGAACACCCGTTTTTGCGGCGATGGCGGGATCGGATTTTTGCGTTTCACTGAGCGATCCCTCGACAACTGCAACGGCCATGTCCTGCGGTACGATCCCGGTGACGACCCCGGAGGCGAGTGAATGCGCTGTCGATCTGGAACCGTCGCTGGCGAGCGGATCCGGAATCATCGCAAGCGACGACTCGGTCGACGCGATCCTGGAAGCCCTCGGAAGGTCCGTCGCCGCCTTCGATCGCGGTGGGGATTTCGTGAGACTGTCGGCCCGCATACGACGGTACGCGGGCACCCTGACCCGGCAAGCGCAATCGATAACACAACTCGTCGATGAACTGAGGGCGTAGGGGCGGGGTTCTTGTTTTTCCCGATTTGATGTTGACAATATCGGCCCCTGTGTTCCATTCCTGGTGTAATCACTCTACATCATTAACTCCCGCGAGGGGTTCTCGCGGCAAGCTATTAAGAGGAGGTTTTGCGATGGTTTCAAAAATGGTGACTGACCGGCGGAAGTCTTCCGATTCGGTTCAGTCGGCCGGGCATGAGTATGAGAACGACATCGTCGAGAGTATCGGGCGGATCTTCGGATCCGAGGCGGGTGTTGCCGCCGGGACGCTGGCCAGGGCGGCCGTGGTCACCCTGAAGACGGATACTGACGACATGCTCACGGCCGACAACGTTCATCAGGGCGAGATCGCCGACGACACATCGGTCCTGGAAGTCAAGACCGAGAAGTCCACGGTCGTGCGAGCGAGCCTGGTGGAGACCAGGGAGATGAGCGCCGCCGTGTACGGCCCCGCTTTCGTTCGTGAGCTCGGCTTCGAGGGCTTGACCCCGGTCGATCCGGTCGCGGTGCATCAGCTCGGCGTCCTGGTTCTCGACAAGCTGCGCACAATAGAGGCCCCCAAACCCAAGAACCCGGCGATCAAAATGGACCTGGGCGCGCTTACCGGACCGCTCGCGGAAAGCCTCGACGAACTGGACGCGGCGATCAAGGTCGTCAGCGACGAGAAAAAGCAGGCCGTCACGAAGCTCTCGGCGAAGAACAAGTCCATCGACAAATACGATGAGATCTTTTCGGCCGCGGCAAACCTTATCTCAACGATGCTGAGGGTTTCGGGCGAGGAAGAACTGGCCGGCAAGGTCAGGCCGTCCACGCGCCGCCCCGGAAATACCGTCGAGATCGGCGACGTCAAACCCCCGCCCACGCCCGATACCCAGTAAGACGTCTTTCAGTCCCCAATCGCGTGCTTTGCACCTAAATAGTAGATTAAGAAATCCCCAAACGCGTGCTTTGCACCTAAATAGCAGATTAAGAAATCCCCAATCGCGAACTTATCGCCAAAGAAGATGAATGGGAAATCCCCAATCGTGTACTTATCGCCTGAGATAATGAATGGGAAATCCCCAATCGCTGTCTTATCGCCAAAGAAGCCGAATGGGAAATCCCCAATCATATACTTAGCACCTAAGTAAGCGAATGGGAAATCCCCAATCCCCGTCTTTGCTCGATAAACTCCTCCTCCGACGGGAGAAAGGAAAGTGACTGACACCGTTTTGAGGGGGGTAAGGACCACTAATCCTTGGGAAGCCTTATGGTAGTCCATCCCGCGTCGAGAAAAGGATCTGCAGAGAAAAGTTCCTTGGGCTTATCGGCCTTGACTGTTTTGTGAATAGTCGTGATGACGTCGCTGACGTCGGCGATCGCTCGCTCCGCAAAAGAAGCAGTACATTCCTGTTCCCACTTGGTTCGAAAGATATCCTGTTCGGAGAAAGGCTTAATTGGGTTGTATTTGATTTTCCCCTCCAACTTCTCTGTTTTGCCGTGTGCGAGCAAGTCCCGGAAAGTAAAAAGCTTCTTCACGGTCTGCAGAGGTCGTCTGGAGCGGTCAATTTTCAGATTTAGCTTGCCATGTATTATATTGAGTTTATCCCACACATCTTTGCTTCGATCTTCAGCTATTTCTTCCCACTCTTCTTCAATGAGAATAGGACCAACGTGGTTTAAATATGCTTCCAGCGTGAAAGCGCTGAATAATAACGAAGACATGAACATGAACAACGATCCTTCTTCTTTCTCGGCGCCACGCATTATGCAATTTTTCGCAGCATCGTGAAGAAAGACGTAGGTGTTTACTTCTCGTTTGCCGGAACATTGTTTCTTTTTACTCATGACTTCTCCCTCCATACTCGGCACCGTAGTTAAATTCCCGATCCAAGGATTCCTTCGAAAAGGCGACTTTTCCACGGATAGGTAAAGTGCGCGTCTGTTTAAAATCTAGCAGAAGGGCGTGAGCGACGTCCAGACTAACAAGTGTCAAGGCACAGAGAAGAGCGCGCTGTCAGCCTTATAGCTTCAAAATGGTAAGGCAACCGGGCGGTGACGGTTCTCTTATTACTAAATATGCAATGACACAGCGTCGTCAACGCGTCGTAATTGATAAAGGTGTGTTAGTTCTGCTCTATATTCTACGGCGTATTATTCGATATAATATCCTCCGAGAAGACCCACCCGCAGTTCATCGAGGCCTTTGTCTCAATTCCCCAAACGATTTTACCCGGCAGCCCGGTCGCTTTTTTATAAAGGCGATAGAGCTTCTTGTCCGAAATTCCCGGGTGCCTTGCACTGATACGAAAAGATTTGTCTGCTATTTCAAATTCATACCTGGAGCATTCCTTGTGTTTGTGATTGCCTTCTTTGTTATACAGACCCTCGTAGCTCCTGGCATCCACCCCTCGTACCGGAGCCGAGGTATAGAGTTGTTTCCTGATGAGAACACCCACGTCCACCTCATTGAGACACCACGTTTGGGTCATGCCGTTTGTCGCGTACCAGTGCCCGTCATTGGTTACGACCCATTCAAGCATGTTGCGATACTGGACGATGCTTATTCCTTTCAAGTCTGTAAAAATTTGCCCCGTAATAGATCTCTTGGGCGTTGAACAATCCCAAATCTTGGGACTATCAACCTGTGGGCAAAGAGCCTTAATTCTAGAAATGGCTTCGACGCAGAGTGGGTTAGACTTGGATTCGGTGTCAGCCTGGGACTGAGATAGGGTTGGTTGCGAAGAAGGCACCGACGCAGCCGTTGGCCGGATGTCCTCATTGTCGGTCGCAAGATAGATTGCAAAGATCGACGCGACGAGAAGGAACCCTGATGTGATTCCGCTCCCCTGATCATGGGTGATTACCCCCCGGCTCACTGCATTGATCCACGACGGGGCATTGGGCCACCAATACCCTATGGCTATGCCTATCCAGAAAATGATCAACAACGTGAGAAGAATCACGCCACCCGCCGGTACCTGACTAATCACCCAGCCTGCGAGCCCTACGGCTGCCAATGCGCCGAGCAAAACCCAAAGCCAATTCTTGCCGAGTGAACTTGCCATTGGTTCCCCCTTCAGATTCAGGGATGGACGCAGCGGACGAACGGGCCGGCATTGGTCAGGGTCCAGGAGTACACAAGCGGCGTGCCCCAATCGAAGTTGAATACTTGCGCGCTCGCCGTCGGGATGTATCCGTAAAGATCGTATCCGTAATCCGACCACAACAGGGGCTCGCAATCCTGTCCGGCCCAGGCCGGCCATCTGCACTGATACGGATGTACGGAAAAGGTGTACGGGGTACTGATGCGCCACAAAGCATCAAGCTCCTCGTCGGTCGGCATGCGCCAGTCAGTGAGCCCGCCCGTGGTCAGGTTGATGCAGTACAGGAAGGCGTCCCACCAGCCGCTCGCCGGGCTGTCGACGTCGTCCTCCCATACGTTGCCGGTGTCGGGGTCGCAGACGGTACCGGCTGGCATCGTGACGAACCCGCACTCATTTTCGCAGCTCCCGGTTGAGCAGCCGTACGGGCAATTCGTGCACCAGGCGTTCGATGTATTGAACTCGCAGATATCATCGAGCCCACACGCATCTATTACCGACCAGGTATCCCACTGGAGATTGCCCGTGCCGCATGTGGCCGACGCTCCGGTACAGTAACGATACTGATACCGCATCTGGGCGTCGGCGCCGCAATCTCCGCTCGCACACCCGTATTCGGTATTCTCGGGAGTCGCCGAGCACTGCGTGGTCGCCGGCAAGCGTGTTCCCGTCGAGGTATCACAACAATCCCCGCTTGTGCAGTCAGGCACGTTGCAACTCCCGGTTGAGCAGCCGTAAAGACAATTGTTGCACCATGCGTTCGATGTGTTGAATTCGCAGATATCATCGAGCCCACACGCATCTATTACCGACCAGGTATCCCACTGGAGATTGCCCGTGCCGCATGTGGCCGACGCTCCGGTACAGTAACGATACTGATAACGCATCTGGGCGTCGGCGCCGCAATCTCCACTCGTGCACCCGTACTCGGTATTTTCGGGTGTCGCCCAACACTGCGTTGTCGACGGCAGGTATGTGCCTGCCGTCGTGTCACAGCAAACCCCGGTCGTGCAGTCAGAAACGATGCAGCTTCCGGTTGCGCAACCGTACGTACAATTCGTGCACCAGGAATCGGTTGTGTCGTACTCGCAAATGGCATCGGTGGCGCAATCGTCCACTGTTATCCAGCCGCCCGGCACGATGGCCCCGTTGCATAGCTCACTTGTGCCGCTGCAGTACTGGGTCGTATCCTGCTCCTGGGCGTCGGCTCCGCAGTCGGTGCTTGTGCAGGAGTACTCGGTCGTCAAGGCACAGGAATATGTGGACGGACGGTATAGGCTTGTCGAAGTGTCGCAACAAACCCCGCTAGTGCAGTCCATGTCGGTGTCGGTATCTGTGTCTGTATCAGTATAAGTGTCTGTATCAGTATCCGTGTCTGTGTCGGTATCCGTGTCTGTGTCCACGTCGCTGTCCACGTCGCTGTCCACGTCCGTATCCGTGTCTGTCGTCCCGCTGTCCATGCTGTCCGTCGGGTCATCCGAGCAGGCCACAGCCACGAGCAGCGCCAGGCCAAGCAGTAGGGGCGCATCTATGTATGCGCCCTTAAATTTCGTAGTCATTGTCACCCACCTCCATCTGTTGGGACAATCATATCATCTTTGGACGATGTTTGTCCGCCTTCGCAGACTACGGCGTGATCTTGGATCTTGGAGGACGTTTGTCCTGCGTCGCTCGGCTGCTGCCGAGCTTTGCAGGATGGCCCGAGGACAAATTTGGAGGACGTTTTTTCAGACCCAGGGCATCCAAAATGACGATCAAAAACGACTAACCTTTTTTGCATCCCCGCAGCATGCTGCGCCCCTACGCGGCGCGGGATTAACCCACGCCCTACAACGGACTCCAGGCCATTCCGACCATCCAGATGAATCGGACACCGGAAGCCGAGACCGTGGTGTGCCCATCCACCTTGTAGTCGTGTCCCAAAATGGTGGCGAGCGCACCCATGCCGATAACCGCCTCGACCTTTCCGCTCGGCAACGGTAGATGCCAGGTGGTGGCCGCCCCGGCATGGACCTCTACCTCCATTTCGGTGGATTCTCCTCGAGGACCAACGGGATCCGACTTTGCCACAACGAAATCGACTCGACCCACCGGCGCGACGGAGAACATTGCCGGGCCGATGGGAATGTATATCCGCAGGGCAAGTGAAACGGGAAATCTGTGGGTCTTCACCACGCCCTGCTCGCTGCGCCCTGACTGCAGGCCGAGCCACCCGACCTGAAGGAAGGGCACCAGATTCTTTCCTGGAGAGAGAGCCGCGCCGACCCACGGCCCGTGCAAGGATTGCCCGGTGGGATGCGGGTACTCTCCGTGGTAACCCCATTCGAACCACATCCATGGTCGCTTCCCCTTCACCTGCTGCGCGGGATCTCCCTCACCAATGTACGGGCCTGGCTCCCGCTGCCGGTGCGATGTTGCCACCTTTGGGTTCTTTCCCTCCTCGATCAACCGCCTCATCACCGGAAACATCGCACCCCATATGGATTCACGTGCAGTTGCCGCGAGCGCAAACGCCATTCTGTCGCTATCGTGTTCTTCCACCTCGTGGGGCCGCACCGGAATCGCCGCAAAGGAATCGCTCCCGGTGTCAACCATGTACAGAGTGCAACCGGTCTTCTCTTCACACCTCCATCCAAAAATCGCGAGAGTACCCGGCTCCTTTGCGGCCTGATTCGCGCCGACCTCGATCCAATGATTGGGTGTATCGGGAAGGGCCTCGCGCTCGGTAACGTCCACCCGCACCTGCACCTCTTCGAGATGTTCCTGCAATATCTCCTGCACGCTGTCCGGGGACGGCTCCTCCGTCGGAATGACGATGAGCACCACCCTGGCTTCCTCAGCACAAAGAGCCGGACCACAAACGAGAACCAACATCAGAAAAATCAGGCTGGGTATGAGGTTCCGACTTCCAGAAGGTAGTGCATACCTGGTGTGCAAGAGAACCTCAGATAAGTTTCTTCACCAGGGTTGTCGTCTGGCCGGACTTGATCTTTACGCGGAAGGTTCTCTTTATATTGAACTGCGGATTCTCCAGGGTCACCGTGTAAGTGCCGGGCTTCATTGAATGATTGACCAGCGGCGTGTTCTTGATGAAACGACCGTTGATGGACACCCGTGACCATGGCTTTGTCTGAACGGACAATTTGCCGGGAGGTCCGCTTGCAGCGGCCTTGGACTTGCCCGACGGGCCCTTGGACTTGCCCGACGGGCCCTTGCCGCCCGCCGCCTTCTCCAGAACCAGCGCCGCGAGTTCGACGGTTTCCTTGCCGGCGTAATCCCGCTCCTCGATAGCTTTGGTGACCTTCTTGTGGTCCTTGAGCGCGTACTCGACCTTGTACGTTTTGGATGTATCTATGGTCGCCTTGGCCGGGCTCACACCGATCTTCTTGCGGTCTGTGCCGCTTATCAACACCACCGTTGCCCCTGCCGGCTCGGTGTTGAAGGTTATCTCCACTGACCGAAGCACGAGCTTCATCTGCGGAAGCTTGACAATCTGCCCCGCGACGACCTCGATTTCCTTGCTGATCTGCTCGTAGGAATCTCCCTTTGAAACACGCACCATATGGGTACCCGCAGAGAGATCGGTCACTGTGATTGGCGTTTTCTCCTCGTATGGTCGGTCGTCAATCCAGATGGACGCTCCGGCAGGCACGGTGTCGAGGAAGAAACCGCTCGCAACCCCCTCCAGCGTTACCGGCTTCGCCGTTGTTTCTCCCTCCCGGATGAAAAAATCAATCGTTGTGTCCTTGTAGTCCTTGCGCTTGATGGTCAACTGGTGCGGTCCCACAGAAAGATCGGCGATGGTCATGGGCGACGTGGTTCCGGGTAGTGTATCGACATCGTCAAGCACTATTTGCAGGCCGTCACCGGGATCGACCTTGAGTTCAAGCGTACCGGTCTTCGATGCACCTAGCACGAAAAGGACAAGGATTACGGCCACAGAAGCAGCCACGACGGCGCCGGCGCCGACACCGATAAGCAGCGGCAATACGGACTTCTTGCGCCCACCGCCCAGATCTACTTCCTCCAGGAGTTCGTCGTCGAGAGATAACTCCTTCGCTCTTCCATCCGGACCAGCCGCTACAGCGGCTTTGGCCATCTCGGCAGCGGTCTTCTTGTCGTAGATGTTGGTCGGAGGCTCATCTTCGTCCCATTCCATCTCGATTGCGCCGCCCGCTTGCGGCGCCATGGGCGTGGCTACTTTACCGGTGGCCAGATCCTGCGGGAGCGCTCCCCCTCCAGGCCTCGGAGGCGGTGGGGGTGCACCCGGTCCCTGGGGCACCCGGACGGCGGGCATCCCGAGCATCGTTCGCTTCGCACCGGGGGGCGGACCGGCGGTCCTTGCCGGAACCGGCGGCGGAACAGTTGCACGTCCTGCGGCGCCAGACCCCGAAGGTCTCGGCGGAGGAGGCGGTGGCGCCTGGCTCGCCCTCGGAGGTGGTGGCGGCGGCGCTCCCGGTCGCGCAGTTGCACGTCCGGTACCGGGTTGGGCCACCCGCGGAGGTGGGGGCACCGTCGATCGTGCCAGATCGCCCATCCCCTCGTCAACAGCTCTCTCTTTTTCTATGTCGTCCTTGAAAATATGTTGCTGAAACGCGCCCAGATCCTTGCGCGCGAAGAAATTGCCGGAGGTATACATCCAACTCTGAAGGTCATCGTGAAGGTCCATCGCTCCCTGGTAGCGGTCCTCGACGTCCTTGCTGAGCGTCTTTAAAATGATCTTCTCGAGTTCTTCGGGAATTCTCTTGTTGTAGCTGGACGGCGGAACTATCTCGACATTTCGTACCTTTTCGAGTGTCGAGAAATCGCTCTCGCCGATGAAGAGACGTTCACCAGTCAGCATCTCCCACAGACAAATGCCGATGGCGAAGATATCCGATCGCCGATCCAGCGGAAGCCCTCTGACCTGCTCGGGCGACATGTAACCAAACTTGCCCTTGAGAATGCCAGCCTGGGTCTTGCCGGCCTTCCCGGCAGCCTTGGCGATGCCGAAGTCGATTATCTTTACCTCTCCATCGAACGAAATGAGGATGTTTTGAGGAGAAACATCTCGATGGACAAGATTGAGATCCCTGCTTGACGCATCCTTCTTGTTGTGGGCGTAGTCGAGGCCTTCGCAGACCTTCATGGCGATGTACGCGGCCATGGGGATCGGTACGGGCTCCCCACTCTTTCGCATCGCGTCGAAAATGGCCCGCATATCCTTCCCGGCCACGTATTCCATTGCGATGAAGAATGAATCTCCGACTTTCCCCAAGTCGAAGATCTGGGCGATGTTCGCGTGCTGGAGTTGCACCGCGATTTTCGCCTCGTCGATGAACATGGTTATGAACTCTTCATCCTCGGCGATACTGGGAAGAATTCGCTTGACTGCGATGAGACGCTCAAAACCCTCGACCCCGAAAGCCTTGGCCTTGAAAACCTCGGCCATCCCCCCCACGGCGATCCGGTCCAACAAATAGTATTTCCCAAATGGAATTGGTTTTTTCACTGTTAGCTTCCGAATTCGTTGATCAAAATCCACATGGCTCGAAAATATCTCACGCGCAATGAATGAAGTCAATCACATGACAAATTGAAAATTTTGAAATCAATTAATCAATATTCATTCATTTTTCCTCGTCGTGATCAAGTAACCTGCCGCGACTTCTGAAAACCTTTCGCCAGACCGCCTCGGGAACCGGCTTTACGTCCTTGAAAATCCTCTTCCACGCCGCCACCGGGTCCGATCGCACTACAAGCCAGCGAACTCTCTCTTCGGGCGCCGTATCAGGATGAATGAGAGCGAAGGTCTTTTCAGCCCCCGCGCCCTCGAGCATTCCTGCCAGGTCGTCGATCCCCTTCGCCCGGGCAGCGACCAGATGCCCTTCGGGGTCCACTCCCAGCGCGTACCGTACGTCCAGAAGGCGTGCCACCGCCGGCCATACACCCTGGATTGCAGTCTCACCTTTCCCCTTCGAGCCGGAGTCCAACATGGCCGGCTTCCCGTCCTCGAGATCCAACCCCGGCTCCCCGGACTGCCAGGGGCGCTCCTCGCGGCCGTCGAGGATCAGGCCGGTCGCTATCCCGCGCGACGAGGAAACGAACGGAATCGCCACCAAGGCGTCTTTCGGGCGCTCGTCAAGTATGGATAATCGAACCTGGCCGGGATCGAATCTGTACAATTCCCCCTCGTCGCCCACGCTCGCAACGACTGCGGGCACCGGATAGCCCTTACTCGATCCGAGGGGAGACCAGTCGGTATTCTCCCCGTCCGATCCGACAATGGGCGAACGGTCGAAAATCGATGGCTTGCGCAAGAGATAGAAAAAGTCTCTGGGATCTCTGGCGATGTAACGAGGAAACCGCATGTGCCCCATATCGCTCACCATTTTTCGCGCTCTGAAGAACAGGTCTGTTCTTCGCGGTACGGGGCCCTGCGCCTCCGTCTTCTTGTTCAGGCCCCCTGCAAGCGCAATCTGATCCCCGGACCGATCGACGCGGTAATACTCAAATCCACAATGTCCCGCATTCATGTCGAGGTGAATACCGTAATCACACCTGGCCGCCACCATCGCAGCGCCGAGCGACTCGGGAGAAAGATGTTGCCCCCAAAAATACATGAGCTTTCCACCGAAAGTGAGACAGATCCCACTGCGAGCCGTGACCACGCGCTCATCAACACCCTCGGGAACCCCACCCCACCACTTGCGCCCGTAGGGGTTGAACTTCCCGCCTTCCACCAATGGGTGGACGTTTTGGCGGAGATCTTTCATGCCCTCCGGCATGGCGGTTACGGGATGAGGCCACGTGCCCATTGCCACGCCTCCGTCATCGTAAACGACCACCGTCGCCCCGTAAGCGCGTGGAGGAAGAAAGTCCTTTCGATCGAGGACCATGCCCCACTCCCCGTGCAGCGCCTGAAACGCGCCGTTGAACGCCGCCACCAGGCGGTCCACATCCTCTCTCGGCACCTCACCGGCGCCCCGAAGCCCGGTAGTGGATATCGGCTCTCGAACACCGGCCATTATCCGCAACTCCACCATCGACGGATCCCACACGTTCATGAACACCTTGGAGAAGAGCCGCTCTTTGTCAGTTCGCATGTAGGTCTCATAGAAAAGGGGCGGCCCTCCGGTTGCAGGCATGAAAACCTCGTCCCGGACAGGGATCCACACGCCTTCCCCCGACCTGCTCTTCTTGAGAACCGGCTTCAGGTCATCAGGCGGCCAGCCGGGGATCCCGACCGACTCCCGCTCCTCGGCGAACGAATCGAAACGCTCAATCTCCTCACCCTGTTCTTCGCCGACCAGCTGATATCGCGCCCTGGCCATCCAATCGTTGAGATCAAACCAGATTTTTTCGAGCCACTCGATCTTCCTGCGCCCGACCCACTGAACCGCCCTGACTGTATCCACCAGCCACGCAAGAAGCGCGGGGCGGCCCTTGACCATCTCCTGCACAATCAAGTTTGAATCCCCGGTGCCGCCGCTCCGATCTATCCGAAAGCTCGCCGTTGAGGTCTTTACAACCAGATCCAGGTCGGGCGCCTCGAATCGGAGATCCATTCGATCCGATAAATCGGAAAACATGTAGGTTCTCCAGGACATTCCTCCTGTGCGGCCGGTCCTCTGGAAATTGGTAATGCTGTTGGCGATCTTCCAACCCCTGCTCCAGCCGGCGGTGAGTCGCTCGGGTTCACCGTTGAAATCCAGGATTGTCACCCCGTTGAATGTGCCGCCGATCCTCGCTCCGAACGCGACTCGCCCATCCGAAGCACAGGCCAGGGTCTCCTCATCACCGGCGGCGGTCCTGGTCAAATTGGTGAGGCGGCGAATATCCCTCGGCGTTCCTTGCGAGGTCACACGAAATTCAGCAACGAACAGATCCCTGGGCTCGTCGGCAATGGGACGCGCCAGAAAGACCGCCGGATGCCAGTTCATCGGACCGCTCGCGGCTACCCGCTCGGGCCACACCCATCTGAATGTCCCCTCGGTAACGCCAGGGCACCGTTCGCCGGTACACAGACGATTCACCGCGTCCGCGTCGGCATTATCCTGGGGCGACGGACCCGAAAGTACCCACACTGACGACAGGGCGACCGCCACCAGCAGGAGGCGGGCACGTCCGACAAGGTGGTAGTAAAATCCCTTCATGCGCGGATCAGTATACCCTTGTTTGGGAAACCTTATCAGCAGTTGATAACCTATAATGTTACTGATATGGGTAGTTGTTCTAAATCTTTATGTACGGGCAGAGGTGTACAATGCACAGAGTGTCGATACCCTTGGTTTTGGTAATGTTGTTTCTGGGCGCATGGAGCGTCCAGGCTCAAAAAGTAGGGCGCGCGGAGATCAGAGACGCGATTCACAAGTTGAAGAGCCCCAACCCGGAAGAGGTCATGACCAGCATCCAGATTCTGGCGGCTTCCGGATCGACGACGGCCGTCGGGCCGCTCAGCGATCTTTTGCGGACGGGCCCTCGCAACGACATCACCAACAGCATCATCCAGGCGCTGGGCTCCATCCGTTCAAAGAGCTCCACCTCCCTCCTGCTCGAGTACCTGGACCATCGTCGGCCGGACGCGAGGACAGCCGCCCTGTTCGCACTCGAGGGCTACAATGATTCCAAGATCATTACAGCCTTCGAAAACAAGCTGCGGGATTCGGACGCCCAGGTTCGAAGCACCGCTGCTCTCGCTCTCGGAAAGAAGGCCGGCTCGAAATCAGTGCCCATCCTCTTTCAGGCTTTTGATCGGGGGGTGTACGACGCGGTCATCGCAATAGGGCAGATTGGCAGCGCAGAGGACGCCCAGCGACTCGCCAACTACCTCGGCAAGATGAACGTGGCAATTTTGCTGCCGGGATTCGAACAGTTTCTCGCCAGGAAGGCCATTCCCAACAAGGCCAAGATGGAAATTCTCGACAAGCTCAAGGAGCTCGCCGGACCTGACGTGAAGAAGTTTGCAGTAGCGTTCAAGGCTACCTTCCCCAAGGGTACTGAAGAAGATGAAAATCCCTTGTACAAAAAGGTATGCCGCATGGTCCGCCAGATTGCCGACTGAGGAGTAGAAAATGACCAGCGAAAAAATAGCGAAAGCAACAAGGGCCTCTCTCATCGCGCTTATCGTGATCTTCTCTTTCGGCGCGGCCGGCGAAATCTGCGGCTCGTTTTTCGAGACCACCGCCGCGGCGTTCGGAGCCGGATTTCCGGATAACAAGCCGGAGGATGTTAAGTCCATCGTGAGCGGGCTGGAAGCACCCCAACCTGCGGGAAGCGTCAGCAACTCCATGGGCGTCCCCGTGGCGATTTTGGTCGTTGAGGAAGATCCTCGTGCCATCGTGGCCATCGACCTGAATTCCGGAAACGAGATCTGGAAGATTACCCCCCCGGTCAGCTCTCAGATCACGCTCAAGGGAGACCTGCTCGTTTTCCAGTCCGGATTCAAGATCGCGGGACACTCTCTTAAAGACGGGCAGGAACTCTGGACCATCACCATCGACGAAGGCTGGAACTACCACGGCGCCGACCTTTACGGCGACACGGCTGTGGTTTCTGTCGGGGTCGGCGGTGAAGAAGCCGGCGCGTATGCCAACGGACGCGTCATCGGCATCAACGCCAAGAACGGCAACAAGCGATGGGACAACGCTTCCGGCGGCGGACTGCTCGGCGCTCCGGCCATTCATGGCAAGTACGTTTTTGTCCCCTGGGATCGGCAGAAAATCGCCGTGCTGGACGCGAAGGAAGGCAAGGAAATCTGCAGGCTTCGCGCTGACGACTACACAATAAATTTCGTGGACGCCAGCCAATCCGGGGTTTACTTCGGCTCCGCCGCAACCGGCACGAGCCTGAGCAGCATCTTCCGATTCGATGAGAAAGCGGCAACGGGAACGCGCGCGGGATCCACCATGTTCGTTCCAAACCTGGAGCCTGTTCCCGGAGATCCGGGGTTCAAGAGCGATGCATACGGCAGGCCGGTCGCAGGGCGCTCCGCGTCCGAAAAGATCCGATTCCACTGGTTGCCCACAGTCGACGGCGCATCACCCATCGCGATGTCCGATAATCTCTTCTACCTCCATTACTGGCGTTATGTCGTCGCCCTCGACTCGACCACGAGCCGGGTTCGCTGGACCTACCGTTCCGGCCAGGATATCGAGAGCATGCGACCGGTGCCGGGTGGGGTCATCGGTGTCGACAGCGATGGCAAGATATTCTTCCTCGACGCAAACTCCGGCAGCGAGATCTGGAGCAAGGAAACCGGCCACAAGGTGTTGACAGCCACCTTCGACGCCAACGGCTTCAGACCCCAGGGTGAAACCGCCGCAGCAGCAGCTGATCCGATCATCGGCCTCAAGGAGATGATGTGGGACAAGGACAACCGGATGATGCCGATCAGGGCGTACGCCGCCTTCCTCATCGCCGACTTCCCGATCCCCGAGGTCACTCAGGATCTGCTCACAATATATTCGGACGCAAGCATACCCAAGGGCCTTCGCGACGCCGTGGTTCAGGCCCTCGCCAAGAGAACCATAGGCTCCCAGTATCTCGTCAAGGCGCTCCACATGCGTTACGATTTCCTCGAGCAGACCCAGGCCCCGCCCATGCAGGTCGTCGCACCCGCTCTGGTGAACATGAACGACCGGTCGGCCGTACCGGGGCTGCTGACACACCTGATGAATTACGAAACACCGGTGGAGGCAATCAGGGAGATCGCGTTCGCAATCGACGCGCTGGGCGATCCTTCCGTGGTGGGAACCTTGACTCAATTCATCACTCTCTATCACGCCGACTCCTCGTTCCTGGGGCATGAAGACGCCCTCGCCATGGCTGGAAAGGGCATACTCACCCATGGCGGACAACCAGGAGAGCAATTCGTCGCGTCCGTCAGGGACGACTTCCAGACCTTGCCCGAGTTGAAGAGTCAGCTCCTGGAGTTGCTCGATCCGGAGGCGGCGGCCAAGGCCGAAGCCGAGGCGGCGGCACAGGCCAATGCGGCGGCGCAGGCCGATGCGGCGGCCCAGGCCGAAGCAGATGCCAGCGAGGCGGCCACAGAGGCTGCCCGCAGGCCTCGCTCACTCAACAGGCAGGTTATCTCCGATACAATCGTCGCCAACCAGCAGGCTCTCAAGCCGTGCGTACAGGTGGCCCTCGGCCTTAACCCGGGACTGAGATCGATCCGATTGAAGTTCATGATCACGGGAGCGACAGGGAAATCATCCAACCTGCAGATCCTCCCCAGCAACGTTCCGGGACTCAAGGAGTGTCTGGAAAAGGGTCTCGCGGAAATCGACTTCCCGAAGTTCAAGAATCAGAGACAGAGCGCCCTGTACAACATCGCCATCCAGGGTGCGGCGCCGACACCGGGATACAACGCCTATCCATCCCAGCCCGGGCAACCGGCCGATCCCGACTCGTACGGCGGTGGATTCAAAAAACCACCCCCCGGACAGCCGCAACCCAAGCCGCAGCCGCAACCCGGGCAACCATACGATCCGGATTCGTTCTAGCGTTCGAGCTTCTCTTTACAGAACTCGATCCGGCCCTCTACTGCCTTGACATTGGGATGATCTTCGGGGAGTTCGTTTCGGAAAATGCGCAGCGCCTGTTCAAAGAACCCGATCGCCTTCTCGTACTTGCCTAGCGAATACCAAGCTCCACCGATATTGTTGAGGCTGGTGGCGACGTGAGGGTGTTCCTCGCCGTAGACCTTGCGGAAGATCACCAGCGCCTGTTCGTAGAAACCGAGCGCCTCCTCGTACTTCCCGAGGCCGTACCACGCTTTACCGATGTTGCCGAGGCTGGTGGCGACGAATGGATGTTCCTCGCCGAAGATCTTGCGATCGATAGCCAGCGCCTGTTCGTAGTAACCGAGCGCCTGCTCGTACTTCCCGAGCGAATTCCACGCCAGGCCGATGTTGTTGAGGCTGGTGGCGACGTTCGGGTGTTCCTCGCCGTAGACCTTGCGATCGATAGCCAGCGCCTGCTCGAAGAAACCGAGCGCCTGCTCGTACTTCCCGAGCGATTGCCACACCATGCCGATGTTGTTGAGACTGGTGGCGACGCTCGGGTGTTCCTCGCCGAAGACCTTGCGTTTGATGGCCAGCGCCTTTTCGTAGAAGTCGAGCGCCTTTTCGTACTTGCCGAGCTTCTTCCACGTCCCGCCGATGTTGTTGAGAGTGATGGCGACATGAGGGTGTTCCTCTCCGTACACCTTCCGGATAATAACCAGCACCTGCTCCAGGAAACCGAGCGCCTTCTCGTATTTGCCGAGCCCGTACCACACCAGGCCGATGCTGTTGAGGACCCTGGCATATTGGGGATTCTCTCCACCGACTGTGCTCAGGAAAAGCCTCTTTGCTTTCTCGTAGTTTGCAAGTGCGTCGTTGTATTTTGCTTTCTCTTCCAATATCCAACCAATCTGGAAGAGGGCCTCGGCTCGACCCAGTGCGTCACTGGTTTTGTCGGAGATCGCCAGCGCCTGTTCGAACTTCTCTCTCGCCTCATCGTAGCGGGCATATTCTCGATCTACCTCACCTTCCTGGATAAGCGCCTCGGCCTGTAGGCGCTTGCTGTCGGCTTCCCCGGCTGCTTTCACGGCCTCTTCAGCCGCGCTCGCGGCCCGATCCTTTTTACCCAGCGCTAGGGCCACATTCGCTTCGGCTGTCTTCTCCTCGGCGCGCCTTATGGCTTCCCGGTTTTCGCTCTCGGCATCGGCCTCATAAACAGCTATCACCGCCTCTTGCTGGCAAGATGTCAGCTTGTTCGAGATCTCCGTGAAAGCATCTATCGCTTTATCGTTCACGTCACGGTCGGCGTTTCTGAGAAAGCTGACGAATGTTCTTTGACGAATCAGCGCGGAGTCGTAGCAGGCGGAACGCATGGCGTAGAGCTTCTTGGGGATCAACCGGCGGACCAGGCAATCCTTGCAGAGGCTCTCCTTCAGCATCACCCAGTCGCGGGTGATGCCATCCATCTTGGTGATCACCGTTTCGACCGTATGCTTGGCGTACCCTACACCGAGTTTGCCGAATGCGGTACGAATCTCACCCTTCACCTCGGCGTTCCAGACTCGTTGGACGTCCAGATCGAAGTCTCCACAAGGTCCCCGATCCACCTGGCCCCCTGGAACCACCGTTGGGGAACCGCAACCCTGTACGAGGCAAGCGGCAATCAGCGCCGGGAGAATGACCCGCGTTATCTGCATTGCTCAAGCTCCGTCGAAGCCGTCAGTGCCTGCTCAACCGCCGCGTCGTCTCCGCCCTCGATAGCGGCGATCGTCGTTCGCAGTGTCTGTAAAAACGCGTCGAAGCAGGTCACCCTGGCCTTGTACTCCTCGGCTGTGATAAGCCCGCGCATGAAATGGTCGCGGCAGGCGGACTCGCGCAGCATCACCCAGTCGCGAGTAACGCTGTCCATCCGGGTGGCGACTTCTTCGCTCTCACCGATGCCGGCCTCGCCGCCGAATTGCTTGATCGCGATATCCATCTTGAGCTTGATCTCGGCATTCCAGACCTTTTTCACGTCGAGATCGAAGTCCTTGCACTTGTCATCTCCGCCGCCTGATTGAGCAGAGCCGCAGGCGGCCCACAGAAACGCGCAAACGCAGATAATGATAGTCCTCATGAAAACCTCCCAGGTTGACGCACGGAGCGTATCAAGTTTCGACTTGTGCAGACTAAAACAGCCCCAGGCCCTTCAACTGATTTTGGATTTCCACGCGAGCATTCATGTCCTTCATGAACACGATCTGTTTGCTCGCATCCTGAATTGAAACATCGACATTGAAGAGCGCTCCGGGATCCACGTTCCCGCTCTTCAACGCCTCGCCGGCGTTCTTGACCTTGCCGACAGTGGCCTTGACCTTGCCTACGGTGGCCTTGACCTTCTGCACCTTCTTGACGGTCTTTTGAAAGGTGTCGGTCAGGTCGACCGCCTTCCCGAGCATTTGACCTACCATGGTGCCCCTCGGAACGAACGACGCCGCGGACTTGAGCAGCTCGAAGAAATCCGGTTTTTCACCATCCATGATACTCCGCACTTGCTTCGCGACGCTTCCCAGCTTCGTGCCCGTCACACTATCCACAAGGGACAGGACCATTCCCAGGGGATCCGGCCCGATGCCTCCCTTTGCCGCCACGTACTCTCCGTAAGTCGGATCGGCCAGGATCCTTGTGAATCCCTGGTCCCCCCGCATTCGCAATGCGATCCACTGCTCTCCATCCGGCATGACCGGGGAATACCTGTTTGACGCCGCGTTGTCCCCATCCAACACCGCCGCCAGCACCGCCGCCTCGATGTTCCCGGTCAAACTACCGCTGCCGTCGCCCGTCGCCCGCACTGCCAGCACAACCGCCATGATCCCCGATTCGAGATTTTTGAGATCATTTACATCTTTTTCGAGGCGACCCAAAACGAGCAACAACACGTCGTCGTATTGCTTCACGGTCACCTGGTAGGGCAACTCGAACGGCAACTCCCCTTCCCGCAACGCCTGGCGAATCTGTACGATGTTGAACATCTCCCGGTTTGCGCTCTGCATTGCGCTGCCGACTCTTACCAGCTGATCCAGGAGCCCGTTCAGGGCCCACTCAAGTCGCTTCACGTCGGAGTAGTCCGATGCAATGTGTTCCCTCGATGCGTCGAATTCAGTCTGAGCTCTTTCTCTGTCCTGCGCCGACATGTCCGCAGTGAACATCAACCGATCGGGCACCTCACGGCGAATGACAAATCTATCGGACACCGGATCTGCCAACACGTAGAATGGAGTGCTTCTGGACTGGAGGCGATCGAGGGCGCTTACCCCCTCGCGGGTCAGAACCCCGTAGGACTCGCGCACCGCGATCTCGGTTCCCATTCGGAGCCCATCCCACTGATCCGCGTATCCCTTGTAAACACCCTGGCACCACTGCGGACCGTACAGGTGGTCAAACGGCGTCTTGCTCCGATGTGCGCACCCGCCGGAAAAGACCATGCACAGGCACACCGCTCCCAGACCCGCGCTCAAAAACCTGGACATAATCACAGAGCCTCAACGCCGGCGATACCAGTGAACTGCTGCGCGACTTCTCCCGGCCTGGCGTCGGCCATCCCCGATCGACCGGATGGTCCGCCCTGGCCGCCCATCCCGTCTGTCCCCCGCTGGCCGCTCACGCCGCCGGTCCCGGACATACCAGCCGAACCTCCGTAGCCTCCCGCGCCCGGCGCTCCCCCCGGACCACCGCCTGATGTCAACGTTATCATCCCCTGGATCTCCGGGTACCGACCATCGAATGCCAGCTTCACCGACCCGCCGTTGCCGCCTATCCCGCCATTTCCTCCCGCAGAGCCGTTTCCGCCGCTTCCCCCGTTTCCGCCCGGCTTGCCCGTGCCGCCCGAACCTCCTGATCCGCCGCTGCCGCCGCTACCGCCCGAGCCCCCTGCTCCGCCATCGACCGCGAAAAGGAGCATCTGTTCCGGATGAGACAGAAGAAAGAACTCCCCGCTCGCAGCGCGCCCACGAACCATCAGCAGGCGATCGTAGAACGGCGTCTTTACAAAGGTGGCCCACAACTCCAGATCCTCTCCGTCTTGCCCGGGCTGACCGTCTCCTCCCGCGCCGCCGTCCCCTCCGTCCGTTCCGTTGCCCCCAATCGCCTCGCCGCCATAGCTTCCGGCGATCCCGGCCGCGCCGGCCTGACCGCTCATGCCCGCCCCTCCGCTTATACCGTCGTGTCTCGATCCGCTGACACATCGATAATCCGGCTTGTAGTTCATCTTGAATGAAAACTTGTCCGGCTGCTTCTTGAGCACGTAATCGATCTCGAACTCCCGGGCGACGGTGGTCAGGACTCCGCCTGACGGATGGAGTGTTCCGAACTCATCGAAAGTCCCCTGTTCCGAATGAAACGCGAAGTTGGCAAAACCCAGCTTCCCGTTGCGACGTGTGCCGGATCCACCCTGCCAGGTCTCCAGATCAAGCTTCTTTGCCGAATCCTCGGGGTCCGTGACCTGCACGAATACGGCCATCTGGGTACCCTCGAGGGGACAGATGGTTTTTTGCTCTTTCCTGATGTCTACAGACATTGCCAAGACGTTGTACTCGGCCAGATCGATGGTGTCGCGCCCTGCCATCTTCCTGAACAAGGTGCAACCCACAAATGACATCGCCGCCACAAGCGCGACCGCCAAAATGATTCCCAAAACAGCTCTTGATGACATTTAATTCTCCCCTTTCATTGTTGTTTGAAAACTCAGACGAATATCTTACCCGGATTCATCAATCCTCGAGGATCAAAAACTTTTTTCAAGTCCCTCATGACCGCCAGGGTGTCCCCGCCTATCTCCCTGGGAAGCCATTCCCGTTTTGCCAACCCGATCCCGTGTTCGCCAGTGATGGTACCGCCCAGAGCGAGTGTGAGATCGAATAGATCGCAAACCGCACCGTCCGGATCGAACCCGGGATCGTCCCAGAGGACGTTGACATGATAGTTGCCATCCCCCGCGTGACCATACGACGGAACAACCACACCGTGCCTCTTTCCAATGGTTCTCAACCCCTCCAGCAGACGGGGCGCCTGCGCACGGGGAACTACGATATCCTCTGACACCTTGAACGCGGAGCGCTCCTTGATCGAATCAGAGAGAGTCCGTCTCGCCGCCCAGAGCTTCTCGCGCTCGCCACCGTGGCGGGCCATGAGCACTTCCACCGCCCCCTCTTTCTCGCACAGCTCCGCCAACCTCGCGGCGTCAGCCTCCACACGCTCATCATCCGCGCCGTCCAGCTCCGCCAGCAGGAGCGCGCCGGTGCCCTCCTCGATGCCACCCGCCCCGGTGTGCCTGAGCACGTCCACCATCATGCCGTCCATGAACTCCAGCACCCTCGGAACCAGCCCGGCCTCGACGATCCGCGCCACCGCCCTGCCCCCGGCTATCTCGTCAGGAAGCCGCACCAGCAAGGTGGCCAGGCTAGGCGGTTTTCTCATCAACTTGACGGTCAGCTCGGTGAAAACGCCCATGGTCCCCTCCGAGCCCACCAGCAGCGCGGTCACGTCGTAACCCGCCACTCCCTTGACGGTCCTGCGGCCAGTCTTGAGAATCTTTCCACCCATCAGAACAGTCCTGGTGCCCAGTACATACTCCCTGGTCACACCGTACTTGAACGCCCGGGGTCCGCCGGCGTTGTGGGCGACGTTTCCACCCATTGTGCAGGTCTCCAGGCTGTTGGGATCCGGCGGGTAGAACAACCCCTCGTCCTCGGCCGCCTCCTGGAACACCCCCGTAACGATCCCCGGCTCCACCACGGCCAGAAGATTGTGGCGATCTATTTCCACGATCCTGTTGAACCCGGTCATGTCCAGAACGACGCCCCCCGAAAACGGAATCGCCCCCCCCGACTTGCCGGTCCCCCCGCCACGGGGTGTAACGGGAACATCGAATTTGTCTGCCAGCTCCAGCAGGGCACGAACGTCGTCGGTACAATCCGCCCTCACCGCCAGATCCGGCATCCTGGGCTC
>JAUVDV010000200.1 GCA_030595125.1 Deltaproteobacteria bacterium
AAGCATATGCAAACGATCGACGACGAGCTTGCGGAACGCGCCAACAAATATATGGAGCGTCAGGTCAAGGCCGGCAAGCCGTTCTTCATGTGGCTCAACTTTACTCACATGCACCTGTGGACGCAGACCAAGCCTGAAAGCGTTGGTCAGTCCGGCCAGTTTATGAGTCCCTACGCCGACACGATGATTGATCATGACAAGAATGTCGGCCAGGTTCTCGACATGATCGACAAGCTGGGAATCGCAGACAACACCATCGTCATCTACGGGACGGATAATGGCCCGCACATGAACGCCTGGCCCGATGCCGGGACGACGCCATTCCGTGGCGAGAAGGATACTGGTTGGGAAGGCGGGTTCCGCTCACCGACGATGGTGCGTTGGCCTGGTCATATTAAACCCGGCCAGGTATCCACCGACATGATGTCGAACCTCGATTGGATGCCGACTCTGCTCGCTGCCGCAGGGAATCCCGATATCAAGCAGCAACTCCTGAAGGGTCATAAAGCAGGTGACATGACCTACAAGGTGCAC
Source organism: Deltaproteobacteria bacterium (assembly GCA_030595125.1). Classification (GTDB taxonomy): domain Bacteria; phylum Myxococcota_A; class Polyangia; order JAAYKL01; family JAAYKL01; genus JAUVAN01. Next base: position 535 of record JAUVDV010000200.1, read on the forward strand.
CTCGACGGGTACAACTTCCTGCCTTACCTCACCGGCAATGAAAAAGAAGGACCTCGTAAAGAGTTTTTCTACTTCTCGGATAGTGGCGATCTGCTCGCCATGCGTGCCATGCACATCAAGTTTAATTTCATGGAGCAAGACACTCCGGGCACCTACAAAGTTTGGCAGCACGAGTTCTCGAATCTTCGGTTACCCACTATTTGCAACCTGAGACTGGATCCGTACGAGCACGCCAGTATTACGTCCAACAAATGGTGGGACTATCAGATGCACAAGACATTTTATCTTTATCCAGCGCTTCATTACGCTGGTGAGTTCCTTGCCACATTCAAGGAGTTTCCGCCCCGCCACCCGGCCGCGAACCTCACCATGAGCGTTGCCATCGACAAGATCAAGGCGTTGGGCGGGGGCAAGTAGACACACTGGGGCACGACAGGGTAATAGCTCTCAAGAGGCTAAAATATTAAAGTACGATATAAGAAAGGAGGAACAAAACCATGAAAAGGAAAACCATAACAGTAGTCGGAAGCATCGCGTTGTTTTTGCTCAGTTCAATGCTTTTTGCAACCAGCACCCTGGCGGCATCTGCGCAAGACAACCTGCCGCAACCTGATCCAAAGTTTCACGGAAAGATTGGGAAGACATACCATGACTCAACGGCGGACAAGGCGATGTTCGCTTCCCCCGCAGCACCCAAGGGCGCACCGAACATCCTGCTGATCCTGATCGACGATGCCGGCTTCGGTGCGACGAGCACGTTCGGTGGACCGTGCAATACGCCGGTGCTCGACAAGCTGGCCGCTGAAGGACTCCGCTTCAACACCTTCCACACGACGGCGCTCTGTTCTCCGACGCGTGCGGCTCTGTTAACCGGACATAACCATCACTCGGTCGCCACGGGGACCATCACGGAATTGGGAACCGGGTTCCCCGGCTATACGGGTATCATACCCCGCAGCACCGCAACCATCGCGCAGATATTGAATAACACCGGATACAGCACCGCTTTCATCGGCAAAAGCCACAACGTTCCGAGCAACACGCTCAATAATGTCGGCCCTTTTGTCCGTTGGCCGAACCACCTGGGATTCGACTACTTCTACGGGTTCAACGGCGGTGAGGCGGATCAGTGGTTTCCCACCCTTTATGAGAACCTGAATCCGGTTCAGGCCTGGGGCACTCCCGAAGAAGGCTACAACCTGGGGATCGATCAGACGGACAAGGCGATCGCGTGGATGAACAATGAAAAAAGTCTCGCGCCCGATCGCCCGTTTTTCCTTTACTACGCACCGGGGGCGACCCATGCGCCGCACCATCCGCCGAAGGAATGGGCGGAAAAATACAAGGGCAAGTTCGCGATGGGCTATGATAAGATCCGCGAGGTCATCTTCAAGCGCCAGAAGGAGTTGGGCGTGATCCCCAGGGATGCGAAGCTCACCCCGCGCATGAAGCAGGTTCCCTCCTGGGACAGCCATGACGCCAAAGCGCACAAGCTTTTCGAGCGCCAGATGGAAGTCTACGCCGGCTACTACGAATTCATCGATCACCAGATCGGACGCATCCTCGAGGCCATCGACAAGATCGGTCAGACCTACAACACGCTGGTAATCTACATAGCGGGCGACAACGG
>JAUVDV010000118.1 GCA_030595125.1 Deltaproteobacteria bacterium
AGGCTGGTAGGCAGGTGCGTGGGAACAGGGTCCAGCGTCCCCGCCGCTTTGCGGCGAAGGTTAACGGCCGTGGGTGAACCACGGCCCTACGATAAAACCCAGGCTGTATTCCCCCGCCGCTTTGCGGCGAAGGTTAACGGCCGTGGGTGAACCACGGCCCTACGATAAAACCCAGGCTGTATTCCCCCGCCGCTTCGCGGCGAAAATTAACGGCCGTGGGTGAACCACGGCCCTACGTCCAAACGATTACCTTGATGGCTGACTACTTCGGCGCCTCGGTTTTGTCGTCGATGTATTCGAGGAGAACGCCGTTGGTGTCCTTGGGATGGACAAAGGCAAACTGGCAGTCGCGGAAGTCGCGCAGGCCGCCGATGATGCTGTAGCCCTTGCCCTTGACTTCCTCGACGGCGTCGGCGGTCTTGTCCACGCCGAACGAAAGGAGCATGACTCCCTCGCCGTTGCGCTCGATGAACTTGGCCACGTCGCCATCGGGTGTTGTGGACTCCATGAGCTCGAACCCCACCTCTCCGATATAGTACCTGGCGACGTTGATCTTCTCCGGCACGTCGATGTAGGCGTCATCCGGCGCGGTCTTCCCGAGCAGGGGCTCCCATCTCTTCTTGGCCTCTTCGAGGTTCTTCACCGCAATACAGATATGGTCGACTTTATTGAGTTTCACTTTTGCCGCCTCCTTACTGGCTATGTCCCTCGCCATCGTACCCACGGACCACGCCCACGCTCCAGGCCCCCGGATTGGGTGTCGCCTCACGGGGCGTAATGTAGGCTTCGTGCGCCTCCTCCACGCCCTTGTTGGGTAGCCGAAAGTGGATGGCTCCGATGGGGCAGGCCTCGAATCAGATCCCACACTCTTCGCAGAGATCCACCAGCAGTGCCGCCTTCTTCTTGATGATGCCCATTATCTGGGGCGGGCAATGCTTTACGCAATCGCCGCAACCGTCGCATTTGAAAACGTCTATCTTTGGTATCATTATCTGTTTCCTCCGGGATGGGGTTAAAGGCGCATCCCCATCTTGTAGCCGTCCAGAATCGCCGAGTTTCCACGGCGCGGAATGATCGCGTCGCCGATGGTGTACACGCCCTTGCGCGCCTTGCTCAGATCGTTCACCGATTGCAGATCGGCAAGGATGACGGTGTCGACATCGAGGATCTGCTCCCCGTCCTTTGTCTCCACCTTGACGGAACCCTCGGTGATCTCGGTGGGCCTGGCGTATCTCACCATGTTGACCCCGCTCTCGCGAAGCTTGCTCATGTATCTCCAGATGTAGCTGGGGTTCACGTCGGCGCCCGGTTTTCGGCCGCTGTGCACGAACGAGATCTCTTCGCAGAGTTCCTTGTCCAGCATGAACAATGCGGTGGCGATGGCCACGCCGCCGGAGCCGAGAATAACCGCCTTCTTGCCCACGGTGACCTTCCCGTCCATCACGTCGAGACAGGAGACCACGTTCTTTCCGTCCGCTCCCGTAACCTTGCTTCCGGGGACTGCGCCCGTCGCGACGATGATGTGATCCGCGTCGCTCTTCTCGACCTCCGCTGCTGTCACGGCCACGCCCATCTCGAATACGACGTTCCCTCGATCGCAGTAGTCCTTGAGATAGTTGACCAGGCGCATGAACTCGTCGTCACCCCATGGCCCGCGCGCCGCCGTGGCCGACTGGCCGCCCAGGTGTTTGTTCTTCTCCGTCACCGTAACCTTGTGACCCTTCTCGGCTGCGATGGCCGCAGCCTGCAACCCCGCGATGCCACCGCCGATCACCCACACCTTCTTGGGGTTGTCGGCCTTCGGGAACCCGTAGAACCCGTATTCGGGATCGGACTCGTGACCGAGAGACGGGCGGACCATGCAGTTGAGCTCCGCGTCCCGGAACAGGCGTGCGAGGCAGATATTGCAGGCCATGCACGGGATGACTTCTTTTTGCCGGTCCTCGAGGATCTTAACCGGCATGTACGGGTCGGCTATCATGGCGCGACAGGATTCCCACCAGTCGAGATAACCTTCCTTGATGGCCTGCTCCGGGTACTCGGGCAGGAACAACCGATACGCCATGGCGATGGTAGCCTCCGGCTTGAGCACCTTGCGGACAGCCTTCGCGAGATATAGCCACTGGCCCATCTGGCAGTCGCGGGAGATGACGGACACGGCGGACTCCTGCCAGCCGGCAGTGATGGAAAGACAATCGGCGCCGGCCTCGCCGGCCATCGCGATGGCCTGGAGAGACTCCTCGTGCTTGTTGCCACCCCGGTCGTGGAGCAGCTCGTCCGCGCACAGGCGGATGATGATGGGATAATCGGGGCCGGTCTCCTTGCGGATGCCGCCCACGATGTCGGTCATGAACTTGGCGCGCCCCTTGATGTCGCCGCCGTACTCATCTGTTCGCGTGTTGGTGTACGAAGAGATGAAGTTGGACAGCAGGTAGCCCACGATGCCGGAGATTTCAACCGCGTCGTAGCCGGCCTCCACGCATCGCCTCGCGCCGTCCACGTGCTCCTTGACGGCCATCTCGATCTGCTCGACCGTCATCTCCACGGGCTCCCGGAAACGGGGGATCCGCTGCTTTACCGGGGACGGCCCCACCGTGTACTCCAGGTTGATCCCGCCCACGCGACCGCAGTGCATGAGCTGGAGCACGGACACCGAGTCGTACGCGTGGATCGCATCGTTGATCTTCTTGAGGCCGGGGATGAACTTGTCATCCCAGATGCCCATCATGCCCACGTAGCCCTGGCCCTCGCCCCGAGGATCGGTGTACGCGCCCTGGGTGGTGACCATTCCCGCGCCGCCACGAGCCTGGGCCTCCATGTACGCCACTTCCTTGTCGGCTACAAAACCATCGCCGTAATTGAAATTGGTTTCGGTAGAGGCGTACTTGATACGGTTCTTCACCTCAACCTTGCCAAGCTTGCCCGGGCTGAAAATGTGCGGGTATTTCTTCTTTCCAGGTTGCATCAAACCTATCCCTCCTTCTGGGGTTTCACGTGGGTCGACTCGACGGATTCTATATCGAGGCCATAGACCTCGCGAGCCTTTTCGACACTCACCTTGCCGTTTCGTACATCTTCGAGAACGTGTTGTCTGTTTCGCTTTTGGGGATCTCCACATCCCCCGCCACCGCCGGCCTCCTGATAGTAGATGGTGCCGGCCGGTACGTCGGTTATCAGGTCCTTGGTGGTGGGAACATGCTCCCTGCCGTCCGGGTAGATCAGCTTCATGGAATTCAGGGCTCCCGGCTCACCCCCCATTGAACCGAGAGGCGGCTCCACGTCGCCCTCCCCGAAAGTCACGAGGGTATTTCCCTCGCCCCCGAGCTTGAATCTGGTGGTCACTCCCAGTCCGCCACGCCACTGCCCCGCGCCCGCGGAATCGGTCCAGTACTCATGCTCCAGAATCAGGTGCGGAGTCTGCTGCTCGAACATCTCGTAATCCTGATCGAGGATCCCTCCGGACGCGTCGATCATCCCGATGTGATCGTAGCCGTCGCAGCCCCGGATGCCGCCCGAGCCGCCCTTGAGCCCCATGAAGCAAATATCCACGTAATGCTCGTCCTTGCGGGGATCGGTGCCGGTGGTCAGCGAGCAGAGCAGCGGGTTCCACTCGGCGGTCACCCGATCGGGGATCACCGGTCCCAGCGCGCGCATGATGGCGCTCGCGGTGATGGGGCACAGGTGGTTTCCATAGGTTGTGGCCGCGGGGTACGACGCGTTGAGGATGGTCCCCTCGGGGATGATCATCTCCACGGGACGCACCATGCCGTCGTTGTGGGCAATATCCGGGTTCACCATCTGCAGGAAGGTCAGCATGGTGGCCGACGCGCTGGAGGTGAACGTGCCGTTGACGAAGCCCGATGTCTGCGGGTCGGTGTTGGAAAAATCGAACACGATGCGCTCGTCCTCGACGGTCACCTTTACCCTTATTGTGTATTTGGAACCCGGCGTCTTGCCGTCATAATATCCGGCGGCCTCGCCCGTATAAACACCGTTGGGCACCTGGCGGATCTCCGAACGCATCATCTTCTCGGTGGCGTTAAAGAGGTACTTCTTGTGCGCCTCGAACACGTCGAGCCCGTACTTCTCTACCAGCTTCTGAACAGCCCGCTCGCCCACGGTGCAGCTGCCCATCTGGGCCTTGAGATCCTCGGCCACCATGCTCAACCTGATGTTGGCGAAGATGAGATCCCACACGTCCCTGCGGAGCACGCCCTTCTCGTAGACCTTGATGGGCGGAATACGCAACGCCTCCTGCCAGATCTCCGTGGCCTGGGGGTTGTAACCACCGCGGACCGCGCCGCCGATGTCGGCCTGGTGCCCCTTTGCAGCCGCCCAGCCGATCAGGGTTTCACCGTGGAAGATGGGTTTGTACACAGCCACGTCGTTGTTCTGGTTGCCCATTGAGAATACGTCGTTGTGAAAGATCACGTCGCCGGGATGAATATCGTCGCCGTAGTAGTCGATGATGTACTCGCACACGGGCCCCAGAGAAAACGACAGGATGGGCAGGTTCTCCTTCTGCTCGAGCATCTTGCCGTTGGCGTCGTACAGCCCGGTGACGAAGTCCCGCGCCTCGCAGAGGATCGGAGAGCGCGTGGTCATTGTTATGGCGATAGACATCTCCTCCACGATGGACTTGAAGCGCTTCTGGAGGATCGACACCAGTACCTTGTCGATTTTCACTTCGCTCATCGCACAAACCTCCCTGATAAGTGAGCGCCGTTGTATAACTTGAAAGCCGAAAAACTTCCAGCATCGGTTGTAAGGAGAACTTCACTATATCGGCCGGTTCAGACCTTTGAAATCCATTCCTGAGGTATGAAGTCCGTCCCCGAGGTTCTTTCAATAGATGCAGGCGTCCAGGATAGAAAGCACATCTGCCAGAAGATCATCGTCCCCGCGTTCGATTTTCCTGGCACTACGAGAGCGAAAATCAACAGACTTGACTTGCTCGACCATGACAAAGCCCGTCAGCTTGCTGTCTTTGGGGATGGGGACGTGAAAGGGAAAACCACGATCCGTGTTTGTAACCGGACACACGATGGCCAGGCCCGTACTGCGGTTGAACAGATCCTTGCTGACAACAAAAGCAGGGCGCCGGCCCTTCTGCTCGTGGCCCGATTGCGGATCGAAAGTGATAGCCATGAAATCGCCCTGTTTGGGAGTATAAACAGCCATCTACTACCATGCTTCCTTGCCGGTCGGCTCACCCCAGTTGATTTCGTCAGTCTGGTAGTTCTCGGGAATACGTGCCACGAGGTCCTTGATATTGTGCCGACCGCGTTTCCTTTTTATCGGCGAGATAATAATGATCCCGTCTTTCACCGAAATATCCACCTCGTCGCCCACATCGATTTGAACATCCGCGAGCAGATGCCTGGCAAGTCGCAGCCCCTGACTGTTTCCCCATTTTTTTATTTTCGCGAGCATCTCACAACCCTTCGATGTATATCCCAAGTATATCCACGATTGTTCGTTCAGTCAAACGAACTCATTCCTCCGGCTCTGTCACTTTCTCAATAATCTGCCCTCGAAAAATGTGGCTATCACCAATCACGGGGCTAACATCTTGTAATAAAAGAAAAAAAGAAAGTGACTGGCACCGTTTCAGGGGGCACCGCTTCATTGTCGATATTTTCCTTGTGAGGAGGCGGCGATGGCCGAAATAGCGTCATGCAACTCTTCGAAGCGAAAAGGCTTGAAGAGGCAGGCATCGGCGCCGGCCGACTGGCATTTGTGGCGATAATGCTCCGTGCCGTGGCCGGTCATCGCCAGTATCGGAACCGGTCCCCGATCCTCCACCTGCTCGCGCTCGCGAATGCGGCGAATCGCCTCCAACCCGTCCATTTCGGGCATCTGGATATCCATCAAGATCACGTCGGGCTGCTCGGAGGCCCACGTCTCGACAGCCTGACGACCATCTCGCGCCACCCACACGTTCTCGCAGAACTCCTCCAGCATGAGCTTGGCTACCTCGAGGTTTACCTCGTCGTCGTCCACCAGGAGCACCCGGATCCCTGCGAGCGCGACCGAGTCACCCTCGCGCGACGGGGCCTGCTCCGGAGGATCGGTTTTCGGAGAATCGAAGGGGACAACGACATGGAAGGTGCAACCCTGGCCGACAGTACTCTCAATCTCGATGCGACCTTGCATGGCAACGACGATCTCCCGGGCGATGAACAGCCCCAGCCCGGAACCCTCGTAAGTTCGACTCAACGAGTCGTCCAGCTGCGTGAACTGATCGAAGATCCGCTCTCTGTCCGCTTCCGCGATACCGATGCCGGTATCGGCCACCGAAAAGCGACAGACCTGTTTGCCGTCCTCCATTTCCACCGGGCTCACCGATATCTTGATGCCTCCCCGCTCGGTGTACTTGATGGCATTGGAGCCCAGGTTCATCAGCACCTGCTGCAACCTGTTGCCGTCGCCACGCACCCAGCTCGGAACCGCCGGTTCCACTGCGATGGCCAGATCGAGGCCTCGCTCTTCACAACGGAAACGCAGCACGCTGGCTACCCGCTCGACCATCTTTGCGGGATCGAAATCCCGGGTCTTCAGAGTGAAACGATGGCGCTCCATACTTGCCAGATCCAGCAGATCGTCGATCAGCGCCAGCAGGGCCTCGGCGCTGTCCTGCGAAGTATCGAGCGCCGCCCGCACCGACGACGGTAGATCGCCGCGCAGGGCGCTGCGTGTCATGCCCATGATGGCGTGGAGAGGTGTGCGCAACTCGTGACTAACGTTCGCAAGAAACTGGGAACGCGCCGCCTCGGCCTCCTCCCGTCGGCGAAGTGAGTAAACGCGGGCAGCTTCGTAGCAGACCACCAGTACCCACACGATCACGATGCCTACCAGCCACGTGAGGAAGGCATCGGCGCTCCGGCTCTCCGGGGGCACGTGATCGGGAAAGGAAAAACCACTCAGACCCGCCAACTCGAAAGCCACCGCCGCGAGGACTGCCAGCGCCGCCCAACCCATACCGCCCCACCCTAGCAGAAAGATTGACGAGACAACGATGACGATGAATGGACAGATGTTGGTCATCCGCAGTCCACCAGTCAAGTACGTCGCGACAATCGTGAACGCTATGCCCACAAATAACGTTCCGTGGGCCACCGGGCGAATGGCCCCCTTGAACCTCAGTGCTACCAGGAGCGCAAAGATTGCGACCGCGAAAACAATGAAAAGTCCTGCGAGGCCAAAGGCGCCGCTTTGCCAGTGACTATACGAGTAGGTCAGGGTCAGGAAGCCCGTCAGGATGGCGTGCAGAACGAGGATCTGGGTGCGGAAGAGCACATCAAGGTCGCTCGTGTCGTAGCCGGCGCGGCGGATAGCCGCCAGAAATGGACGACTTGCTGCGCCCAGAATCGACGGCCAGCGCCCAGCTGATCCTCGTGCATTTTCCGCCATGGAAACGCTCCGCTCTGGCGCACATTGGCCCGTCCCTCTAAAAAGGCACTATATCGCAAGATGAGGCTGGAGGCAGCCGGATTTCCGGCTATTGTCGGAGAAAAATTGAGCCGTTTCCACACTTTGAATTATCCATATATCTAGTGGAGGTGGTTATGAAACACTGCGGCGGACTACTTGTTTGGATTTTGTTACTGGTGTTGGCTGGCGGCTTGAGCGTCGCCTGCGACAACGGCGGAGGGGACTCCCCGAATTTCGGTTCGGACTCGGACTCTGATTCCGACTCGGACTCCGACTCGGATGGGGATACCGATTCGGATACAGATTCGGATGGGGATACCGACTCGGACGGGGACACGGACACCGACAGTGATCTGGACCCGGGCGAACCCAGCTTCGGCTCGGACGCAACGATTACCGACGTGCACGATATGGCCGATATCATCAACCAGTGGCGGCAGGACTACTCAACCCACGATCGCTACTGGGGCGTTCCCGTGGGCGTCGGAGAATTCCACACCGACTACACCTGGCCCCTGGTGATGACCTGGAACGATACCGCCGCCGCGATCGCCCAGATCGAAGCGGACGCCGTCGCCGGTGGAGCCGCACCCAGTGGAGTCGACGTGGTTGACGCGGGGTACTTCTGGGTCGACGGGGTCAACGAGTCGCCCTACATGGTGACCACGGACGAGCACCACATGAGCACGAACAATACCTTCGGGAGGATGTCGATCGACTACCACGACTTCGGCGGCCACGGACCGGTGTTGACCGAGATCGGCATCGGCGCATCGGACGGCGGGGACGGTAGCACGGTGTGGGTACTCGTGTTTATGGAGGAGTAGAGGGCGTCCATTCGCCAGTCACTGAGCCTGAAAGAAATCCCAGATCGCCGCGCCGGCGAAAGCGGGCCACTCGTGACCACCGGTGTGCAGACACCAGTGCACATCCCTGGTGCAACCCTCGTAGGCGACACAGGGGTCGGGGTCGGTGGCTGAACTGGTGTCGCCGCAGTCGTTTTGTGTGAGCCACTTCTCCCGCGCTGCCTCCCCTTCGGATAGCTCCACCACGTCGTCCGCCGATCCGTGGGTGATCCAGGCCGCGACCGGGCCGCCACATGAACCCCACGGCGGACCGCCGGCTACCGGGGCGATGGCGTTGAACACGTCTGCTCGATAGCAGCCGAGGTAGTTGGTCATGTAGCCGCCGAAACTATGGCCGGTGGAGAACACGCGGCTCGCATCGATGCACAGGTTGCCGAGCAGGTGGTCGTACAGCGCGTCGAAGAAATTGAAATCGTACCCGTTGGGATTAACCTCCCAGCCGGTGGCATCGTATTCGTCCAGATACAGCGCGTCAGGGTAGACGATGATCGCGTCGTCGCCCGCGTGCTGCTCGATGCCAAAGTAGTTCTGGGCGACATCTCCGCTGCCGCCGAGACCATGCCAGGCGAAGATCAGGGGGTAGTTGAATTCCGGGTCGTAGTCCTTAGGGATATGGAGCGCGAAGGTGCGCTCATCGCCGCCGACGTCGATCGAAGTTGCGATTCCATCCGGGGATTGCCCACAGCCGTCGCTATCCGAATCCGAGTCCGTGTCGGAGTCCGTATCGGAGTCCGCGTCGGTGTCCGCGTTTCCGGCATCCCCGGCGCCGGACGAGTCATCACCACAGGCCACAAGCCCGCAACCGAAAGCCAGCCAGACCGGAAAGAGCCAAAGAATGCGAGCCATGTGATACCTCCCCGGAATGTCTCTGACTTACAGCCCTGCTCTTCTGACGGCTTCGTCCTCCATTGAGGCAAGATACATGGTGTAGTTGCCGTATTTGTCGACGAGCACCCTGTACTCTGGAGTAACGAAGGTGGTGGTGTTCACCTGCTCGATGACGGCCGGCCCCTCGATGCGGTTGCCGAACTCGAGCGCCAACCCGTCGTATACCGGAACCTCCGCAAACTTCTTCTTCTGTGGAAGATAGACACGCCTCTTGTGCTTGAATGCCTTGCCGGGATCCTCGCCTGCAAACTCCCCGGGCAGGAATCTGGGTTTGTCTGTGACTCCCACAGTCACGAGGCGCATGTTGATCAACTCGACGGGAGTCCCCTCCTCTTCGAGTGAGTAGCCGAACAGCTTGTTGTGCATCGGATGGAATTTTTCGGCCATGGCAGAAAAGTCGCAGGACTTCACCATGCCCATCGGCACCTCGACCTCCACCTCGTGGTACTGGTTGACGTAGCGGAGATCGAGGGAGTAGACGAACCTCGCAGTCCTGGAGTCGAAACCCTCGGACTTGAGCATCTCCACCCCGGCCTTGCGCATATCGTTGAACAGCGCCTGGAACCTCTCCACGTCGGCCTCTTTCAGCCGGGTCGCGTAGGTCTTGACGAAGCTGTGCTTGATATCGCTCATGAGCATGCCGGCCGCGCAGAAGATGGAAGACTCCCGGGGAACCATGAGGAGCGGGATCTCCAGTTCGAGCGCTATTCTGCAGGCGTGGTTCGGCCCGGCGCCGCCGGCCACCACCAGGGGGAAGTCTCGTGGGTCCTGCCCCTGTTTGACAGCGACCTCCCGCACAGCCGCCGCCATGTTGGTGTTGATGAGGTTGTACATCCCCGCCGCCGCCTCGTGCAGACCCAGCCCCAGGGGCCCCGCGATCTTTTCCTCGATGGCGCGCTCCGCCTTTTCCAGGTCCAGCGCGATCTTGCCGCCGGCGAAATAGTCCTTGTCGAGATATCCCAGAACCAGATCCGCGTCGGTGCAAGTCGGCTCCGTCCCTCCGAGCCCGTAGCACACGGGACCGGGTTTGGATCCGGCGCTCTGCGGCCCCATCCGAAGCAGGCCGCCCTCGTCGATCCAGCCGACGGAGCCTCCCCCCGCGCCGATGGTAACCACGTTGAGCATGGGTAACGCGATGCGCAATCTGTTGATCTCACCCGCCGTCGTCACCAGGGGGGTCCTGTCCTTGACCAGGGCCGTGTCGAACGACGTGCCGCCCATATCCATGGTGATGCAGTCGTCGTAGCCCTGCTCGCCCGTGTACCACACGCCAGCCACGGGTCCCCCGGCGGGACCGGACAGAAGGGTAGTAGCCGCAGCGTCGCCTGCCACCTTTGGAGCAACGACTCCCCCGTTTGAGGCCATTATCAGGAGGATCCCCTTGAACTTCAGGTTGTCCAGCTTGTCGAGCAAGGCGTCGAGATAGCGTCGAAGGATGGGCCCCACATAGGAGTTGAGAACCGTGGTGCTGATCCGGTCGTAATACCTGATCGACGGCAGGAAAGTACACGACGTGGTGAGATATGTATCCGGCAATTTCTCGCGGACAATTTCGCGAGCCGCAAGCTCGTGCTGACCATTCTCGAAGGAGTTCATGAAGCAGATTGCCACCGCCTCCACTCCCTCCTTTTTGAACAGCGAACAGGCATCTTCCACGTCTGACACCTGCATCGGCGTGATGACGTCGCCCTTGTAATCCAGGCGCTCGTCGACGGGACATCGCAGATAGCGCTCCACCAGGGGGCGCACGTTCTCGTAGCGATTATTGTACTGCTCCTCGCGAATCCCGCGCCGCATCTCCAGCGCGTCTCGCACGCCCTTTGTGGTGATGAGCCCGGTCTTCGCCCCAGTCCTGGTCAGCACCGCGTTGGTTGTGACCGTGGTGCCGTGCACGATGACCTCGACCTCGTCCAGGAAATCCCCTATCGCCATCTTGCGATCCAGGGCCATCTCCTCGATTCCGCAAAGGGTGGCTATCGAGGGATCGTCCGGTGTGGACAGTACCTTGTACACCTGGCTCGTGCCGTCGTCATGAGTGAGCAGAAAATCGGTGAACGTTCCGCCGACATCTATCCCGATTCGCATCGTAGCCTCCAGATGGGGTTGGGTCAGATTACTTTTTTCTCCGCCAGAGCCTTGATCTCGTCTATTGAGCATCCGGCCAGTTCCCGAAGGACTTCTTCAGTGTGCTGCCCCAGCAACGGCGCCGGAGCCAACGGCTGACCGTCGACTTCGGGCTGGTTGACCGGGTTCCCGATCATCTTGATCGTGCCGCTCACCGGATGAGGCACGTCAACCACCATGTTCCTGTCCAGAACCTGCGGGTGCTCGAAGACCTGATCCACCGACAATACGGGCGCCGCCGGGACACCCTCCGCGTTCAGCAGGCTCATCCACTCGTCGGTGGTCTTCGTCGCAAATTCCCTCTCCAGCAGCTCGTCCACCTCACTCCGCCGCTCAAGTCGTTTTGCGGTGGATGAATAGCGGTCGTCGGATCCCAGCTCGGGTTGACCGATCACATTGCACAGAAGCTGCCAGAATTTCTCCACGAACACCGCGATGGTGACGAAACCGTCTTTCGTGCGATAGGCCCGGTACGGGACGACGCTCATGTGTCCGCTGCCCGCCGGCTCCGGAAGCTGCCCGCCGATCCAGTAATACTCGGACACGTAGGTGTGCATGGAGATGAGGCAGTCGAGCAGGGAGAGATCGATCTTGCGCCCCACCCCGGTCTTGTGCGCGCTGAGCAGCGCCGCGCATATGGAGTAGCACGCGAACATGGAGCCTGCCAGATCGCCCATGGGCGCGCCCATCCTGACGGGCACACGCCCCGGTTCTCCCGTGTAGCTCATCATCCCGGACAGCGCCTGAATAACGAGGTCGAATCCCGGTCCGTCCTTGAGCGGCCCCGTGTGACCGTACGTGGAGTTGGAGCAACAGACGATCCTGGGATTGATCTTCGCCAGGGTGTCATGATCCACCTTGAGCTTCTCGAGCACGCCCACCCGGAAATTGTCGAAGACCACGTCGGCCTTCTCGACCATCTTGTAGAAGACCTCCCTTCCCTCGTCGGTGCGAAGGTCGAGGGTGACGCTCTTCTTGTTGCGGCTTATCGACAGGAAGTACGCGCTCTCGCCGTTGTCGAAGTGGGGGGGCATTTTCCGCAGGGGATCTCCGGCCCCGGGAGGCTCGATCTTGATCACCTCCGCCCCGAGATCTCCAAACAGCATTGTGGCGTACCCGCCCGTGAGCATCCTCGAGAGATCGAGAATCAACACACCGTCGAGTGGTTGTTTCATATTCATTCCTCCGAAACGCTCGACGGAACCAGCGGCTCGAGCGCCTTCACCAGCACGGGAATAGACTCTGTTATTGCCTTTGCCGCATCAAGCATATCCCAGAGATAGACGGTGTCGTCCTTCTCAAGCGGCATGAATCACCTCGAAGTTGTCCATTATCGCCCTTCGCCTGAAGGGGTTTCTGATGGCGTCCTTTTCAACGAGGTCTACCTCGCGACCAAAGATCTTCTTCAGTTCCTCAATCATCTCCACCCAATCGTACATGCCGAGTTTTCGAGATGAATCCAGTTCGATGAGAAGATCGATATCGCTGGCCAGGCTGAAATCGCTTCTCAGGGCCGATCCGAAAACCGCGAGCTCTCGCACTCCCCACCTCGCGCAGAAGTCGGCAATTTCTGTCGACGGAATGGTTATTTGAAGTTTTGACACAGTCAGACCCCTCCATAGTTAAAGCCGGCATTTCATCATCTCAATCCGCGCAAACCGGACGCATTATGCGAAGATTTGCACCGCCCGTCCACCTCGGAAGACCTCAGACCGCCCGAAAAACCAGTTCATAAGAGTCACCAGTTCATAAGAGTCCCAGTCCCAGTTCATAAGCCAGTTCATAAGAGTCCCAGTCTTTACCCTAACGATGCTGACTTGGCGACACGCTTGAATCGCGCAGCTGATTATCTTAGAATTTCTAAATGAATATATTCAAGCAATTGGCTGCATTCTTCTCTAAACTGACCGGCCCTAAGCCGAATCCGCCCTTGCCAAAAGTGAGCCCACAGAAGGCCAGCCCTGAAAAAGCACCGCAACCGACGCCGCAAGTCCAACTAGTTCCCGGTGAACTTCTCGTAGAATTTGAAGACCCACCGGCGGATGGTGGACTTTGGTACGATTCGTCTTCGTATGCCACACATCTATATGCAATTGATCTAACAACTGTCAGTTGTAGTTGCCCGGATTTCAAAAAGGGTCGGGAAATTTACCCGATTCGCGACGTGCGACGCTATTGTAAACATTTGTTGTCCGTTGGGAATGAGGCGGGATTCTGCAAAAAACTGAATATTGAAAATGAACTAATCGATTACGCGATGCGTGGCAACCATAGTCTTGCTGTTCGATCCCGGATGTTCCTGAAACAAATTGATGAAAACGAGTTGTTTATTGTCCAGGATGGTGTCTCCGGTTGGTTCAATATGTATACCAGAAAAAATCGCTCTACCGATACGACCAAGTGCACTGGAGAAATCGACAGATTCGGATACAATCTTGAGAGCAATCGTTGGGGCTACGGCGATGCGCCATTCCAACCAATGAAGATTAAGGATTTCGTAAGAACCCTACCCCAATGGAAAACAACAGTGCCAGATCTCCCAAGCGACGAAACGGAATTGTCGCTAGACCAAATTCAGGTTTTGCCTGTCGGAACGCATTTAACTCTAAGTGTAAGCTCTTTAGTGATCTCTAGACTTCGAGAAGAAACCAATCCGGACGCAATAGTAAAAAACCTATCCGTTTTGAGCCATTCGATAAATCTGGACAGAAAAGAAATAGCTGCCACTTGTATTGAGCACGCTAAAAACATGGCGAATTACAGTACGCATCTTGCCGCAGAGATCTTGGATTTGGCGCTCATTGCTGCTGCAGACTGCGGTGCAGAGCAATTGAAAAAAGATTTTGGGCCAATATATTCTGATCCATCCAGGGCCTGACGCATCCCCTCAAGAAAGTGCATGACAGAATCCCTTCTCCAGAGCGACTTCCAGTCTGAGCATCACGAGATGCATGCATTCGCGTTCGAGCACATCGGGCAAGGCGCCCCTCACGATCTCCCGGCCCTGGCGAAAC
>JAUVDV010000151.1 GCA_030595125.1 Deltaproteobacteria bacterium
CATCACGTTGGTGTTCATTGCCCTCATCGGGGCAGGCGTGCTGGCCGAGAGTGGAATGGGTGTCCACGGAAGTATCCGGGCCGGTGCATTTCAGACCGTGTCGATACTTACCACCACCGGGTTCTCCAGCTCCGATTTTGCGGCCTGGGGGATTGGAATCCAGACCCTCATCTTCCTTCTGTTTTTCGTTGGAGGGTGCTCGGGGTCGACAGGTGGCGGGATCAAGGGGGTGCGGGTTCTTCTCATGGCGAAGCTCGCGATTCGAGAGATCAAACGGCTCACCCATCCCCACAGCGTCATCCAGACCAAGCTCTCGGGTCGGGTCGTTTCCGGGGAGGTCATCCAGTCCGTTGCCGGTTTCGTGATGCTCTACCTGTCCATATTTTTCGTGTCGGTGGCAGTGTTGGCGGTCGGCGGGTATGATTTCAAGACAGCATTGACCGCAGTCGGCGCAAGTATCGGGAGCATCGGACCGGGCCTCGGGCCTGTGGGTCCGGCGGGCAATTACAACTTTTTCGCGATGCCGCACAAATGTCTGTTGATGTTCGACATGATCGCGGGCCGTCTCGAGATATATTCCGTGCTGATAGTTCTCTCCCCGGGGTTCTGGAGAAAGTGATGTCAGCGAGCTGTTTTTAAGGGATTACTCGGACTTCTCGACGACTGGAACGATGGTCTTGAAAGCGTGGAAGATCGCGCCGTCCAGGGTTAGTTTTCCATGGACATCGGGACCGAGCAGGTGCTTGACGCTCTTTTGCGGCCACTCGCAGTTGTCCTTGTTCTTCTTGGGAGGCATGGCGTCGTTGAACCCGAGCCATTTCGCCGCGTCCAGGCAGGACAGATCCTCCGGAACCTGCTGCACGAGTTCCACCGCGATATCGTCGTCGGAGAAGCGAACTTTCAGGTGCGCGGTGTAGTGGATCCAGCCTTCCTTCTCTTCGAGTCTGCGCGCCTTTTTCTCCTCCCGGGTTTCGGGCTTTTCCGGTGCCAGGAGGGTTTCGATATCGTCCCTGGCTTTTCCGAGCAGATCAGAGATCGGCATTGCCGGGATAGTGGTCATGCCCACACCCAGCTGCAGATTACCCGCCGTGGCCGATTTGGGCTGTGCCGCCGACGCGTCCGTGACCCCGGCGTCGGCAGACGGTGTTCCCATCGATTCGGGGAGCACGATCTCGTCGATGTCGGAGACCTCGTTGAACTCCGGGGGCGGCACGAAACCGCAACCAGAAAGGAAGGCGAGGGCGCCTATAGCCCCGGCCGAGAGCATGATGGCTTCACGGATGGAGGCGAGGGTTCTTCCGTTGGGTTGGCTCATGCGGTTCTCTCCATTCTTGGTTCAAGAAAAACGTTCTTTTTGCAACAAGGTTGCACATCGATTTCTATCATCAATAATCCTAATATAATAGGACGTGCAACGATTTGGAAATATTGCATGAAATTTAGAAAAAGGTTTTTAAAGACTCCCATCGAGGCCATGAGGATTTTGTGGCAGGCCCAGGTGTCTTTCATCGCCATGATCTTCACCGGTCGGCTCCACCGCGTATCCCCTGCCTTTGCAGAGCGTATCAACCTTGCGGTTTGCGGGGTCAATGAGTGCGCCTATTGCACCCATCTTCACACCAAGCTGGCCCTTCGAAAAGGGGTGAGTGAGCAGGAGGCAGCACAGATCATCGCCGGTCACGAGGGATTGGTGGCGCCGCAGGAGGCTCGGGCGCTCGCGTTTGGAAGTAGGGTCGCGGAGTCGGGCGGTTCGTTTGCATCGCAGGAGTGGGATACTCTGGTGGATGCCTACGGATTGAAGAAGGCGAAGCATATTCTGAACGTCGTTCGGGTGATCAATGCGGGCAACATGTGCGCAAATACGGCCGAGGCGTTCGGCGAAGGTGTGGTTTCCTCGCGACGTGTGCGGTTTTTTATCACCTATCTGATGGTCGGCCCGGTGGCGTTCATGATCAAAGTGATGGGTGGATACAAACGGAAGTAGACTGAAAGTACGCTCCATTCATCTTCGTCTGGCTGCGGCGAAAGCTGCGCCTGACCAGAGGTGTGGCGGTCAGTGGAAAGGTCGGCAACTGGGGGCCTCGCACGATTTTCGAAACCGTGAGCGTGCTCTGGGGCATCCTGATTGTCAGTTGGCGCAAGAATCCGACCGTCTAAAGCTGATTTGGGACATACACGAAGTTTAGAATTCCAACTTCCTGAACGCGCCGTAGTTCCTCTTTATTTCTTTAAACACGGTCTTTCCGATAAGGAACTCGTAGATTTCATCGGCCTTCCCTCCAACGTCCACGTCGGCGAAGCGTCGGGGATACAGGATCTTGCCGATGAAATACGCGTCAACTATGGCCGTTCCGATGTTTGTTACGTAGTTGTTGTACGGCGCAAGGACATAAACCTTTCCATTCTTTACCGCCTTCAAAGCTCTGTAGAACTCCGGCCTTTTTTCATAATCTTCGATAATGGGTTTCAGGCCGCCGCCGTCGATGAACAGGATGTCCGGATTCCATTTCAGGAGAGTTTCCCTGTCGATGAAAACATGGCTTTGGTAAGATATCTTCTTGGCCGAATTTTTTGCCCCGACCCACTCGAACGGAACGTAGTCGGCATCGGTGCTCACGATTCCATGCAAGCCCTTGAAGCCGATGCCGCCTATATAAACGTCGGGCTTTTCGGTGATGGGAACATCCCGCGTCCTGTTTTCCAGGTCCTTCCGGGCCATCTCAATGAAGGAAATCACTTTTTTTGCGCGATCACCCGCGTCCAGTACCTTTCCGGCAATACGCAGGGAATCATATACACGCGTGTCGAATGTCGCGAACCGACCATGTGTGAGTACAACGACTGGTATCCCTATTTTTTTCTGAAGGGCTTCGGCCTTCGATTTTTCCATGTACGAGATAAATATGACCTGGGGCCTGACAGTTAATACCTTTTCCAGGTCCGGTTCCCCGTTGATCGATGCCGGTCCGCCCAACCCTATGGTGGTAAGCTCCGCCAGCTTCGGATTGGCCATGCGGTACGGTCTTCCCCTGCTTTTTTTCCTCTCGAGACTCTCGACCCCGACAAGCTTTCCGGTTTCTTCCAGGTAACTGATGAGTCTCAATGTTCCCGGCGCGATACATATTATCCTTTCCACGGGAACGGGGATCTCGACGGTTCGCCCGGCCGTGTCGGTTACGGTTACCCGGGTCCTTGCAGGACCGGTCTTCTCGCAGGACATCAAAAAAAAGATAAGTATGAGAAGTACGAGAAATGCGAGGCATCCCGCCCGACTGCGTGACAATGCTTCCATTTGCATGTCCTTCTCCTGTTGCATTTTGGGCTAACCTTATTGTCCGACGGGAATGACCACGGAATACCCTCCGACTTCGCCGAGAACAACGTCCACTTCGTATACCTCGCGAATAATCCGGGGAGTGATAGACTCCTTTCCTCCGCATTCGCGAATCACGCCGTCTTTCAGCAGCAGGAAGACATCGGCGAATCTCAGTGCCAGGTTCAAATCGTGAACGGATATCATGACCGCAACCTTTTTTTTCCTCGCCACTTCGGATATCAAATTCATAACCTCGACCTGGTTCTTCAGGTCGAGGTTGCTCGTCGGTTCGTCCAGCAGGAGAACATCCGGCTCCTGCGCGAGCGCCCGGGCGATGATTACCTTCTGCATCTCGCCGCCGCTCAATTCGCTTACGGGTCGCAGAACGAATTTCTCCAGTTTCATCATCCTTACGGCATGTTCGGCCATTTCGATGTCCCGCTTTGTCGCGGCCCATTTGATATAAGGTTTTCTACCCAGCAGAACGGTATCGAAAACCGTCAACCGGCTGTCCGTGCATTTCTGCGGAACGTACCCGACATGTTTGGCGATCTGCGTCTGTGCCAATTCATGAAGGTCCGTTTCATCAAGAAAAACTACACCCTTCGCCGGACGCAGGATTCTGTTTGTACACTTGAGGAGTGTGGACTTGCCCGAGCCGTTAATACCCAGGATCGCGGAAACCGTTCCACTTTCCATGCTGAAGTTGACACCGTTCAAGACCGGGGGGGCGCTTGGGTAACTGAATTCAATTCCTTCGACGGACAGGATCATCTCCGCGTCCCCCTCACAAGCAGGTAGAGAAAAATGGGCGCCCCCATGAAGGAGGTTATAACCCCGACAGGCAGGGCGCCGGACTCGAGGATCGTTCTGCCGATCGTGTCGGACGCCAGGAGAAGCAACCCACCCAAGACGCAGGCATGTGGAATGAGGAAACGGTGGTCTTCCCCCACGATGCGTCTTGCCATGTGGGGGGCAACAAGCCCCAGGAACCCTATCACGCCGAGAAAAGAAACAATAAGGGCCGACAGGAAAGCCGCTCCGAGCATTCCCCATATCCTGATTTTTTCCACGTTTACGCCGAGACTTTGAGCTGCATCCTCGCCTGCGGAAAGTGCATTGAAGCTCCACCGGTGCATGAAGAACCAGGCCGTTGCGGGGACGGTCGCCGCCGCCATGAGCAGGATCTCGCTCCACGACGCCCTGCCGACGTCTCCAAAGGTCCAGAAGACAATGGAAGCCACCTCCACGTCTTCGGCAAAATACTGGATCAAGATCGTTCCCGAAACAAAGAGGGATGAAAGGGCGACCCCGGAAAGAATAATCGATTCCGCGGCCATCTTCCTGATTCGCGCGAGGATGATTATTACGACGGTCGCCAGGACCGCCCCGAAGAAAGCAAAAAGAGTAACGAAATAAATACTGTTTGCGGCCATGTTCGCTATCACGCCGGTATTATCGCCGCTGCCGCGCACGACGTCCTCTCCCAGGATTACGATGGCGACAGCCGCGCCAAAGGCTGCCCCGTGCGAGATACCGAGCGTGAACGGCGAGCCTAACGGATTATTAAGGATGCACTGAATCACCACACCGGCGAGCGCCAGCCCCCATCCGGCGATTATCGCCGATACTATTCGCGGGGCCCTGATGTTCCAGACCACGATACTCGCGGCTTCATCACTCCGGCCCAACATGGCATCGATGATTTGCAGGGGCATGAGCCTGTAAGAACCGACACATAACGCGAGCAGCGCAACCGCGGCGAGCAAGACCAGGAAAAAGAGGAACAGAATTGTCTTCTTCCGTGTATACGCCGAATAGGCATGGGCAATTCCGTCTGGTGCCTTCATGAATAGATATCCGCCGTCTGTACATTCCGGGCTTTTAAAGGATCAATCCTTTTTGCTCGACAGCAGTTCGTACCTGCCGTCCTTGTTCCTGTAGTGAATTATTGAAAGGTCCCGGTCTTCCAGCAGCGCTTTCATCTCCCTCAAATCCGGTAGAAAGTGATTGCAGACGGGATATTCCTGCCTGGAGTGAAATTCATTTATTTCTTCGCGTGTGGAAAAATGGGCAATCAGAAATCTGCCGCCGGATCTCAGGATGCGCGCCACCTCCTTTGTTGTCGCCGCCTTGTCGTCGAAATGAGGAAAGGAGCTGAAGCAGATAACCGCGTCGACTTCCCCTTCCACGCCGCCCAGGTCGCTTGCCGGCGCGGTGATGGGAATGACGTTATTGAAATCGTACCTGCTTTTCAGTTTGGCAAGCATCTTCTCGGCAATGTCAACCGCGTATATCAGGCCGTTGCCGCCGACCGCCTCCAATAAAAAGGGAATTAAAACCCCCGTGCCGCATCCGAGGTCGACGACGCACCGGCCGCGGCCGACGCCGGCAAGGGCGACAAGCTTCCTGAACTCCTCAGGAGGCTCATCGTACCTGTTTATCTCGTCCCAGCGGTCGGCGTAGGAATTGAAATATTCACGCGTCGTTTTCATCATTCCCGAAGTGAGTGCTACCAATAATTAATTCGTAATAAATGCAGAACAGATAAAGCACCTTTCTCGTCACATAGTCAACAACCTCAACCCTCCCCCTGGCACCTGATCGAGCCGAAGGCGCTTTTCTTCCAGGTCAGGACGCAGAAGTACATGACGGGAGCCCTTACTCCATTCGCCTTCTTTGCCGGGGCGGCAGGTCTCCGATTGATTTATATTCGGAAGGGCGGTGGTCGGGGATGGGATCGGTAGCGTGTTCACGGACCGGTCCGGGGAATCGCCTGCGGCCGTGACGCGCAAAATCGCGGAGCATGGCATTCGCCGCTTCGGACTTGCCGATCCCGCGCCTGTCGGTGACGAACTCGAACAGGAGCTTCGACAGGTTATCGAGGGAGATCGAGGCGGTCCTGCCCGTGCGGCCGAACAACCAGTCGGTCAGCTCCATGAAGCGCTCGAAAGGCTTTCCGTCGTGCCATATCAGGGGCGCGAAGGATCCGAAGTTTCCGCTGTTGAAGACGAGATCGAAATACCTGGAGAATCTCTTGAGCCGCTGCATGGTCAGATAGTCGATGGAGCTGGTGCGAAGTATGTCGTACGGCGGCGATGGGTTGTAGGCCATCTCCCACTTGCTCTCGTGTCGGGATATGGGCGCGCCGCGCAGGCGCTTGAGGATGCCGACCTGGATCTCGTGAACGCCGATCCCGACGAGGCGATCGAAGCTCTCGCCTATGCTGTGAATGTCCTGTCCCGGAAGGCCGACAAGCAGATCCGTATGAAGGTGGGCGCCGGTCTCTTTGAGCAACCTGCGCAGGTTTGATTCCACCTTCTCCATGTCCTGGCGCCGCCCGACTCGTTCGGCGATCGTGGCGTCGAAGGTCTGAATGCCCGCCTCCAGCTGGATGGATCCCACTGGAAATCGGGCTATCAGATCCAACATGCGATCCGGGAGGCGATCCGGGTTCAGTTCGAAATGCAGGAACAGGCCGGGCTCCACTCGTTCGAGGAAGAAGCGGAGGAGTCCGGGTGTAATACCCAACTCCAGGGATCGGTCCACAAACTTGAACTTTCGTGCGCCACGTTTCCACAGGTCGTCGAGCGCAACGATGATTCTGCCTTCTCCAAATTTGCGGACCTTCGGGTCCAGGGCACAGAGGCAGAACTCGCAACCGTGCGGGCACCCCCGGGACGCCTCAACGTATATCGTCCTGTCGGCGATATCCCGCTCGGTATAGAGACGGTAGGGGAGAGCGATGGCGTCCAGGCTCGACTCGCGAGCCGAGATGATCTCGCTTTTGGGCGTGCGACCCGCAAGGAGATCGGCGCAGATCTTGGGGAAGACAAGCTCGCCGTCGCC
>JAUVDV010000158.1 GCA_030595125.1 Deltaproteobacteria bacterium
ACCGACAGGCAACTGCCGCCGCTACAACCACCGGGACAATCGGTGCACTGGGAATAGGTTGAGCCATCGGTCTCGCACAACTGGTCGGTGGTACAGTCGGTGACTACCCAGGATTCCCACACCAGGTTGGTCATGTCGCACTCTGAACTCGTTCCGGTGCAGTACTGATACTGGTGACGTTCCCGGGAATCTCCGGCGCAATCGGCCGATACGCATTCGAATTCGGAGTCGACTGCCGCACTCCCGCATTGAACCGTATCGGGTTCAAATTCCTGAACGTCGGTGTCACAGCAACCACCGTCGACACAATCGGGAGTGGTGTCCGTGTCGGAATCGGTATCCGTATCGCTGTCGGTATCGGTATCCGAGTCGCCGTCCGAATCCGAGTCGCCGTCCGAATCCCCGTCCGAATCCAGATCGGATGCCACGTTGTCCATCGACGTACTCGCACAGCCCGTCGTCAGCCACAACACCGACATCGAGGAAAATAACAAGATCGTGCAAATATTTCTAACCATGGAACGATCATACCATCAAATCGCCGATTTCGTCGCGGTATCTTGAACACGGTCATCCGAATCCCCAATCGGTCCTGCAAGGTTTGTCCGGGCGTCTTTTCGATTACAAATCCCTCCCGCGAGGCTCGCGGACGCCCCTTCGCGACGGGGATCCCTTCGATCCAGGGTGGGGAACCGGTGTTTGCAGTGAAAAGTAGGGTTCGCGAGGCTTGTGAAGTCATCTGGGGAATCCCCAAAGGCGCGATCATGGGGCGCGCGAGGCTCATTCCGGCTCGGATCCCTGCGATCAGGGGTGGGGAAGTGGTGTTTGCAGTGAAAAGTACGGTTCGCGATGCTTGTAAAGGCGTCTGGGGAATCCCCAATCGGTCTTACAAGGCTTGCGGAAGCCTATTCCGGCGCTGCGGGCGCCAGATCGACGGCGCCTTCGTTCTCGGCGACCTCTGCGGTCTGGCCCGGGCGGCGAGACGACGGGCGCACTCGGCCGGCCAGCTCCTTCTGGTCCACGAAGCCGAGCATGGCGCTGATCAGGGTCGCGGTGGCGGAGAACGTGCGGTCGTACCCGGCGATGGCGTCGTTCTTGGCAACCATCGTGGCCTCGGCCTCGCGTTTCTCATCGGCCACGTTCTTCAGGGCTTTTGAGAGATCCGTCCGGGACGCGGTGAGCGGCTCTGTCCACTGGGCCGGGTCCAGGGTAAGGCCGGGACGCTTTGGCGGGGGCGGCGGCGTCGAGACGACGGCCTCGAGAATGAGCGTGGCCAGCCGCTCCAGCGCCACCGGATCCCTCGGCGTGGGTCCGTCGAAGCCGAGCGCCCGCATGTGCTCGCGGCCGTATACCGCGGCGCCCACCTCCCTGAAATCGGTCATGGATTCATAGGTGTTCGCGTTGGCCTCGTCGCGGCGTGCGAGCCCGGCCGGGTCGTCGGCGAGCTCCTTGACGTTCGCGTCGTCGGCATCGATCATGGCCTCGGTGTCCGCGGCGAGTCGTTTGACGAACAAATCGAAAAGGATCCGTACCGCGGGACCGGCCTCCTCGCCGAAAAGCTCGGCGAAACCTTTCGCTACGAGATCGCCGTGCGTACGCCCGGCGGCCTGGACACTCTCCGAGGACTTCTGCCGGTCGGTCACCATCTTAGAAACCATCTCAAAACCTCCTTGAAAACATGCCGCGAGATCCCTCGCGATTAATGAATGAAACAGCGTGATTACACTGTGGACAGAACAAAAAAGTTGTCAACAGGAAATCGTAGAAAACCCAAAATACCGTTTCCCTTCAAGCTGGTCCCCATCATCGTGCCACCCTGCTGTAGCTCGCTAGCGAGCGGAGCAGGGCCCTTCCCCTCTAAAAGGGAAGCCTGCCTCGCCTTGGCGAAGGAGGGGCCGGGATGTGGTTCTCGAGATTCCACCGATCTTCTTTACAAAACCGCCGCCGCATTCCTCGCGAAGCGCCCTTCCCGGATGACAAAGCCACTGGCAACAAGGCCGCGATGAAGTACTCGGCGAAGTGAGTTTGGAGATCTAAAGACTGGAACTCTTGTTGTGGGGAGGACGACTAGTTATGATTGTTCATCACAAATATATTGATTTCACCTTCAGCGCTATCCTGTCCCAAAATAGTTTCTGAATCCTCTCCCTCTCCAAAAACATATTTTCCTTTATATGTTCCTATTCCCACTATGTTTTCATCGCCACCCATAACGGCAATATCGCCGGCCGCAATGTTCTGATGAGGTGGACCGCTGGAGTCCGCATTGATCCATTCCAGACCTCCATCTTTATTGTATTTGACAACGAATACCCTGGAACATGCCGAACCCTCGCATTCCGGGACCTCGGTCTCGTCTTCTCCTTGTCCCCAGATGGTTGAGCCTCCTCCTGTGAACCCGTTAGAAAAAACCGACCCATCGAAGGACGTCGCTACACCCAGGGGGCAAGCCCCTCCTTTCCCTCTGGTGTGAGTCACCCAATCGACCTGGCCGGACGAAGCGTACTTGACCCAAAACGCCACGGTCCCATCCACCGGAATCTCCTGCTCGTCTGCTGTATCCGGTTCGACGGTAAATGATGAGGAGCTGCTGCCCGCCACAATCAATGCTCCTTCGGGATCGCAGGCAATGCTACCCGAATTGTCGCCGGCGTTGGCGATCATTTTGGCCCAGATGAACTTCCCGTCCAGATTGTACTTGGCCACAATGAGATGCACGCCGCCCTTTTGGAAGATTGTTTCGCCCGGTTCACCAGAATCGAAAGTCGTTGTCCCTTCAAAAGCTCCGACAATCCCCACGAATCCTTGAGGGCAAACAGCTATCTGGCTGAGTCGGTCTTCGCCGCTACCGCCGTCGCGTTTTGCCCACAACAGATCCCCGGATGAGTTGTAGCGCGCTAAAAAGAAATCACCATATCCCAGCGAGGTCAGCGCGATTTTTTCGCCGTCGATTTTCTCTGCCTCTATCTCGTTTGAAAACATACTGGATATGATTAAATCCCCATCGCCGGTGGACGTTACACCGCAGGCCGTACTAGCTTCAGGGCTGCTGCAGACGCTGGGAAGAGTCTTGGCCCATTGCAATTCGCCGTTTTTATCCAACTTGGCGAGGTATTGGTAACCGTCTTCGCGATGAAGCGTCGTCTCGTTTTCTTCGCCTCTTCCAAACACCGCTCCGTCCGCGAATCCGCCTGTGAAAACGATGGAACCATCGGGCAATGTCGATATATCCGTCACGTAGTCAGGAGCCTCATCAGGAGGATCAGTCCCCCCTGCGGAAATAACCCAATCAAACACCCCGTTCAGTCGATAGCGGGCAACAAACAGATCGATGCATCCTGTTCCGTCTGTCGCATGAATCGTCGTCTCATTGGGTTGGTTTTCACCGAAAACCGCCTGGGTGTGAAACATCCCGGCAACGACAAACCCATCTTCACCGTTTGGACGAACAGTATAACCCCTATCGCCTCGCGTGTAGTAGTCACCATCAACATGGTAGTCATCGCCGCCCAGTGAGAACACCCAATTGAGATCCCCGCCTTCGTCCACTGTGGCGGCATCAGCTTCGTTTTGAACACTTTGCCTGCTGCATCCGGCCATGTTGATAAACGTCATTAAGAAAAGTGCGGTTTTAAGCCATAATGTTCCAGCCTGCTTAATGCGCCAAATGCCGAAATAAAATCGTGAAGACCGTTTTTCTTTCGGAAAAGAATGACTGCTTTGTGGTTTCACAAAATCCTCCCAGAAAAAGACGTTGGTGTGCAACGAACTCACCTTTTTACAAATAAAATTGATTATCAGTATAGTTGTTTTTCATTGCATCCCAAACATCCGCATACGTGTCGTAGGATATGGATGCACTATTGATACAATAGTCCCTCATGTTGAAATAGGGAGATGATTCTGCACTTTCCGAGTTCCCGGTTCCGTCGGGAAAGTTGATCCATGTCCTTGCCATTTTTTTCCAAGATACTTCCACATCGGAGGTGTCGTGGTCTCCGTCCACCTGGTTGTCCCAGATATCCCAATAGGTGCGCGCAACCATGATTTCACTACGCGAGTAACACCTCGCGTCCGCCAACCCTTCATCGCAGGCGTTATTGCAGTTAGAATGCCAAGGGTCTTTGTCGTTCAAGAATTGGATTCCTCCGGGCTCTATGGGATACTCATTTACATATGTGTAATATGTAGGCTTGGATGTCAATTTGCTATTGGGATACCATGCCCGCATTGTTACGAATTCGGTCCAGCCTTCATACGTGGCGCAATGGTCGTTGTACCCGCAATAGCCGTAGTGCGGGGACGGACAAGTAGCAATCAGACTTTGTCCGAGAAGCTGGACATGGCCGGAATGCCCGGCCTCGTGCACAGGCATATCCCAACGGCGATACATTTCATAAGTAAGGGAATCATTCGCGAATTCGGCTAGCTGAACGCACTTATCATTGGAAGAGTAAGACCCTCCTATAAACACGATTGTGGCATAAATGTCGTTGGTCGCTCCATAGCTTCGCCAGGTTCTGAAATATTTCTGAAATGACGCAGCCAACATGCCTTTGCGATTTAGATCACTTGTGCGAGAGCCATATCTCAACGATGCCAGTGTAGTTGTCTCGTCCTTGCCCAAGTCCGAATAGTATGATCCGCGCCATGTAGCTGTCGGTCGTGAATTGCAATCACAGTCGTCTGTACAAAAATGCCCTTTGTATTTCGTGCTGTCGGCAAATTCCGTATCCATCACCCTGTAGGATGTCTTGATGTAAGGATCTGGGTACCACTCATTCTCCGCGGCTTGATCCCACTGAAAATCTAGGCAGCAATAGTTTCCATCTGCGGAATAATAGAGCCCCCAGGTCCCGATGTAGTCGTCTGCGCTTGTCTCATCCCGATCCCAAAGCTGAACGATGAGACCGATGGCATTGGTCTTTTTTTCTGTTTCACCATCATAACCATAAGGGCGCCACCATTTCATTCCTGTCGTATCTACTGGAGGTTGGATGTAATTATCGATATACCGAACACGGACGCAGTAATTCAAATCGAGAACACCTGGCTCCGGAATACCTGGCTCCGGTGGCCCCGGAATACCTGGCTCCGATGGCCCGCCCTTCGCATCTTCATCTGTTATATCGTCGCTGAGAGGTCCGTCATAATCGATGGACTCCTCCAATTTTTCGCCATCGTCTAAAATCCCGCGTGCTCTAAGTGCTGTAAATGCTCCAAATGAATTTTTACCTCTACTATTGATCATTCCACGTACCAGATTCGGCTCGACCGTGTCCATATAGCCTTCCTGTTCGTAGAAATACACAGTCTCGCCATTTTTATAACCCCTATAACTTGTAAATATGCCAGTATATAATTCGTATTCCATGAGGTCTACTTCCTCAAACCCATCCCTTGCAATTTCGTAAATGAGCCTTCTCTCTTCATCTATTCTACTGCTGCTATTTTCAAACCGCCATGAGACAATTACAGAATCTTTATAGTATCCATATTTAGATGGAGTGTTCAATCTTGCTTTGATTTCAATTAATTCAGAAGGGTACAAGTCATGCTGCATATCCTCTGAAAGATCCCCTCAAGATCAGGCATGATCCCGCGCGATCTTAAATTGTTGAAAATATTAATGAAAAAGGCCGCGCCGGCTTCGTCTATTTGGGTATGCGAACACTCAAAAAAACAAAAAAGGTGCGACCTCAGGTCGCA
>JAUVDV010000197.1 GCA_030595125.1 Deltaproteobacteria bacterium
GTTTTCGTCGAGTTCGACTTTCATAGAATCCGTCTAATTCACTGTTAGGCCTTTTCATATCGAGGCGAGTGACATGACACGCCGGAGATTGATTCGTTCGGCTTTTGTGGCAGGCGGCTCATGACTGTTGGTCGGGTTAAAAAGATCACCGGGCGGCGCTTGGTGAGGAGAAATCATGAATGCCGGCCGGGTGTGAGTTTGCTGACGGTGGGACCGATCAGATCCGGGGGGTCGTGCTTTACACTTTGCGCACCTCGGCGTCGACCGGACGTGGCGGTGATGCAAGACGATGGCGCAGAGGCGGCGGCGGTTGCGTCAGTGAACTGTCGTGGATGGCGGGTAGCCAAGAACGGTGAGCCAGTCCTGGACTCGTTCGCCCCTCAAGCACTCACGGGCGCTCGTGCCTTTGTGCCGTCCCCAGCGTCGTGTTCGTAGGTTGTAATAGGCTCGGAACAACTCAAGGAATCCCTGGGTGACGCCTTTGTGGACGTAGAGGTGAGGCCGAAGAGCCGCGTTGAAACCCTCAATGGCGCTACTGGCTCGGTGGCGGCGCTGGATGATGGCATCGACATGAATGAAGAGCTCTTCGGCAGCCGGTTGTGTTCTTTCGAGTTTGCCAATGGCCTCACGCAAACGGCGTTTCTGGTTGGCTTGGTCCCATCGGCGTCGTTGATGCTGAATGTCGAGTGCAAGTCGATATGCCAGGCAGGCGCATTGCGTAGCGGCCTCTCCATACTTGGCGATGACCGTTGCGAATTGATCATGCAATGCGTCCATATGGCTCGCCAGACCCGGCGCTCGATTGTAGATGTACCGCCCCACCTTGGCGCATTTGTTGTTATCGAGTGTCATCATCTTTTCGGCGGCACTTCGAATCATTGCCTGCATCTGCTCGACGGTTCGTAACCCTCCAGTTGTCGGATCGGCAAACTCCAAAGCTTGCTGTGCCTCTCGCATGGCACATTCGAAGGCGTCATGGAGAGCGAGCGTCTTTAGGCAATTCTTCCGCGCCCACGTGAGCTGTCCAGCACGGCTGGCCCGCTTGCTGCGATTGCTCCGTAGAGTGTTCTTCTCGCGTTCGAGCAGTTCCTCCGCTTCTATTTCGCGTGCGATTGCACCATACGCGCGACGCTCCAGCCGTATCCGCAGCTTGCCCATTTCGTAGTGGGCGTGGAAACAGTCATCACGCTGCTCGGCGTTGGGAAATGCAGTTGTTACCCCTGCCGCGATCCCCTTGGCCGCATCCTTCACAGCCACCTGCAAGTTCAGCCCTTGACCCTTCGCGTCCCCAAGGAACTCGGCCCAGTCGTCGCCACTCCTACTGTCTCGGAGTGCAAGTCCGAACAAGTAGCCGGAATCCAGGTCCACGCCGGCAAGGACGGGGTCACCCTGGCTAAACATCTCATCGAGCGCACCGTCCTCGATGCCCGATAAATCCTCTCGCGCGTTGAAAGCTGCTGCCTTCTGCTCCGCGCCAGCGGTGCGGTTGCTGTACCTTGCCATAGGAAACCTGAATACCCGGATAGAGAAAGGGAAGCATGTCCTCGATGGGGCGCAGCGCATTCGGCGCCATGGCACGAAGAGCCACAATGGCTCGATCGAGTTGGACCTCATCGACAGTGACCGTCACCGGATGGTACCCCGATTCCGCCTCACGAAAGTGCTTCTCCAAGACCTCCGAAGCCGTCGAAGCCGCTGCGTACACCGTCGGGCGAGATATCCCGAAGCTACGTGCCAACTGCGTCTTGGCGCCATGTTCTGCTTGCCGAGCAAATGCCGATGCGGCAAGCTCAACCTTGCTGGAAGTCGAGAGATCGGTACGTATCAGTCCGGTCACGGTCTGCTCCTGCGTTAAAGGTCTGGTTTGCAACTCATCTTGTCGCAGATCTGCAGGCCCTCGACTTCCGCTTTATTGTGGGGTGTGCCTGCTTTTGTCAGACCGACCTGCGACAGTGATGATGTCAGAGGAGGCGACCATGCAGGCCCGAGCCCGAGCCCGAGCCCGTTACCGTTGCCGTTGCCGTTGCCGAAGGCCCCCGCCGTGGAGCATGTATGTACTTCGAATTCGAAAAGCTCGATGTCTACCAGGTATCTCTCGACTTTGTCGTCGTAGCTGACGAGATCGCCAATAACCTCCCGGTGGGACGCGCCTATTTGAAGAACCAACTCCTGCGCGCTGCGGACTCGATTCCCTCGAACGTCGCGGAGGGTGTTGGTGAATTCGCCCCCAAGGAAAAGGCGCGCTTCTATCGCATCGCCAGGCGGTCCGCCGTCGAGTGTGCCTCGCATCTGTTTGT
>JAUVDV010000191.1 GCA_030595125.1 Deltaproteobacteria bacterium
ATCGGCGATACGGGGGCAAAATCGGAGATACGGAAGTAAAAACACGGTGATACGGACTCAAAAATCGGCGATACGGGGGCAAAATCGGGCGATACGGACGCAAGATCCGGTGATACGGGCTCAAAAATCGGCGTAATGGACCGTGAAATCAGGAGTTACGGAAGCGAGATCGGGTGATACGGAAATTGGATCCGGCGTTACAGGCGGGTTACTCCGCCGTGGGTGGGGCTGTCTGGGCCTTTGCCCGCGCGCGGCGGTTGCGTTTCCTGAGATAGCTCGACGCGAAGAGGCCGCGACGTTTGTTGGTCTTGTCCCCGCGGAAGGCGAAAGAGGCGAACATGCGCAGCTCCTGCTGCTTCTCCTTGACCAGGGTGTAGATCCGGTCGCGCATTTCCTTGCTGCCCGAGAGCGCCTTCGCGACGTCCTCAACGGCCAGAACCTTTCTGAGCGCGTCGCGCATGCCGGCCGCCTTGTTCGCCTGCTCGTCGCTGTTGATGCAGATCGCCTTGAAGAGGGGGCGCGCCTCGGTGAGAAGCAGGGTGTAGAGGTCGAGATCCGATACCAGGTCGGGGATACCGTCGCCTTCGCGAATGGTCTCGAGGCGGCGCTGGCCTTCGAGGTTGTTGCGCAGGGCGAGTTCGGAAGCGTCGGTCAGGAAGTTACGCAGCTTCTCGGCCTCGTCGATCACGGCGGCTGTTTCCTCGTTGCGACCGCCGCGACGCTCCATCTGCCAGATGGATTGGGACGAACTCATGGAGAAGAGGAGTTGCTCGTAATGGTCGATCATCTCGTGGGTGACGCCCACCTTGGAGAGAACATCGTAGTTCTCGCGCGCGGCCAGGACTATCGCAAACCCCTCATCGACCGACGTGGATATCGGTATGTCCAGCTCGCGAATCGCATCCGTCGGAATCGCCTCGGCCAGATGGCTGACCTTTTCCACCACCGCCTGATGCTCCTCAAGTGTTCTCGGTCTGTTTTCCGCCATGATTGCCCTCCCTTGGCCAGTTGAAATGTTGAACATCGGATTGAGAACGAACGGCCAAAATTGTCAAGCGGATTTTCGTTGTCTATGACGATGCAGGAGAATTGAGACTTTTTTTGTCTCGGGCAGGTGGTAAGCCGTTTGTTTGAATATCGACTTGTCTCCGGGTAGGCCTTATGATGGCGGGATGGGAGGAAACGGATGACAGATACGGAGGCGTCTCGGACGTTTATCGACCGGTGGTCCGGTTCTCGGGGCATGGAGCGGGCGGTTTATCAGCAGTTCTTTACGGAGCTGTGCGTACTGATGAACGTGGATCCTCCCGATCCCGACGTGGAAGCGGTGCCGGACTACTGCTTTGAAAAGCGCGTGGATATCACTCACCCGGACGGGCGAACTACGGCGCGGCGAATAGACCTTTACAAGAAGGGTTGCTTCATCATCGAGGCCAAGCAGGGCTCGGAGGCGGGCGACGTTGCCATCGGCACGGCCAGGCGCGGGACAGAATCATGGAACAGGGCCATGCGGGCCGCGTTCGGACAGGCGCTTCAATACGCTTCGTACCTCCCGGAGGGCAAGCCTCCTTTTCTCATCACCTGCGACATCGGGCACGTCTTCGAAATATGGACGGGCTTCGACGGCGACTACGGGGGCTTCGGCGCTCGTCGCACGGTCAAGCTCGAAGATCTGGCCGACCCGGAGACGCTCGAATACTTGCGGACCATATTCACCGATCCGTTGTCGCTCGATCCATCCTTGCACGCCGCCGTGGTTACCCGCGACGTGGCCTCCCGCCTCGCAGAGCTTGCAAAGACCCTCGAAGCGGACGGCCACGACCCCGAGATTGTCGCCCAATTCCTGATGCGCTGCCTGTTCACCATGTTCGCAGAGGACGTCCGGTTGCTTCCCGAAGATATCTTCACCAACGCATTGCGCGAGCGCTGGGTGCCGGAACCTCGCAAGTTTCAATTCGGAATAGAGCAGCTGTGGAAGGCCATGGATCAGGGCATGCCGTTCGGGTTCGAGGACAAGCTGCTGCGTTTCAACGGCAACCTGTTCGCGTTCAACTCGTCCCTGCCGCTGAAGAAAGAGCAGCTGGAGATGCTCCTTGAGGCGGCCGACCGCGACTGGTCGAACGTGGAGCCGGCCATATTCGGCACCCTGGTGGAACGCGCCCTGTCTCCCAAGGAACGTCACAGCCTGGGCGCGCACTTCACTCCGAGGGCGTACATAGAGCGGCTGGTGAGGCCCACGATAATTGAGCCGATCCGGGCCGAGTGGGACATTGTACAGGCCGAGGTTCACCAATTGCTGGGCGACGGAGAAAAAGAGCCTACAAAGACGCAACGCAACGCCGCCATCAAGACGGTCAAGGCGTTTCATAAAAAGCTGTGCGAGATAAAAGTGCTCGACCCGGCCTGCGGCTCGGGCAACTTCCTTTACGTCACCCTCGACCTGTTCAAGAGGATAGAGGCCGAGATCGTGAAGGAGCTTCAAGACCTCGGAGAGAGCCAGTCCGCGTTCGAGCTGGAGGGGTTCATGGTCAACCCGGGCCAGTTCCTGGGAATAGAGGTAAATCCCAGGGCCAGGGAGATAGCGGATCTGGTTTTGTGGATCGGCTACCTGCAATGGTATCGCCGCACCCACGACGTCCAACCCCCGGAGCCGGTACTGCGTCGTTACGAAAACATAGAATGCCGCGACGCGGTGCTCGATTACGACCGCCAGGAAGTCGTTCTGGGAGACGACGGCAAGCCCGTCACCCGCTGGGACGGGGAGACGACAAAGAAACACCCCGTCACCGGGGAGGACGTGCCCGACGAATCCGCCCGGGCGCCGATCTACAAGTACATCAATCCTCGCAAAGCCGAGTGGCCCGACGCCGACTACATCGTAGGAAACCCGCCGTTCGTGGGGAACTGGCGCATGCGCGGCGCTCTCGGTGACGACTACGCGGAGTCTCTGCGCAAGATTTACAAGGAAGTGCCGGACAGCGTGGACTACGTAATGTACTGGTGGGA
>JAUVDV010000199.1 GCA_030595125.1 Deltaproteobacteria bacterium
CGCCCTCCCACTCCCACTCCTTGTCCGGCGTGACAAGCCTCACCCAGTACTTGCCCACCCGAAGCTCGGGAGTGATGAACGGCTCGAGGTAATCGCTCGGCGTGGCGCCCATCCGTTCGCCGTTGATGTAGACGATGGTCCTCGGACGGTCGGAGAAGACCCGGAATGTCGCCTTCCTCACCGGCCCGATCGGCGCCGAACCCGCGCCTGCCCCTTCACCGGCGCCCGCGTCGCCGCCGCATTCGGCCAGACACGTCTCCTTGATTTTCTCGCACGGCGCCAGCTTCTTCTTGCAGGCTTCTTTAGTACCCTTCTTGGCCATTCCGCCGAACAGCGCGCCCATGCCGGGGATGGGTATCTGCTCCCCGAGCTTGGAGGCCGCAGCGCCCGCGAGTTCCGAGCCCAGCTCACAACCCACAGCCTCCACCGCAGCGCAGGAGGCGTATGCCTGATCGCATTTCTCTTTGCAGGTAACCGCATCGGCGAGTGAGGGCGAAAGAAGCAGCGCGGTCAGGGCGCCAGCCTGAATGAAAAGAATCGTCTTTTTTATCGATCCGGACATTCTGCCTCCCAAGGTCGATCGAAAAACTCGTTGAATGATCTATGCGAAAACATTGTTTACCGAATGAACCCGGGAATCAACCCCTCGTCGGTGAATGTCGAATCGTCGCATCCTGGGGAAATGTGCAATCACACCTTGACAAATCAGCAATTGAATTGCATATTACCCAACAATGTGGATTAAAAGGGAAATTCAGGAGACACTCGGCTATCTCGCCGAGAAAAGACCAGCGCTTGTTCTGACCGGGTGCCGGCAATCCGGAAAAACCAGCCTGCTGACAAGAGTCTTTCCAGAGCATCGTTACATCTCGCTGGATCTCCCCGCAACAGCCGAAGAAGCGGAGCACTCCGGAGAGGATTTTCTCGCGCGCAACTCTCCACCGCTCATCGTCGACGAGGTTCAGTACGCTCCTGAACTGCTCAGGTACATTAAGGCCGACATCGATACGCACCGAGAGGAAAACGGCCGTTTTTTTATCACGGGATCCCAAAAATTCCACCTGATGCAAGGAATAACGGAGAGCCTCGCCGGGCGAGCGGCGATCCTCGAGCTTCATTCTCTTTCGGCGCGAGAATACCAGAAGAGCACGGGAGCGGCATTCGACAGGGACGACGTAGCGCGTTGGATTTTCAAGGGCGGCTATCCCGAGGTCTGGTCGCGCGATCTTTCACCGTCCAGATTCTTCAGCGATTATCTGGCGACTTACCTGGAGAGAGACGTTCGATCTGTGCTGGGAGTGAGAAACCTGCGAAGCTTCGATCGTTTACTGAGATTGTGCGCCGCGCGCACAGGGCAACTTGTTTCATACAATTCTCTGGCCGGCGACCTCGGCATGAGCCCACACACGGTGAAAAGCTGGATGTCCGTGCTCGAGGCTTCCAACATCATAGGTTTTCTGGAGCCCTACTTTGAAAACCTGGGAAAGAGAATCGTCAAGACACCCAAGCTCTATTTCATGGATACCGGGTTGGCGTGCTTCCTCACTGGAATCAGAAACGAGTCGGATCTCCTCTCCAGCCCGCTTCTCGGGGCCTTGTTCGAGACCCACGCTTACGGACAGCTCGTCAGACACTTTGCAAATCAAGGCATCCGACCGCCGCTCTATTTCTACCGCGACCAGCACGCCCGCGAGGTCGACTTCCTTATCCCCCACGGGCGGCGGTTCGAACTCATCGAGTGCAAGTGGAGCCGGAACCCGCCGCAGAACCAGAAGGGCTTCGAAGAGATCCTGA
Source organism: Deltaproteobacteria bacterium (assembly GCA_030595125.1). Classification (GTDB taxonomy): domain Bacteria; phylum Myxococcota_A; class Polyangia; order JAAYKL01; family JAAYKL01; genus JAUVAN01. Next base: position 1,795 of record JAUVDV010000199.1, read on the forward strand.
AGCTCGTGGGCGACGATCGGATCATCTCGCGAACCATCGTCGTACCCGCCGGGCCGACGCGCAAGAAGCCGAACGGAGTAGTAGTCGCCGGCAGCGTGGATATAGATTTTCTCGCCAGTGATTGAGGAGTGTCAATATGACCAAAATCGAAAAGATCGGCTTCTACGGCATCCTCACAAACCCGGTGGTTGGATACGAGCGGCTCGCGGAGGTGATGGTCGAGCGCGGCGTGAGGATCATCCAGCTACGAATGAAGGACGCTTCAAAGTCGGAGGTCCTGTCCATGGCCGTCAAGATCCGGCGCATCGTGCGCGAAGGCATAACCTTCATCGTCAACGACTACCCGGAGATTGCCCGCGAGGTAGGCGCGTGCGGTGTTCATCTTGGACAGGACGATATGCCCTACGACGAGGCGCGA
>JAUVDV010000059.1 GCA_030595125.1 Deltaproteobacteria bacterium
AGTGACACCGACAGTGATACCGACAGTGACACGGACACCGACACGGACACCGACAGTGACACCGACACCTTCACCGACACGGAAACCGGGTCGGACACGGATACGGTCACGGACACAAGTTGTATTCCGCAATCCTATCAGCAATGCGGCTCCGGCGGGGACGTGCACTGGTTCGACTCCTGTGACAACGAGGGAGCCGTTGTGGACGACTGCGCAGATGTCAACGGCATGTGTGAGAACCTCACGCCCACGACCGCGCAGTGCGGCTGCATCAACCACTGGGCGGGTTCCTATTGCAACTACTGTCCGCCCAACTGGGATGCGACGGCCAACTGCAACGACTGCCTCCCCCACTGGGACATAACGACAGACTGCGGCACGTGCCTGGGTAACTGGGACATCACAACCGGTTGCACCTCCTGCATCGGCAACTGGGATCCCGCGGCAGATTGCGCCGCGTGCCTGGGCAACTGGGACATCACAACCGGCTGCAGCACCTGCGAGAACCAATGGGTGGACATGGGCGATGATTGCGGCACCTGCCCGCCCAACTGGGATGCCGCTGCGGATTGCGATGCGTGCCTGGGCAACTGGGACATCACAACCGGTTGCGCCACCTGCGAGACCCACTGGGTGGACATGGGCGACGATTGCGGCACCTGCCCGCCGCACTGGGATGCCGCTGCCGATTGCAACGCGTGCCTGAACCACTGGGTGGACATGGGCGACGATTGCGGCACCTGCCCGCCGCACTGGGATCCACTGGCGGACTGCAACGCGTGCGAAGGCAACTGGGATCCTTCGGCGAACTGCCTGTATTGCCTGGCCCACTGGGATATTTCGGACAACTGCAACTCGTGCCTGGGCAACTGGGACCCGGCGACAAACTGCCTGTCTTGCCTCAACTACTGGGTGGACGAGGGCAACGATTGCGGCACCTGTCTGATCGTCGATACCTGCGTCCCCGAAGTGCCTTCGTGCATGGCGGCCATGGTCAACGAGTCTCCGGGATACTGTAACGGAGAGGACGACGACTGCGACGGCGAGGTTGACGAGGGCTGTGTATGTACGGTTGGCCAGGTACAGCCGTGTTTCCTGGGCCCGCCCAACTTCAGGGATCAGGGAACCTGTGCCGATGGGAGTCAGCTCTGCCAGTCGTCCGGCGGGTTTGGGGTGTGGGGCCCGTGTGATGGAGGAATCTGGCCGCAGGCCGAGCAGTGCGACGACGCGGACAACAACTGCGACGGTTGCGACGACGAGGGCATGTGCTGCGATCCGTGGATCCTGTGCTCGTACGATCCGGGGACCATCCAGCCTTTCGCCGATCTCGACATCGACGGAACGGACATATACCTCGGCTACGGTGCCACCATGTGGACATGGGAGATGTCCGCCGGGCCGTGCGGGGATGTGCTCGGCAACCCGCCGTTTACCATGAACGGAACGATCACGACTGTTCTGTCGGGCTCCTCGGCAGATTTCCTGACCCTCAACTTCTCGCTCTCGGGAGAATATGAACTCACCCTGACCGTGGACACTCCCGCGGGCGAGCTCAGCTGTACGTGGATAATTCACGTGCAGGCCCCGGGCCTGAGAGTGGAACTCTGCTGGGACACCACCGGATCCGCCGACGTGGATCTGCACATGGGCAAGATCACCACTACCAGCGACTGGTTCAACCAGAACCCGGACACGGAGGCCGATTGCTTCTACGCCAACTGCAAGGTGAGCAGCTGGAACAGACCCGACTGGGGCTATCCCGATGTACTGGGCGATCCCAACCCGCGCCTGGATCTGGACAACATCTCCTCGGTCGGCGTGCCGGAGAATATCAACCTGGACAACCCGGACGACGGCGATCAATTCAGGGTGCTCGTGCACTTCTACTCGGGCCCCTCGCCCGTCACATATCCGCTTGTCAACGTGTATTGCGACGGCGCGAGGCTCGCCACCTACGGCGAGGTTCCGCAGGTCGTGGGATTCGCAGAGACCTGGAAGGTCGTGGACGTGACCACCAACGTGGATTCCCTGGGCGATCTCACCTGTGTACTGGATCCAGTGCTCGACATCGGTGGCAACTACGTGCTCGACGACGACAGTCCCACCTGGCCCTGAGGGCTCGCGAGAAAGCTGTATTAATTATAAAAGCTTGCAAATTAGCCGCGTAAATATTAATACAAAACCATGTCCCTCTATCGCAACCCTGGGGAACGGGCCAGTGAGGCGGTCACCTTCAGATTGACAGTGAACGAGAAGCGCCTTCTCGATCACCTCGCCTTTCGCGCGGAGACAACCCTCACTGACCTTTTCAGGGATCTTCTCGCGCAAAGAGCGCGGGAAATCGAAGTGGAGGAGCTTCCTCCCGAGCCCGTTCGCAGGAGGCCGGGGCGTCCCAGAAAAACCCCGATTGAAACAAAAACGGCAGTCCCCGCGACGCCGCTCACACCTGTCAGTGAACCGGAGGAGGATGTGAACGCTCCCATGGCGACCTTCGGCGAGCTCGTCGAGGGTTTTCGTGGGCACTTCTCGGACAGGGCGGAAGGTACGCGCAAGGAACTGGACGAGGCCATCCGGTATCTGCGGGACAATACTGCCCTCACTGCTCTTCTGCGCAGAAACATGCCGCTTTCGGATTTGACATCCGACAGGCTCGCCTCGGTTCGCGACGCCATGAAGAACATGGAGATGAGGTTTTCAAAGAGAAATCTGCACCTCACCTACCTGAGGATGATGCTCCAGTGGGCCATGCGGCAACCGGACGTCACATTAAATATTGACCCGAAGACGGACCTGGAAGCATTTTCTATAAAGGAGATCTCAAACGCTTGGCCGGGCCCCCTTGGGACTGAACGGAGGTCGACATGATCAGTTTAAAAGTCCGACATGGAATTTCAATTCTCGTCGTCATTCTCTCGACGTGCCTGGCCTCTTGCTGGATAGAACAGGCGGTAGTATGGGGCGGGCCGACCGATACCGATGCGGACACGGACACGGACGCGGACTCTGATTCGGACACGGACGTGGACTCTGATTCGGACACGGACGCGGACACCGATTCCGACACGGATACCGGTCCGGTGGATTGCGAGGAGATCTCGGATCACTGCTGCCACGAGGACTGTCCGTGCGCCGATGACGATTTTTCACAGTGCGTGCTCACCGAATGGAGCTGGGAGGACGGTATGCTCGGGGTCTGCAAGGAGCCGGTTCCGGACGGAGGCGCCTGCTGGGGGATCGCCGATTGCTGGCTTCCCGAGCATGTGTGCATGGACGTGTTCGTATGCGGGTGCGACGTCCTCTGCTATGAAGAGGATTACTATGGATACTGCGTTTCCGGCATCGACGCTTGTTGCGATTCGTCATCGGGAAACACGTGTCCGGAGGGATACTTCTGCATGCCCTTTGCCGACGGTTTTGACGTATGTCACGCTGAGTTCAACGACAATCTTCAGTGCTGGACCGACGACGACTGCGCCGGCGGCATGGGCACCTGCGAGGGCGCTTTTTTACACAGTTGCAACGAGTACGGTTTCTCGACCGTGGGGCATTGCGACTACGATTAGTGGTCTAAGGACAATTAGCAGGAACCGGCGTGCACGAGTCGTCGAGGTTGTCGTGGACACTTATCGAAGTGGGGGCGGTAGTAAGTTGGTCCAGAAGATCGCACACCTCGCAGTCGGGAAGAACGGCGTTGCCCCAAATACTCAAGTCTCCACCCACCGAGGTGAGGGCGCCAAGTTCATCCAGGTTGGTTAGGGCGGTGTTGCCCCAAATATCCAGATTCCCACCCAACGAAGTTATACCGTTCAGCCCGCCCAGATTGGTGAGGGTGGCGTTCGCGGCGATATTCAAATCCGCGCCCACCGAGCCGGTGATGCCACTCAGGCCGTTCAGGTTAGTGAGGGCGGCGTTAACGGCAATTTGCAATTCCACACCTACCGAGGTGAGCCCGGTTAGCCCGTCCAGGTTGGTGAGGGCGTCGTTCCCGATGATATTCAATTCTCCACCCACCGAGGTGAGCCCGGTCAGCCCGTCCAGGCTAGTGAGGGCGTCGTTGTAAGCGATGTTCAAGTCCAAGCCCACCGAGGTGATGTTGCTGAGTCCGACCAGGTTGGTTAAGGCGTCATTGTAGCTGATCCACAGTTCAATGCCTACCGAGGTAAGGCAAATCAACTCGCTCAAGTCTGTGCATAAAGGGCAATTGATATGCAGGTTTTCCCAGACCGAGGTGTATCCCACGAGGGTTGCAACATCCGATTGCGTATCGATGGTGATATCGCCGCCGTACTCCCCGTTAGGGCAATCGGTGTCAGTGTCGGTGTCAGTATCGGTGTCAGTATCGGTGTCAGTATCGGTGTCAGTATCGGTGTCAGTATCGGTGTCAGTATCGGTGTCAGTATCGGAATCTGTATCAGTGTCTGCATCGGAGTCGGAGTCAGAATCGGAGTCAGTGTCGGAGTCGGTGGTTCCACTTTCGTCGCCGCCCGACGAGCTTTTCGAGCACCCACCGCAAGCCAGCACGGTCGCAAGCATCATCAGAAGCAAGTATCGCATGACCCCATCCTTCGTCCTATAAGATGAGAATACTATATCATGTCTTATCAGTGGACAGCCACCACCATTGACCGGTCCTTCGGATCGAATTTCACCCGGATCACGGACCCCTTCTTGAACGTCGTGAGGTCCACGGGTGACAGGACCATCTCCGTCTCGGACCGGAACGCGGCCTCTCCGGGGGGCTCGACGGACAGGATAACGCGGCAGACCGGATCGTGGTTGCTGCGGCTGCCCGTGTCGATGATATTGAGGACGGTCGCCTTTGCCTCGATGCCGTTCTCGCGGATTTGATCCTCCTGCCGATAGCGCATCATTTCCGGTCCCCACAGGAGCGCGGCTCCTCCGACGACAACGATGAAGACAATTACATAAGCGCGAGCATCTTTTTTGGTTACCATTTTTCACCTCACTGACCTGCGACGAGAAGATCGCCAGTTGCTGCAAAGAAGTATATCGCAAGGTGAGGATAGAGAAATAGAGAATATCTGAGCCCTCTAGCGAGGGTGATGGTACCTCTTTATATGGGAGCGAACCGCGATAGGTGCGAGAGGATGGCCGATACGATGCGGCGTGTGGACTCTGACGTAGTACGATTGACGCCTCGTACGTATACCGATCGGGAGATCGTTGATGGAATGCTGCGCGGAGAGCCTGCAGCTGCGGCGGCCCTTATCGATCGTTTCGGCCCGGCGGTCGACCGGCGAGTCTGGCGGTTGCTCGGCGCCGACGATGAGCATGAGGACATAGTGCAGCAGGTGTTCACCAGGATCCTGGAGTCTATCCCCAGGCTCCGAAACCCGGATGCCCTTGAGGACTGGATCTCCGCGATCACGGTCAACTCGGTGCGCAAGGAGTTGAGGAAAAGGCGGTATCGCCGAATGTTTTTGGTCGCGAGCGTAGAAGATGAGCACGGACACGCGCCGGCGAGCCAGGAGACCATGATGGTCCTTCGGCGGGGCTTCACCATACTCGACAGGATGAAGCCCGATGAACGCATCGTATTCATCATGCGCTTTGTGGAAGGATCCGATCTCTCCGAGATCGCCACCGCCACCGGGCGGTCGCTTGCCACGGTGAAGAGGCATATCAGTCGCGCCAGAGATACGTTCCTGAAGAAGGCGGCGCGCGATCCGGTACTTGCGTCATTTCTGGAGGAGAGGGTTGATGAACGATAGAACGCGAATCGCGGAGCGAATTGGTCAGGTTCTGGACGAGGGTCTGGGTCCGTCGCCGGGCGAGGAGTTGCTCGAGCGGCGAAAGCGCGCGCTGGTCGCCTACGTTGCCGCCCGGCCTGTCTCGAACCGGTTAAGATGGGGGCGTCTCGCGGGCGTGGCCGTCGCCGCCATGGCGCTGCTGGCGCTGGTCGGCACGCTCGTGATGTCGCTTCGACCATCATCGCTGAGTTTTACGATCGGTGAACAGGGCGCGCCGGCCCGGGAGGGCGTCTGGGTTCGAAGCGGTGCGAACGAGCGGGTCTCCATCGATTTCGAGGACGGCAGTCGCTTTGAGCTCTACGATCGGAGTTCCGCTAGGGTGGTGGAGGCGACCTCAGCCCGAGTGCAGCTCGATCTCAATAATGGCGTTGTGCACGCTCGGATCGAGGGCCGAGAGAAGGCGAAGTGGGTTGTTCGTGCCGGCCCGTATCAGGTTACTGTCCTCGGTACGGTGTTTTCAGTGAGCTGGCACGACGAGTCGGGAGATCTGCAAGTAGAGGTGGACAAGGGGCGCGTCTGGGTCGAGGGCGCAGAGTTGGGCGAGAGCGGCGTCACCCTGGAGCCAGGATACATTCTGCAAGCGGACAGCGCGCAGGGTCACGTGATTCTACGGTCTTCGCCGACCGAGCCTGCCGTGAAGGAAGTGATCGGTGAAGTATCACCGGCGCATGATGGGGATGAATCGGATCTCAGTCACGATATGATTGGTGGTGACGCGAGCTCCGAGGACCATGAGGAGCCGGCCACAGAAGAACAGAGAAGGGATCGCGGGCGAACTGCCGAACAACGACCGGTCTGGCAGATCCTTTGTGAGGCTGGAGACCTTCGAGGGGCCGTGGCCGCCGCAGAGCAAAGCGGGCTCAGTGAAGTTGTGCAGCTGGCGGACATGGAGACGTTGTGGAAGCTGGCAAAAAACGCCCGATACGGCCGGCGTCCGTTAAGTGCAGCACAGTTGCTCGAAGGGATCCGGGCGCGGTTCCCCACCTCAGTCAGAGCGCGGACAGCAGCGTACTTGCTGGCCCGGCTCGCGCTGGACTCGAAACGTAACCCGGAGGAGGCGCGACGTTGGCTCCGGATATATCTGAAAGAGGCGCCCGGAGGCGCGTTCGCGGGCGAGGCCCTCGGGCACCTCGTCGAAGTCTGCACCTCCACCGGGCGAGACGCCGAGGCTGCCTCGACTGCTCGAGTCTATCTGGAGCGGTACCCGCAGGGACCGTTCTGTGCGCGTGCACGGGAAGTGCTGGAGCGTTGAGCGGCGATCGCACTTCCCCAAAGGAGCGGGCATCGTGACCCGCCCGTGGATAGTCATAATCACTCTGATCTCGATCATGCCGTGCGCGGTTTCGACTTCCCATGCGCAGGATTCCACCGAAGGTTCTCCTGCGGTCGGAGGTGTCGTGCTTGTCAGCATGACCGGCTGTTGTCCGGACGAGGCCTGGCCCGAAGCGGAGCGGGCGCTTGTCGACGAACTCGCGGTGCTCGACATTCCGGTGATCGTTGCCTCCGGGGCGGCCATCGGCGATCGCGATCGGCGCCGAGAGCTGGAGGTGCTTGCGCAATCGCGAGACGCGGCTGCGGCGATGCGAATCGTTCGACCCGAAGAGGGGATGATCGGCGGTGTTGAGTTGTGGCTCACCGACCGGGTCACCGGCAAGACGATCTTTCGTCACCTGGCCCAGGGAGATTCGAGAGGAAAGGACGCTGCGACGATCATCGCCGTGCGCGCTGTGGATACGCTTCGAGCCAGCCTTCTCGAGTTGCGGATCCGGGGACGGCGGCAGCCCGAAGTCGAACCTTCCGTTGCGATCGCTGAATTGGCAGAGGATACGCCCCTGGAAACCGACACCTCGCGCACCGTCGGGATTGCAGCCAGGGGTGTTGTTCTAGGTTCACCTGGCGGCGCCAGGGCCCGGGGAGGCTTTGCGGTCGGACTCGGCTGGCATCCGGCTACATGGGGGGGCGTGGAGCTTGACGGACTGTGGGCGCCGTTGGGCCGTGATATCTCGACCAGCGAGGCCAGCTCGTCTATCGATGTGGCCTTGCTTCGCGGCTGGTTTGTCTGGCACGTGCGAGACGAGGGCTTCGCGCGCCCGTCGTTGGCCCTGGGCGGCGGCGCATTATTCGTCTGGGGAGAGGGTCTCCGGGCGGACAACGCTCCTTTGCGCTCGGACTACACCGTTGTCGGTTACGGGGGCATCGCGGCGCGCCTGGATCTGGTCTTCACCGAACGGCTACGCCTGTTTCTCGGCGGTCGGGTCGGTCTCGCCATCCCCGAGGTACGGCTGTTTCACGGAACGCAGGAGGCGGCAAGCCTCGGCCGGCCGCTGATGGAGGGCTCGCTTGGTCTTGAGATACGAATTCCATAGCGAACGGCCACTTGTCTTGCGATTGCTCTTTTCTCGATGCTGCTGTTACGATGTGGTTCATCTTTAAAAAGGGAGGTTGATATGCGATCGATACTTCTTCGCGTCACCGCCGCGATCGGGCTCGCCGCGCTCTTGGCGGCCTGCGGTCCGGCCGCTACACAGCAGGGCAAGACTACCGATCCGGGTGAAGGTTCGTCCGTCGGGGTGGCTTCGGGAGATGCCCTGGCCGAGCACGACCGGGCGGTCAAGCTCAAGAACAGCGGCGATCTCGACGAGGCCCTCGAGGCTGCCGACGCGGCGATCGAGATCCAGACCGACTTCGCCCGGGGCCACTTCACTCGTGGCTCGATCCTTCGCAAGCTCGAACGATACGAGGACGCGGCCGCGGCGTTCAAAACTGCTCGCGAGCACGATCCGCAGTACGCGATGGCCTGGTCGATGGAAGGCGCGATGCTTATTCGCGTGGAGCGGGAGGAAGAGGCTGTCGAGTCACTCAAGAAGGCGCTCGAACTCGAACCGGACGAGATGCAGAACTACCTCAATCTGGGCACCGCGCTTCGACGTCTCAAGCGGCTGGAGGAGGCAGTAGATCTGTACAAGACCGGCCTCGAGAAATCCCCCGAAGATCTGGATCTGTTGAGCAACCAGGCCGTGGCCCTGTCCAAACTGCGCCGATACGAGGAGGCGATCGTCCTGCTCGAAACCGCCATCGAGAAGGATCCGAAGCACGCCGAATTCCGCATCAACATGGCCGTGGCCCTGCGCAGCGCAAAACGGTTCGACGAGGCCGCGGCGCAATACGAGAAGGCTATCGAGCTCGGCGCCGTTGAATCCGGGCTGCTCTTCGACCTGGCCTACTGCTACGAAAATATGGGCAAGAAGAAGAAGGCCATTGCAACCTACGAGAAGTACCTCGCCGAGATCGGCAACACCAACCCGAAGGCCCATGCGCGCGTGATGAAGACGCTCAAACGCCTCCAGAGCAAGTAGTTTCACTCTCGGCCCAGAACGGGCCCGCTCTGGATCCAGAAGAATTTATTTGAGCCGTGAAAGGAGTCCATGGGTCTTCTCTTAAGAGGCCAGGCAATGAGCAGGCGTGACCAGAGGGAGAGGCGAAGGGATGATTGAGACGACAAGACCACTGACTATTTGGGCGATTGCGACGTTGTTCGCGACTTGTTGGGCCGTGAGTTGCTCGGACGGCGAGGTGAGAACCGTTGGAGAAAGCGACTCCGATGCTGATTCCGACACTGACACGGATACCGACACCGATTCTGATTCTGACACGGATGCCGACACCGATTCTGATTCTGACACTGACACCGACACGGATACCGATACTGATGCCGACACAGACGCCGACTGTGACGGCGTGCTCGAGGGCGGAGCCTGCTGGTACCTGGGCGATCCGGGGCAGGATTGTACCACGGTGTGCAGCAGCCACGGTGGTTACGACGAAGCTACAGTTTTCCACGCGGGCAGCGGCGGGACCATCGCCAACTGTACGGCGGTGCTGTCTTCGTTAGGGGCGGAAGGAGTTGCCAGTACCCAGGAGATCACCGGTTTTACATCCGGGGTAGGTTGCGTCTCGGCCGCGTGGACCATCCCAGCTATCTGGGCGTGGGTGAGTGATCCCGTCACTACCGAGAGCGGCGCCGATGCGGACTGCTCCCGCGCCTGTGCATGCGACAACTAAGGAGGATTGACGTGAAACTTGGCACTACTTTTTCTCACTTGCTTGGCTGTGCGGCGCTGGTTCTTACATGCTGGTCTTATTTGGGCTGCGAGGCGGCAAACACAACGGGCAACGGCCACACTGACGGGGACACAGACACTGACACCGACGGGGACACTGACACCGACGGGGACTCCGACACCGACTCGGATAGCGACACCGACTACAATGGCCCGTCGATCCCGGAGACCTGTGAGGACGCAGCGCTGGCGAAGACGTCGGTGGGCTGCGAGTTCTTCACGGCAGATCTCGACAACTACGGAAGCAGCGACGATCAGGTCTACGGCATCGTGGTTTCCAACCCGCAGGCGGATCAGCAGGCCGAGGTAACGTTGGAAGACGGAAACACAGGCCAGATCTACCAGGAAACACTCGCACCCGGACAGCTCGAGGTCATCTATGTCACCTGTACCCCGATTTATGGTTCTTGCCTGTTGACGCCGCATGAGATCGAAGCACAGGGGGTTGGTTTTGCAAGAGGCTTCCGACTGTCTTCGGACGTGCCGGTCCTGGCCTACCAGTGGAATCCGTATGGGAACGAGTTCTGGACCAGCGACGCCTCTCTGCTCATTCCGGTAACCAGCCTGGATGGAACGTACATCGTGGCCGCATGGGACTTCGGGCCGTGGGGTGTGGGCAACTACGCCTCACAGGTTACGGTGATCGCGACGGAGGATGATACCAGCATCAGCTACATCCCGAAGACCGACGTGCCGAACTATGGCGGCGTGGGGCCGATGGCCGAGGGAGTGGTGTCAGCCCCAATTACGTTGAACGCGTTTGACGTCGTTACCATAGGTCCCGCCGAGCTCGACGACGATCTCACCGGCACGGTTGTCATGGCGGACAAGCCGGTGGTCGTTTTCGGCGGCCACTCCTGCGCTTTCGTACCCGGGAGCGCCCAGTCGTGCGACCACGTTGAAGAGCAGTTGCTGCCGCTCGCCGCCTGGGGCACCGCGACGGTGCTGGCTCGCCACGCGCCCCGGCCTACCTGCACGCCGCCCAACTCGGACGATCCGGTGCTGTGGAGGATCATCGCCGGGGCGGATGACATGCACGTCACCTTCGATCCACCGGCGCCGGATCCGGTCGGCGCCGAGCACCATTTCGTCGAGCAGGGTGAATTGCTCGAGTTCATGAGCACAGAGGATCATTACGCGGAAGGGATCCTGGACAATCCGCCCGATCCCGCTGAGCCCGAGGCCTCGTTCTTCGCCTACCAGATGATGACCGGATGTATGCACTGCAACCCGAACGGCACAGGAGAATTCCCTCCCACATTCGAGGACCAGCCGGGCGACCCGATGATGCTTTTTTCACCACCTGCCGGCCAGTTCCTGGATCGGTATGTGTTCAACACAGATAACGTTTATGATTTCGACTACGATCATATCATCATTGTCCGCCCGATCGGCGCCGAGGTGACCCTGGACTGCCTCGGGGTTCTCCCGGATTCGTCCTTCGACCAGGTTGGAAGCAGCGAGTGGGAGGTAGGCAGGGTCTTCATCGACAACCCGGAAAATTCCACCGGATGCCTGGATGGAACCCATTTGCTCACGTCCGTTGATCCGGTAGGGCTTTCGGTCGTAGGCGTGGCGCCGGCCAACTCCTACGGTTACGTGGGAGGGATCGGCGTGAAGTCCATCAACCCCGACCCGATTATAGAGTGATGGCCCGAAGCGGCCCAATAACCTCGAGGGAAGTATCAATGATAAAAAAAACACCTGACATTGTTAGTATTCACGTGATTTGCCAGGCCGTTCTGATCATGGCCTGCTGGTTCCATCTGGGCTGCGAGGCTGCCGGCACACCGGCCAACGGCGACACCGACGGGGACTCCGACACCGACGGGGACACCGACACCGATTCGGATGGCGATAGCGACACCGATTCGGATAGTGACCTGGAAGATAACCCACAGAATATTCTGGTTATTGATTTTCGTTCCGGTTGGTGGTCGGGAGGTGGAGGAACCCTGTTTATGGATTTGAACGACGGTTGTATCGCGCTGGAAGTAATGGCGAATACACGTGATGATATCACTGTCGAATATCACCATTTTCAAAAAACCAAGAGAATCAACTGTCTTTACTTGCCGGGCGAGAACCCCCAGTGCAGTGAACATGACGGCAGTTTCGTAGGTATTTCATATGAAGAACTCATAGGGTTTTTCGAAAATGATTGGGAAGACTATACACAGTTCTGGTTCCTTTCCGGATCAGACATGGATCCGGACGACATCCAGGTAAGTGACCAGCTATTTGTCAATATTATTGATGATACGATGGAACTGTGCACTCCAATCCTCCTCGGCGCGGGAGATGGATTCATCGACCATGCAAATGTCATAAGCCAGGGGCTTGGAATGGGCGATACCATGACAACGGAGCTTGCCTCGCCGGGCTTCTTCATATTCATGCAAAATGGTTCGACGGAAACCTATATGGAGATGGACCAGGAGCTTCAACCGCATCTCTTGTTCGATGGTGTTACAGAAATTGCAGATACATTATCCAATTTCATCGATCAAACCGTACATGGCGATTCTCTCCTAGAGAGTACTTTCTACGAGGTTATTGCCCACGACACGGATGGGAGACCGGCGATAGCTGTAGGCGAGACCCCGTCGTCGGTGGGCGAAGAAGAGCCGCGCCCGATTATTCTGGATTCCGGCTGGCAACGTTTCTACTCTCTCGGGATCCCTGAATCCGAAAACGAAGGTACTCAGATGTATCTTCAAAACCTCGTTATATATCTGTCCGAACACGGCTGCCACGCGCCTGTGGTGGAATAGGGGATTATCAATGACAATAAATTTACCCGGCGGAGCCAATTTATCACTAATCGCGTTACTTATTGCTGTCATGTTCGTCGGTTTTTCCTGCGCCGATAGTGTCGTCGATGCAAATGCCGACGACGACGCTTCCGGCGATACGGACAGCGACAGCGATTCGGACAGCGACAGCGATTCGGATAGCGACAGCGATTCGGATAGCGACTCAGACACGGATACTGATACTGAAACCGATACGGACACTGATACTGGAACAGATACAGGCACTGATACTGGAGAAGATACGGGCACCGATACGGACACAGACTGTGCCGGCGTGCTCGAGGGCGGCGCCTGCTGGTACCTGGGAGTGCCGGGTCAGAATTGTACCACGGTGTGCAGCAGCCACGGTGGCTACGATACAGCGACGCTGACTTACGCCGGCAGCGGCGGGACCATGGCCAACTGCACGGCGGTGCTGTCTTCACTGGGTGCGGGAGGAATTCCCTCCACTATAGAGATCACCGGCTATGCCTCCGGGGTGGGTTGCGTCTCGGCCGCGTGGACCATCCCCTCGATGTGGGCGTGGGTGAGCGATCCGGTTACCACCGAGGGGGGCGCCGACGCGGACGGTTCCCGCGCTTGCGCTTGCGACAACTGAGGAGGACTAACATGAAACCAAACACTACATATTCCCACATGATTGGCTGGGCGGCCTTGGTCGCGGCTTGCTGGTTTCATTTGGGCTGCGAGGCTGCAGACAATTCCGTTAAATACAGCGATAGCGATACGGATACAGATTCCGATACCGACACGGACGCCGATACCGACACGGATGCCGACACGGATTCCGACGGTGACTCGGACGCGGACGGGGATGGAGGACCTATCGAGATGGACTGCTCGAACTGTCCCGCTGTGGGACCGTCACTCGACAACATGGTCTGCTCCATCGATCTGTGCGACGTTGGTGTAGTAGCCCAGCAGGAATATTCCAGCCCGATGCCCCTCGTCAACTGCACCCTCGAGGACACCTACGAGGCGGTGAATCACTTCGGTAGCGTGAGTAACGGCCTCGCGCCTTTGCTCAATAATTCGTACGCGCTCATGGCGAGCGGGTTGGCTACAGGCACGGCTCATACCACATCGTGCTGCGATGACATGCTGTCCGGTTTGCCAGATCCATGGAGTTCGGATGGATACGATACCTACGACGTGATCGAGTGGAAGCTCACATTGAAGGCGCCTGCGGAGGCCAAGTCGTTCAGGTTCAAGTATGTGTTCTTTTCCGAGGAGTACGATGAGTTCATTTCCACTGAGTTCAACGATAGGTTCTACGTCATCCTCGAGGCGACAAGCACCGACGGGGGGCAACCGAAGGTCATCAACTTCACCGAGTGCCGCGAGCCGAGTGTCTATCACGATTTCATCTGCCAGGTGGGCGACACGGGCTGCGATGTGGGCGAAAAGTACTGCTACATAGCCATCAATACCTCGCTGTCCGACTGCTGCTGGTACAACGGATGCCCGGACGGGTACAGTTCCGCAGTGGGCACCGACATCACCGGCACCGGTTACGAGTGCGTCGCGAATGAGTTGGACGACTGGGACATATATGGGTCGTCAACCGGCTGGCTTAAAACTGCGTGGCCGATCGATGGCGACGAGGTGTTTGTTCTCACTTTCCACATTCACGACACAAGCGACGGGATTTTCGACTCGCAGGTCATCCTCGATTCTTTCGAGTTCCTGAAGGACGCAGAGCAGGGAACGACCCCAATCGAATAGATTCCGTCAAAGAGGCCTGAAGAAAACAGGTATTGGCAGAAGGAGAGGCGAAGGGATGACCACGGCGAGAAATCATAGCATACCTACGGACACAGACTGTGCCGGCGTGCTCGAGGGCGGCGCCTGATGACAAGAAAGGAAGAGGAAATGAAAGAACAGCGAAATATCCTTCACATTGTACTTGCGTTGCTCTTTGTCGCAGGCTGTGGATCCAGCCCGCCGACGATGGCTCCGGGCGGAGACGCCGGGTACGATTCCGGTCCGGATGCAGACACGGATAGTGACTCTGATTCCGATACCGATACGGATACGGACACCGATAACGATACCGACTCCGACACGGATGGGGACTCGGACTCGGATTCGGATACCGATCCATGCGATATTGATTGGCTGGCGGATTTCGAGGCGGACGACGGGCAGATGGTGGAAGATCCCACCGATAGCTTGTGGGAATGGGGAGCGATCGTCGCGGGAGCGCCGGAGGAAGGTCACGGCAACGTGTGGGCCACCAACTTGTCGGGCGACTACGGGGTCTGCGACTCGGCATTCCTCACGTCTCCGGCATTCGATCTGTCTGAATGTGGCGGCCTTACCCTGAGCCTCGGTTTCGACATTTGGTATGAATACGAGGGTGACTACGGCAACTGGGACGGCCTCCTGGTGGAGTTCTACGACGGAAGCCAGTGGGTGCAGATCGATCCCGATGGGGGATGGGACGCCGCTTCGATCAACGCGCACCAGCAATGTGACGGAACAACGCCCTATATAGACGGCAAGCCGGGGTTCACGGGCGAGAGCGGCACATGGGTATCCAAGCTGTTCGAGTACGCGCCCACCGCCTTCTCGTCAGAGTTCAGGTTCAGATTCGCCCACGGGACCGACGGCATGTCATACTATTTCGCGGGCGCATATATCGACAACCTGAGCTTGACCTTCCAGTAGAGGGGTATCTACGATAATCCAACCAGCTATCCGATACACTCGATCCGAGTTGTCGCGTCATCGATTGGCAAGTCGCATCTGGTTGAGTACAATTAAAATATAATCTTGAACGGAGGCCGTCATGAATATTGTAAGAGCCCGGTATGGCATTTCAATCCTCGTCGTTGTTCTCTCAGCGTGCCTGGGCGCGTGCTGGACGGAACAGCCGGTGTTATTGGTCGGGGCAACCGACGCCGACATGGACGCGGACACGGACACGGATTCCGACACGGACACGGATTCCGACACTGACGCGGACACCGATTCCGACACGGACACCGGCCCGGTGGATTGCGAGGAGATCCCCGATTATTGTTGCCACGAGGATTGCCCGTGCAACGATGACGATTTTTCACAGTGCGTGCTGACCTCATGGAGCTGGGAGGACGGTATGCTTGGTGTATGCAAGGAGCCGACTCCGGACGGAAACGTCTGCTGGATGGGAACCGATTGCTTCTCCGAGCATGTGTGCGCAGGCGCGTTTGTGTGCGGGTGCAACATGGACTGCATGGAGGAAGATTCCATGGGATACTGCGCTGCCGGAACCGGCGGTTGTTGCGACTCGTCGTCAGAAAATTCGTGTGATGAAGGTTACTTCTGCATGCCCTATGCTGACGGTTTTGACGTCTGTCACCATGTGCTCAACGATAATCTCCAGTGCTGGACCCACGACGATTGTGCCGGCGGCGCGGGCACCTGCGAGGGCGCTCAGCTGTGCAGTTGCAACACGAACTGCATCTCGGTCGTGGGGCACTGTGACTACGACTAGCTAGCCACCAGGTCTCTCAGTACCTGTAGTGATCGGGCTTGTAGGGTCCCTCGACCTTGACGCCGATGTAATCGGCCTGCTCCTTCGAGAGCTCGGTCAACTTGACGCCGAGTTTGCCGATATGGAATCGAGCGACCTCCTCGTCGAGAGCCTTGGGCAGCATGTAGACGCCCAATTCCGGTTTGTCCCTCGCCAGCGCAATCTGCGCGAGGCACTGGTTGGTAAACGAACTGGACATCACGAAGCTCGGGTGCCCCGTCGCGCAGCCCAGGTTTACCAGGCGTCCCTCGGCGAGCATGAAGATCGCGTGCCCGTCAGGGTAGAGCCACTTGTCCACCTGGGGCTTGATGTTGATCTTCTTGATTCCGGTCCAGGTCTCGAGCTTGTCCATCTGAATCTCGTTGTCGAAATGTCCGATGTTACACACGATGGTCTGGTCCTTCATTTTCGACATGTGATCGGCCGTAATGACGTCCTTGTTGCCGGTGGCGGTCACGAAGATATCAATCTCGTGGAGCGCGTCCTCGGTGGTGGTTACCTCGAAACCCTCCATGGCGGCCTGTAGCGCGCAGATGGGGTCGATCTCGGTTATCAGCACCCGTGCGCCGAAGCCGCGCATTGACTGGGCGCAGCCCTTGCCCACGTCCCCGTATCCGCAGACCAGAACGACCTTGCCGGCGACCATGACGTCGGTGGCGCGCTTGATGCCGTCGGCCAGAGACTCGCGGCAACCGTAGAGGTTGTCGAACTTGGATTTGGTAACCGAATCGTTGACGTTGTACGCGGGGAACAGAAGCGTGCCGTCCTCCATGCGCTGATAGAGCCGGTGCACTCCGGTGGTTGTCTCCTCGGACGCGCCCAGAATCTCGGGCACCGCCCTGTGCCAGCGACTGTTGTCCTTTGCGATGATCTCGCGCAGGAGCTCCTCAATTTCGATCTCTTCGGCCACGGTGGTGGTTATCTTGGGCAGTGCGCCGTCTTTTTTCAGAATAGCTTCCAGCTCATAACCCTTGTGGACAAGCAGGGTGGCGTCGCCGCCGTCGTCCACGATGAGGGTGGGTCCCACGCCCCCGGGGAAGTCCAGCGCCCGGTTGGTGCATTGCCAGTATTCCTTGAGGGTCTCGCCCTTCCACGCGAAAACCGGGATGCCCTTAGCGGCGATGGCAGCGGCCGCGTGATCCTGCGTGGAGAATATGTTGCAGCTGGCCCATCGCACCTGAGCGCCGAGGATCTCGAGGGTTTCGATGAGCACGGCGGTCTGTACGGTCATGTGCAGAGATCCCATGACACGGTGGCCCGCGAGCGGTTTCTCCGCGCCGTATTTCTCACGCACGGACATCAGGCCGGGCATCTCCTGCTCGGCAATTTCGATCTCCTTGCGTCCGAAGTCGGCCAGGGACAGATCCGCAACCTTGAAGTCAGTGAAATCAGCCTTGCTGGAAGCTTCCATTTTTTTGCGATCCTTTCCGCGTGAATACTTCACAAAATCAACGAGCCACCTTTTTATCTTTTTCCCTTTCCGTCAAGTGATCGGGTGAAGATCGCGGAGCTTTTATGCCCTTAGGGAAGACGATGATGTACGAGTTCTTGCCTGTCTCAATGAGCGCCGCCGTTTCCCGTGACGCCAGGCTTGTGACCTTGTCGTACCAGATTTCTTCACGGGCGGTGCTTGCGGCCTGAACGAACTCCGGCACGTAGATGTCAATCTCCACGTATTTTCCGCGCGCCGCCTTTTGCATGGCCGGCCCGTAAGAAAAGGTCTTCCAGTCCTTCGCCGGAGAGAGATCGTTGTGGATGGCGCCGCTGAACACGGCGATCATCCGGTGGTCGTCCGGGGGTCTCTTTTCGATGATCTTGCCGGTCGTCTCCATCAGGCGCCGTGCGACGAGCTCCAGCATCTCCAGGTAATCGACCCCGCCGTCCGCCATGTGCACCTTTTCGTAGTCCGCGCACTCCATCTTGAGGATGTGGGGTTGTACGCCCAGAACCCTGGCCGCCTTGAGCATTCTCAGGTTCTCGTCTTCGGTCTCGTCCGGGCGCTTCGACACCTTGTTCACGTCGGACACCACCTGCTTTTCCACCTCGCCGCAATGTCCTTCGCTGACCCACGCCTCCACGACGAGGTCGGAAGTTCGTTGCGCCATCACCGGTAGCAGCTGGTCCGCGAAACGCTCGATGGTGGACAGGGTGCCGACGGTTCCGGTTTGCTGGTGAAACTCTCCGAAGCCGACAACCGAGGGATCGGTCTCATCGAGCACCGCCTCGAGCGCCTTTGCCGCGCTACTGAAGATCCGGTGGGGCAGGGCATCCGGGGGGGCTTCACGCGTTGTCTCGACGGGGTTCGCTTCACGAGGCTTCTCGCCGCACGCGAGCCCGGTCGTGAAGGGCAAGAGCGCTGACAAAAGTAAAAATGCGGGTGTTTTCACTCAGTAGTCGATGATGATGTTGGGCTTGTTGCTCACCACACTGCTCGCGGTGGTTGGGCTAGCCGGGTTGCAGTTTGTACTATCGCTGTAGTGGTATATCGAGGAGTTGCCTGACACGGTATAGGTATCAAAGGTGGGACCCGAGTAGTAGGTTCCCATGTTCCGGTCCACGGCAATTACCAGATTGTCCGTGCCGTTGTAGGCAAACGCGGTATCCAGATTCACCTCCAGCCACAGAGCCACCGATCCCAGGGTGACGTTTCCGGCGAAGACCTGAGTCATCGCGCTGGTGGGCACCCAGTCGGTGGTACCCGAGAATGCGGTCTTGGTGGTATTGCCCATGTAAATCACTATCGGCTCTGAGGACGAGCCCGATCCGTTGAAGTCCCAGGCCACCTGCGTGATGTTGCCAGCACCACAGAGTTCCGCCGCCGTGTAAATGGTCTGGGAGTATGAGTAGTTGTAGAACGAGTACATGGGGAGGTACGAATAGGCCATTGTCCCCGTACTCAACTCACACTCATTGACCACGAAGATCTCAATTTCGTAGGCCTCATCAATCGGGATGCCACACGCCTGGTCGATGGCCGAGGTCTCCACGGTGAGAGTGTACGCGTCGCCGTTTACCACGCCTGAGAACTCCACCTCGAACTCGTTTGCATCGATGGTCGTCAGGGAATCGAGGGTGCCCGAACCGGTCACCTGCGCCCATGTAAGATCCGACATTGTCAGGGGCACCATGTCCTTGCTGAACGAGATGATGAAGGAGTAGGACGACTCACCCGACAGGAAGGTCTGGACGGGCGCGCTGGTGACGGTCGGCGGCGTGGGATCCGGGCAGATGGTCTCGAATGTCCACGTGTTACCCTCGGTAAAGCAGCCCTGGTCGTCTATCGCGACCACCTTCCAGCAGTAGGTTGTGCTCGGCACCAGGGACAGGCCGGTGAGCTCCGATTCGGTTACTGTCTCGTACTCGTCGCCGGGGTAGTCCGGGGCGGGGCAATCGGTTCCAAGATACACGTCATAATGGGTAGCGAGGTAGGAATCCATCCAGTTGAGTGTGTCTGTGCTCGCGGTGCTCACGCCCGTGGTTCCGTCGGCCGGAATAGGGTTGGAGGGTTTGAGGGGAGCGGGGACGCAGTGAGGGCCCGTGTCGGTGTCCGTGTCGGAGTCGCTGTCGGAGTCCGAGTCCGTGTCGGAGTCGCTGTCGGAGTCACTGTCACTGCCGATGTCGAGATGGTCATCATCGTTACCGCAACTCCATGATCCCAGACATGCGCATGTGATGATTGCGAGAAATATATATTTTTTCAATGTTCTCTCCTTGGGACTACTTCCCAGACAGATTTCGTTAATTTTTCTGTGCTCGCTCTACATAGTACCAAATTCTGTTTGGTTGTTTTTGAAAATTGAAACTTTGCTACCTTCACCAAAGTTGTTTTAGATCCAGACCGCCATATCCCCCGTGTGCTACAATATTTGTTCCAAATGCGTACAAAATGATCGGTCGGCGTACAGAACATTGATCGTTAATTACGAGGTGATCGCCATGATGAATAAGAAAACAATATGGATGCTGTTTGTGATGGTGATGTTTGTTTTGATGTCTGCCGGTTGTAAAAATGCCATTTTGCCGTTCGAGGACGCCGGCACCGACACGGACACGGACACCGATACGGACACGGACACGGACACCGATACGGACACCGACACGGACACCGATACGGACACGGACACCGATACGGACACGGACACCGATACCGAAACAGATACGGGACCGTGCGTCGACCCGGTTGCCGGACCTCCGACAGTGACTTCCACCGACCAGTCATATGCGGGAAGCATTGCTTCGGGAACGTACACGCTCACATTCAGCGAGGATGTGACCGGTGTCGGAGCGCCCAACATTTCATGGGCCCCGGTGACGGGCACGGGCATCATGACAAGTGTTACCGCCGTGGACGCCGCCACCTATACAGTGGCGTTCTCGGGCGTATCCGGGGGGGACGAGTATACCCTGTCCATAGGCACGGGAGTGGTTGACACATGCGATAATCCTCTGGCCGCCACCGTGGAAATTTCGATAACTATCAGCGATAGCACATGGACGAGCTGTTCCAGTTTCGGCACGCTCGTTCTGAGCGTAACGGCGTCACCACCGTCTCTTCCCACCGGAGACACAACAAACGACGGTCCCGGTAGTTGCGGCGTCGCCGCGGCCGGCGCGGACATCATAGCCTCATATACGGCGACGTCCGGTGGAGATCTGCTGTTTACCTGGTCAAACGTCAACACGTCGAGTTCCTGGACCAATTACGAGATATGGCTTGGCGACTGCAATCCGGCAGTGGGAACTCAGCTTTATTGCAGCCTCTCTACAGGCAACTTCGCCAATTTTGTATACGACGCGAACATTGGAGACGTCTTCTACATGAAGGCAATATCCTATACTGCGGGTAGCGACTTCACCTCCGCCGATTTCCGGGTGGAAACGTTTACTCCGGTTGCAGGAGAGGTCTGTTCCAGCGCTGTCGACCTTTCCTCGGTGTCCTTTCCGTACACGCTGACCGGGAGCTTCACCATGGATCCGACCGTGGGCGGGAGTTGCGATACTACTCCCTTCAACGCGTCATGGTTCACCTATACCCCCACGGCGACCGGCTGGTACCAGATCTCGGGTCAGAACCAGTCCGTCTCTGGCGGGTATCCCCGCATAGCGATTTTCGAGACAGATTCCTGCAGCCCGCTGGGACCGGAGATTGAATGCGAAGCCGGGCTCTATGGGGATTCGACGGCTGCTGCGGACCCGGTAGTACTGAGCGCGGGTACCGAATATCTGATCATGTTCTACACAGCGTACGATACTTATCCGATGCTCAACCCCATTATCGATATCCAGGCCATGGGTACGCCCGCGGACGGATCCATGTGCGCAACCGCATTCGATCTGAACACCGTGACCCTTCCGTACCAGCTGACCGGGGTGTTCGACTATGACCCCGCAGTTGGACCGAGTTGCACCACCGGGACTGCAAACGCGGCCTGGTTCACGTACACGCCGCCGTCAAGCGGTTGGTACAACATCATCGGCGTAAACCACTCCGCCTCAAGCGGTTACGCGCGCATCGCCGTCTTCGCGACCACCGAGTGCGATCCGTACGGGACGGAGCAGAAATGTGCCGCGGGAGGTTACTCGGACACCACTGCCGAAACCAGCTCGGTCTATCTCAACAGCGGTACGGATTACCTGATCATGTTCTTTACCTATTGGAATACATACCAGATGGAGGATCCGGAGATCGACATCGTCACCACCGGGCCTCCTCCGGACGGGGACAGTTGTTCCCAGTTGGCGACCACGGGCTCGACGAATTACTACGTGGGCGTTTCGAGCGAGGATTGCTGGGCATGGACCGCCGACATGAGCAACACGGCCGTGGATCACGCCTTCTCCTGCGATTCCTTCACCGGGGGGGACATGGTGATCGAGTACACCACGGGGGCATCCCAGACAACGCTCAACTTCGACGGAAGCGTCGCCAACGGATACACGGGTTCGCACATTGCGCTTCAGATCATCGAGTCACCCTGCGCAACCGGAACTTCACTCTACTGTGCGTCGACTTACGGAGTCTTGAGCGACTCCGGTTCGGTCACGGTGACGCCGAGCACCACGTACTACATCTGGGTGGGTGAGGGTTACGCGCAATATCTACCCGATATCGACATCTGTCTGTGGTAGTCGGAGTCTCTGGATCAGAATGATGAAAAAGCCTGGCCCATATTGATGCCAGAGAAGGTGTCCGCTCCCGAGGTCCATGTGAAATCGGCGTAGGTGCATCCGGTGCCGGTGAGCTGGAGTGAATGTCCCACAAGGGTTGATGCACCCTCGCTCACGCCGATATCGATACTGGTCATTCCACTCGCCGGACCGTCGGTCGCGGTGAAGGTTCCACCATAGCTCACAAACTGAAGGACCGCGCTTGTGTCATCGACGATGGCGACGCCGTCGGGATCGCCGTTCTGGATCCCGTTTGAGCCGTATGAAAGGTGAAGGACTCCCATGGCTCCCTGAAGATTGGAGAAGGAGCCGTAAAGCGGTGTCGTCGAGTACGCGGATGTGTCCGCTCCGTTGTAGAGAACTATTGACCACCCCGCCACAGATGTACCCGCCGGTCCCGCGATTTCTATTGCCTCGCCCACGTCGGTGCTGATGTTGTCGTAATGAATTTCGTTGATGAAAACTTCACCCGCAGCGCAGTCCACTTCAGTGTCGGTGTCCGTGTCGGAGTCCGTGTCGGTGTCCGTGTCCGGGCCGGAGTCCACGTCTGTGTCGGTGTCCGTGTCGGTGTCCGTGTCCGGGCCTGAGTCCGCATCGGTATCGGTGTCAGTGTCGGTGTCCGTGTCCGTATCTGCGTCGGAATCCGAGTCCCCGCTGGTTCCGAGCTCGGTCCTCGAGTCGGCACAACCGGGTGCGATCGCGACGCCCATGAGGACCAGTCCAAAGATAATAAGAAACAGTCTCATAGATCCCTTATATGTCAGATTCATATGGATTTCTACGAGCAGGACTTCGTGGTCTTTTTTACCTCCGGACTTGATTGTATGTAAAATATGATTATCATATTATCAGATAGAGGGATACAATATGACCGAGCAAACAACGATAACGGCGACAGTTCTTGTCAGATCCATCTCTGACGTCCTCAACCGCGTCTTGTACAGAGGCGAGCGATTTATAGTTCAGCGAGGAGGCAAGACAATTGCCAGGCTTGGACCCATCAAGCAGGCGCGGCCGATTTCGCTCGCCCAGTTGGCCAGTCATCTCGAGGGGATCGCGGTACCTGACAGGGGCTTTTTCGACGATCTGGAGCAAATCCAGTTGAACCAACCGGATGAAGAAGAGATCTCGTGGTCCAGCTCATAGACACAAGCGTAATCATCGAGCTTGAGCGCAGGGGTATGACTGTAAATGAACTGGCGCGTGTCGCGCCGGACCAGCCGGTAGCTCTGGCCTCGATTACAGCTTCGGAGCTTCTCGTCGGTGTTCATCGGGCAAATACCCGGGTTCAAAAGACCAGACGAAGTTTGTTTGTGGAGAAGATCCTGGAGGTGGTTCCGGTTTTCCCCTTTGATCTCGCCGCCGCGAGAATACATGCGAAGCTTGGAGCTTTTCTGATGACCAAGGGAAAGCGGATCGGCGCTCACGACTTGATCATAGCGGCCACCGCGCTGGCCAATAACTGCTCTGTCCTTACGGGAAACGCAAGAGAGTTCAATAGAGTGCCCGACCTCGATGTGGTTGTTCCCGGCTGGTAGAAACCTTCTACGAGCAGGAGAGTCCGAGCAGGATGGAGCAGTACTTGTCGTCGGCGGACGAGGCGCGGGAGAGCAACACGATGGGCGCGGCGCCGCCTACCACGCACCCGCCGGTTCTCATGCTCCGCGAGAAGTAGATCATGGACTTGCCCATCAGGTTCCCGGCCACCACGTCCGGGCAGTGAAGAATGTCCGCGCGTCCCGCAACCTCGCCACTGATTCCCTTGACGGCGGCCGCCTCGGGATCGATGGCTGCGAAGAAGTCGATGGGGCCGTCGACGATGCCGAAGCCCGCGAGTTCTCCTCCGTCCGAGTTCATCTCCTTCAGCGCCACCGCCTCTCTGGAGATGGGGATCTTGTCGGTGACCTCCTCGGTTGCGGCGAGGACGGCTACCCTGGGTTCTGGTACGTCGAGCGCGCGCATGGCCTCCACCGCGTTCTTGATGATCTGAACTCGCTGCTCGAGGGTCGGAAAAGGAACGATGCCGCTGTCGCTCACCATCAACAGTCGCCCGGCCTTTTCGTGATCGAACGCGGCCAGGTGGCTGATGATCCTGCCCTCGCGTTTGAGGCCGTTCTTGAAACATATTCGCATGAAATCCGGCGTGGGGATCACGCCTTTCATCAACGCGTTTACGTCGCCGGCGCGCACCATCTCCATGGCAGCCAGGGCGGCCTCGGTGTTATCCGCAATATCCAAGATCTC
Source organism: Deltaproteobacteria bacterium (assembly GCA_030595125.1). Taxonomy (GTDB): domain Bacteria; phylum Myxococcota_A; class Polyangia; order JAAYKL01; family JAAYKL01; genus JAUVAN01. The sequence continues at coordinate 24,638 of JAUVDV010000059.1, forward strand.
GTGTCCGGTCAGATCGATGTCCTGGCTTTGTGCGATCTTTTCTATCTCCGGTTTGTCTCCGAGCAGGACCGGGCTGGCGATTCCGTCCGCTGCGGCCCGCGCCACTCCCTTGAGAATGTTGCTCTCGTGGGCGCCCACAACCACCAGTTTGCGGGGTTCGTTCGCCCTGGCCCTCGCGGCCATGTCATCGAATCTCATTGCTGTGCCTTTCCTTTCTCGTAACCGATCTGGAGCGCGTCCAGATTGTCTGCAAGGAAAGCGGGTTTGGTAAGCGCGCTGACGGTTTCCTTGATCTCATCGTGCCCGAACGGGATCTCGGATTGAGCGCAAAGGTATCCGATGAGGTACAGGTTGGCGGTGAGCGGTTTTTTCTTTGCCATGGCAACGCCGTCCGCGTCGAAATTGTGAACTTTGATATCAGACTCCCGAAGCTGCTTCATGGCCGACTCGGGGATGCAGGACAGGTCCGGCGCGTTGACCAGGTAAATCCCACCGCCTCGAAGGAATTCGAGGTTGCGCAACCCCTCGGTGCGCTCGAGGCCCACGAGAACGTCCGCGGTTCCCGGGATGACCATGGCGCTGGACTGGTCGCCCATCTTGAAATGCGATACCACCGAACCTCCACGCTGGCTCATCCCGTGGGTTTCGGCGCCCATTACCTTGTCGCCCCTTTTCATCGCGGCCTCGAAGAATATCTTGCTGGCGAAAAGGATTCCCTGTCCGCCGACTCCTGCAAACAACATATTGAGAGCACTCATGATCGCTCCTTTTCAAATTTCTTGATGTACGGCCCCATGGATTGCGCCTCGCACTCCCCGGTCACGGCCCGGATCGCTCCGAGGGCCAGGGCGAGCATTTCGTTCTCGCCGGGCTTAACGACTATTTTGGAACAGATCCAGGTCAGCCTTGGCTTCAGTTCATTGATGAAACGTTCCGAGCGGGCTATCCCGCCGGTCAACACTACGGCGTCCACCTCTCCGAGGAGCACAGCCCCCATGGCCGCTGCTTCCTTTGAGATCTGCAACTCGGTGGCGTCGAGAACCATCCTCGCATTCTCGTCGCCGTCATCGATTCGTTTGTATATTTCGCGTACGTCGTCGGTTCCCAGGTGGGCGACCCAGCCGCCCTGCCCGACTATCAGCTTCTTCATCTCCTTGATGTCGTACTTGCCGCTGAAACACAGTTTGGCCAGATCCAGCGACGGCAGGGATCCGCTGCGGGTTGGGGCCATTGGGCCGTTTGCAGATGCGTCGTTGGCGTCCACCTGCCGCCCCTTGCGGGATGCAGCGACGGTTATTCCCGAGCCGAGGTGCAGCACGATGAGATTGAGGTCCTCGAGCGATCGGCCCAGCTCCCGGGCCACTGTCCGGGCAGCCGCCTTGACGTTGAGCGCGTGGGATAAGGCTCGCCTGGATATGGATGGCAGCCCGGTGATCCTGGATTCGTCCACGAACTCGTCCACGCTGACCGGGTCAACGATGAAGGCATTGCAACCGGCCTCGAGCGCCAGTTCATGGGCCAGCGGGGCGCCGAGCAGGGAGGGGTGCTCCACCATGATGCGTCCCTGGGAGATGGCCGACAGCATCGCCTCGTCCACTGCGTAGGTTCCGCTGTCCACCGGAGCGACGGGCCCTCCGCGACCGACCACCGCGGCGATGGATCCCATGTCCACACCGTTTTCAAGGAGCACGTTGCGGATCTTTGAGAGCCGGTAACTCTGCTGATAGTAAACCGAGGAGAACTCCTTGAGCTGTGCTCCCTCGTGACGGATATCAACCGAGAAGATCTCAGTGTCTCCGTTGTACATGGCAACCTTGGTGGACGTACCGCCGGGGTTGACCACCAGTACTTTTTTATTGGCTACCGGAGCCATCTCAATTCTCCAGGAGCTGTATCGCGCCCCGGTTGCAAACAGGGATGCACTGGCCGCAGTCGGCGCAAACCCGTCGATCGATGACCGTGTAGAACCGGCCTTCCTTGCCCTCTACCGGATCTCCCTTGACCAGCGCGGTGCACTCGAAGGTCTTCCGGCACAGGCCGCAACCGTTACAGTTGTCGTTGATGGTAACCGGGCTCACGTTGGCCCTGGCGGCAGCCTTGTCGTTGATGAGGCACCCGTGCCTGGCGATGATGACCGCCACCCGTCCTTCGGGTCCGCGGCAATGTTCCTGCGCCTCCTTCAGCACGTCCCGCATTCCATCCTGATCGTAGGGATCCTGAACGCGCACGAACCTGGCGCCGAGGCCCTTGCATGCGTCCTCCAGGGGAAGCACCGTTCCGAGGGTCCCGTCGGCCTGAACGCCGAGGGCCAGGGTGGGCTGCATGCCGGTCATGGCCGTGACCAGGTTGTCGAGGATGACCAGGATGTAGCGCGCGTCCGAGTAGATGGCCCCTGCCAGGGCGGGCAGGCCGCCGTGGTAGAAGGTGGAGTCTCCTATGGTGGCCACGATGGGCGGGATGTCCCCCTTGTCGTGGTTGTACGCGTGGTAGAAACCGGTGGCCATGGAGATAGCGGCGCCCATGTCGAGGCACGTATCCACCGCGTCCAGGTTGAGTCCCAGCGTGTAGCAACCGATGTCGGAGGTGTAGATGCCCTTTTTCCCAAAGAGTTTTCTGATGGTGTAGAACGACGATCTGTGTGGACATCCGGGGCACAGGCTGGCCGGCCTCACCGGGATCTCCAGATCATTGACGACCTCCCGCAGATCTTTTGAGATCGCCCATGGCTCGTCGATCACCCCGGCGTCAGTCAGTACCTTTGAAAGAACATCGGTGAGAACTTCGCCGGTCAGCTCTCCTGCATCCGGGACGGTGCCGTCGTGCCGGCCCATTACCCGGTTTCGCATGGAGAGTTGCAGTTCGATCACCGCGTCGGGCTCCTCGACAACCAGCACCTTGTCGTATTTGGAGGCGAACCCCTCGATGGTCTTTTTGGGATACGGGAAGGCGGTGCCGATCTTGAGGATCGGGACCCGCTCGAAGGCGCCGTGCTCCTTGAGAATGTCGCGAATGGTGGCATACGGCATGCCCGCGGCTATTATTGCGAAGCTCGACTTTGCGTCCGCGTTGTCCACGAAATTGAAGGTGGTGTCAGCCTCGAAATCTTCGGTGATCCTGGCCAGCTTCTCGTTCAACTGCTGGTGCAGCTTGAGCCTGTACCTGGGGGTCGCCGCCCATCGGTGGGTGTCCTTGACGAAGTTGGCCGGACGATCGAGAACCGTGGGCTCTTCCAGCGTGGAACTCTCGCGACCGTGGCATACCCGCAGAGAAGGCCGCATTATCACCGGGATCTCGTATTTCTCCGAGAGTTCGTAAGCGTAGGGCACCATTCTCCGCGCCTCGTCGGGGGACGCCGGATCGAGAGCGGGGATCTTGGCGAACAGGGCGAACATGCGCGTGTCCTGCTCGGTCTGGGACGAGTGGGGTCCCGGATCGTCGGCGGTGATGATGAGGAATCCACCTTTTACGCCCGTATACGCGGAGCTCATCATGGGGTCGGCGGCCACGTTCATGCCCACCTGTTTCATGATCACGGTTGTTCGCTTGCCCGTGTACGACGCGGCGAGCGCCTCCTCGAAAGCCACCTTTTCGTTGGCGGACCATTCGGAGTGAACGTCGATGTTCTCTACCCTGGCAAACCGGACGAATGACGGCAGGATCTCCGAACTCGGAGTTCCCGGATACGACATGGCGAGTTGACAGCCGGCCTCGACCAGGCCTCGACCGATCGCCTCGTTACCCAACAGAACCATTGTTTTACCTGCAAAATCGGACATTTTTTACCTCTGAAAAATCGGCGCCCATGTCACTCCCAACTTGTGGGAGGCACGGCGCGTTGAACCTCTTGCCGAGGTCGTTTTGGGCCCTAGAAGAGGTGTTTTTCGGGGGGCGCGCGGAGGGCTTCCATCTCACCGATGCGCTTGTAGAAGCGGGCATTGCCTGCCTGGCGCACCTTTGAATGGGGTTGAACTTGCATATTGTTCGTCATACCTTCAGTGTTGAAAAGCGCTACCTTTTGGGGGCAGACGCCATGCAGATACCAGGAACACTCTTTACTTCGTACAATCTCTGGTACGAAAACGCCATGAAAATGTTCTCCATCAACTACAAGAAGGGGGATATCATCCCGGCGGGCACGCTGATGGCCGACGCAGTGCTTCACACGGGCCACAAGTCCAGGCTCGATCTCACATGGGGAGAAACCGGCGCGCGGTTTACCATCTACTTCCAGTCCAGGTTTCACCCGGGCATCACCGCCGAGCAGTTTGCCGGCCGTCTGCTGGTCCGGCAGTCCCTCGAGGAGCTCACCGAGGGGATGAGCGATCATGAGAAGAGCTGCATAGAGCGGGCTGTCGTGGAGCCCGAAATGTCCGGCAAGGCGGTGCTGGTGTCCTTTGGTTATCCTCCGGAGCACTTCACGCCGTCCGTGCAAGACAACAAATGGTTTTATTGGATGAATCGCTACGTCAAGAAGGAACTCCGTTTCGACGAGAACGGCATGACCGTCAACGGAATGTAGTTTCGCACTCGCGACTGTTCAATGTTGCTAGCCCTTTCTGCTCCAGCACCGCGGAAGTGAATCCCGCGGCCAGAAATGAAGAACACAAAAGGCCAGAGGCCTCAAGAGAAGACACTTGAGAAGCAGCCCGCAGGGCTTGCGCGCAGCGCATCGTGGCCGCGGGTTTTATACCCGCGGGACAGGGTGGATTTCTTCCATATTCGGCTTTATGTGCTACAATAACCTACATGTCGTACCTGTTAACGCGAAAACTTCTGATCTTGGTTGCGGCGGCAATGCTGGTTGTTGTTGGTGGTTGCGGCGGCGCGTCCACTAAAACGTCCACGAAGACCACCAGCTCTCACAAGAAGAAGAGCAGCCACTCAAAGGTTTCCCACAATGGCGACCGCAAGGGCGTCGGGGGATCCGTGGCACAGACGACTCGCGCCGTGACAATGAAGCGAAAGGGGTCGTGGGGGGTTACTTCCGAGAAGGTCAGGGATGTGGCGCCCCTCGTTTCGAAGGCGGCGAAAAAGAACAATATCTCCGAGGATTTGATCTTCGGGATCATCTGGGTGGAGTCCAGGTTCAATCGAAAGGCGGTCTCCCCCGTCGGCGCCCGCGGCCTGATGCAGCTGATGCCGAGGACGGCGGACTACCTGGCAGAGTGCATAGACTGGAAGGGCAGCCACCGCTCTTTCGACCCTGAGTTCAACGTGGCCGCCGGGAGCTACTACATTGCGCGGCTTGTCAAACAGTTCGACGGCGACGAGGATCTCGCCCTGGCCGCCTACAACGCGGGCCCCACCAAGATCCGCCGGTGGATGAAGGGGGACGGATTGCCCAAAGTGTCAATCGAGTACCACACGATGGTCCAGACGGCGCGGGGGTTCTTCGGGGGGACGAGCTCATCTCGGCCCGGCAGCCGCACGGTTGTTCCCACTGACGACGATCTGGATCGCCTGGGTCTGGCGATCCTCATCTCGGGCCTTTCCGACAAGCAATTCGGGCTCGAGCGCACCGACGACGCCAACCCCTTCGACTAGACGAAGTCATCGGTTTCTATATACTGCTCGACAATCATCCGAAGTGAAAAAACCTGGGAGGAACCATGGCGATCAAACACGCGATAGCGGCCCTGTCACTGGTTATGTTGTTTCTGGCAACTGCGAGGGCGGGCGCCGGGGAGAACGCGAGCCCACAGGGTGGCGATGCCGACACTCCATTTTTCGGCGTGAGCCTGGGTGTCAAGGGCGCTTTCGGGGGCAACTTCGTTACCGATCCCGACAACGCACCCGACTGGGCTATCATCTACGATGACGGCGCCGGCGGAATAGGGGGCGGCGGCGGCCTGTACACCGAGTTCAGAATCCTCAAGGGGCACCTGGGTCTGGAGTTCGATCTGATCTTCGAGAAAAACAAGAACTGGAGCAGCATCACCTTCAACAACCTGGTCGAAATGGACTGGATCTTCACCTTCAACGCGGTTCGGATGCCCCTTCTACTGGAGGGTAACGTGGAGAACGATCTCGTCAGGGGGAGTCTGAGTGTGGGACCGGAGTTCGTGGTGGGCACCGGCGCGAGCACCGATATCCAGGTCACGGAGGGCAGCCAGTATATAGACGAAAACGATCTCCAGGCGTTGCGAAACAGGTTCACCGCAACCAAGCAAACCGACACCTACATTTGCTTCGGCCTGGGCCTGGCGATCAAGGTATGGAAGCTGGCGATCACGATCGACATGCGGTACGCGTACAACCTGACTCAACCCTCGGAATACGATGACAGGGTAGAGTATTCGGGAAGCGAAACAGATCTCGATGTCGAGACCATCGCGTCCAACTCAATGGATCTTCGCATACTTCTCGGAGTGGCCTACGAGCTGGGGTTTTAGATTTCCCAGGTAGCGTGAAATTCGCAAAACTCGTCGCCGGCGACCTTGCACGTGGGATGGGTGATCCGAACGTTGTCCGCTCCGGTGAGCAAGAGAGCCTCGGTGAGCCCGCCGACGATGGTCTTGCAGAGATTTCTGGTGGTTCGAACGTCGCCGATCACTCGCGCAATTCCCACGCCGGGCTTCTCGACGGTGGTTTTCAGGGTTGTTCCCTGAAAGATCATGGTCCACAGGATGTTGGATCTTCTTACCAGCCAGTCGGTTCCGCCCACCCGGAAGAATGCCCGGTAGATTGAGTTCATTCCGTCGAAAATGACCTTGCTGCCCATGGAGAAATACGGGTCCGGCATTTTTCTCGTATAGCCCATGTTGATGGCGTCGAGCAGTTGAAGGTACGACTCCAGTGGGTACCACAGGGCGGGCAGAATTTCCTGATTGAAGAGGTCGCGGTAGTGAACCGGAAGCGCCTGCAGGGTTTCCTCTTTTTTTTCGTGCTCGTCCAGGAATTCGAACACCGACTTGATACAGGCGCCCTTTATCTGGGCATCAGCCGTGGTATCGGTCATCCGGGGTTCTATTCGTCCACGATCTCTTCGGCTTCCCAGGCTTCCCATTTGGCTTCGCGAACAGATTTGTCCTCGAAGTCTACCCAGCGACCGAGCACGAAGGCCTTGTCCGCCAGGGCGTCATAGTCGCCGAGAACCTTGGTGGAACCGTCCGAAAAAGTGGCCAGGAATATCTTGCCGTCCATGAGTCTACCTCCAGATCTTTTGATAGCGCGAAACGCAACCATCAACGGTCGTGGCTATCTTTCTATTGTTAGCGCAAGATTGTGTGTGGCTGAAATTTTTGGCTTTTTTCCAGGGATGAGTTCTTTGACGCCGGGATCTTGACAACATTGTGCAAGAGGGTACCTTCCCCGTGCCCGGCGTGTAACGTCGAGCTGCTGAGCCTCCCGCGAAGCAAGCCAACATAGCTCAGTTGGTAGAGCAGCGCATTCGTAATGCGCAGGTCTTCGGTTCGAGTCCGATTGTTGGCTCCGCAAAGGCCCGGAAAACAAAGAGTTTTTCGGGCCTTTCTTTTTTCTGCCTCTTGCCGATCACCCTCCATGGGGCACTCATGGGGCAATTAACCACAATCAACCACAACAAGACCTTCGGAAACCCGCTCGTGGGGCACTTTTGGGGCACATTACCCCATGATTACCCCATGGCGAAATGGGGTAACTGTTTCTGCCCGTTATTATTGGCTTTTCTCGTTTAGACCTGCTGATTGTTAGTTTTGGGTTGTGGAAAACCGGCTGTTTCGCTACCATTTTGGGATAGCTTAAAGGAGGGGAACATGCCGACAATTGAAAAAAGAGAAAGCCAAGACGGAGATATCTCCTACCGCGCATCGGTGCGTCTGAGAGGCCATCCCAAGCAGTCGGGGACGTTTAAACGCCTCTCCGACGCGAAGAAGTGGGCGCAGAAAACCGAGGCCGAGATCCGCGACGGCAGGTACTTCCCCGCGAACGCCGCCAAGAAGCACACCCTGGCCGAGTTGATCGAGCGCTACAAGCAGGATGTGATGCCGAACAAGAAGCCCGGCAGCGTGCGATCTCAGGACGCACAGCTCGACTGGTGGAGCGATAAACTCGGAGAGTACACGCTGGACAAGATCACCCCCGCCCTGATCGCGGAGTACCGCGACAAGCTGGGCCGGAAAAAATTGAAGAAAGGGACAAGGCGATCGGCGGGAACGGTGGCGCGGTACATGGCGTCGCTGTCCCACGTGTTCACGGTGGCCATGAAGGAGTGGCAGTGGGTGGAGGACAACCCGTTCCGTCGCGTGACCAAGCCGAAGGAGCCCAGGGGGGTGGTTCGGTTCCTGAGTGACGACGAACGCAAGGCGCTGCTCAAGGCGTGCAAGAAGAGCAGCTCGAAAGATCTTTACTGCGCGGTGGTGATCGCGCTGTCGACCGGATGCAGGAGAGGCGAACAGATGAACCTGCGCTGGTCGCACGTGGATCTGAAAC
>JAUVDV010000067.1 GCA_030595125.1 Deltaproteobacteria bacterium
CCCTGCCCGTCTCCGGCAAAGAGCGAGTCCTGCACCGTGGAATTGAGGTACCCGTAGTTGGCGTAGTGGTGCCCGGTGAACACGTCGATCAGGCCGTCCAGGTTGTAGTCCAGGAAGGCGGCGGCGACTATCGGATCGTACTGGCCCGACGTGAAACTCTGCTGGGGTCCTATGTCGAAATGCCCGGTTCCGTCGTTGAAGAAGATGGTCGTATGGTCCAGCAGAGCGGCGGAGTTGTCCGTGTTCTCGTTCACCATGCTGAAGGCGTCCTTGTCGCCGTCGTTATCCACGTCGGCCCATAAAACATATGAGGTCGCCCTGCCCTCTGTGCCGTCCCGCGCCGTGAACAATCCCGAGTCGAAGGTGACCTCCTCGAACCCGGTTCCTCCGGTGTTGCGGAACATGCGATAGCGGCCGACAGGTTCGGCGGGGTCTTCCCGTTCCGAACTCGCCTTGCTCAGGAAGACGTCGGGCCAGTGATCGCCGTCGATATCGACGATGGTCAGTGCCGTGGCCGTCGCCCGCAAATTGTCAGGATCGAGCTGGAGATCCGCAGTGACATCGGTGAAGGCCATCGCGAACGGACCGTTCCCCGATTCGAGGCAGATGGGGTCGGGTAGCACCGGACCGGCGTCGGCGCCGGCTTTCTTGCCGTCGTCACACCCGGCAAACACAAGCAACGCAAGCGTCAGGATCATCGAAATAGTGAATTTTTCAGTCATGAAATCCTCCGTTTTCCAACAATATCACAAGCATGACCCGTTGCGCGGATCATTCCTCTGCTTTGCCACTCTCTCTCCATCTACACAACGGAGTCGGACCTGGAAAAACTACCTGATTATTCTGATTTCGGCATTGCAATAAGGGCACGATTGAGTCCCGGCGCCGTCCGGTGGTGATATGGGTGCCCCGCATTCCTGACACGATATCTCGGCCGCTGTCACATCCACACGAAAACCGCACGCCTCACAAAGGACGCGTCGCGCACCTTCCACGACCGGAAGATCCCCGCCACAGTTTCCGCAGTGTCGTTTGATCAACTCGGGGTCTTTCAGATTCGCGTATTCACCGCCGAGATTCGTCACTGCCAGTAGCCGCTCGGAGTCCTCCTCGGCGAGATGGGGCAACCATCCCTGCGCCAAAACGGAATAGCCTATTCGCGCCGCCAACTCGCGAGAAACTTCGTCGGGATGATTCTCGAACTCGCCCATCTCTTCGCACTTGGAGAGTACGGTCTCGGAGTGTTTTCGATAGGTGTCGAATAGCTTCCAGAAGGTGTCGGATCTCACCTTGGTTCCGACCCATCTCAACGTCCGCATCGCCTTTCCCATCTCCTCGGAAAGCTGCATTGTTTCCTCGTCAAATGCCGAGATAGTTTGCATTGTTGCAAGATAATTGGCGATGGCCTCACGATAGGCCGGATCTCCGATTCTGGGCGAGTAGGAGGCGGGGCAGGCTTCTGCATGCAATGAAAAGAGCTCGCGCTGGCATTCGGTATATCTTGTCATGTCCCCGGCAAGCCGAGCCTCCTCCATCTTGGGGTGCAAGGCAACGCACAGGGCCTCGTATTGCGGGCCGGGTTGGGCCGATTCAGAAGAGTTGATCGCGATCTGAAAGTCCCAGTCGATCAGAATGCCGCAGTAATCGCAATACACATAGGCTGTGCTCGGGGGTGTCACTTTCGAGCCGCCGCAATCCCGACAACGTACCTTTTTAAGATACATTTTTCAAAGAACTCTTTCGCGGCTCTCGGTGTCGTATGCGACCGGCAGGCAGCTACCGTATGTGGCGGCAAATGCACAGAAGTACTTCCCGTGTACCTCCACGCACTGAATCTCAGCCACCGGGTACTCTGTTACCTTGCTCCCATCCGCAGGGTTTATATGCCACCAGGACTGCTGGTTTCCCTCGTGCCAGTGGTGATCCTCGGGGCGCTGAGACTTGGGCACAACCAGCGCATTGCCGGTGGAAAGGAGGCACACTTCAGTGCGCCGCCCGCCGAGATTTTCTACAACCCAGCGTTGTTCCATGGTGTTCTTGTCGTAACCTACCAAAATGATCTTTTCCGTGCCTTGCGTTTTCCGGTACGCTACAGCTACCGAATCACCCGCTATTGCAAAGGCCTCAAACCCATAACCCTCCTTGGGCGGAGAAACGATCCTCGCCGTAGCTTTTTTGCCGCCGCCGCCCCCACCGCCAAACAACTTTGAGAAAAACCCCTTCTTTGCTTGCGGCTCTTTAGCAGGCCCTGTACCCATCTCGAGCACGGCTATTTCTCCTTCTCCGGATTTTCCCACTATCAGGTGTCCACCCGGGAGCAATAAAGCCCCCTGGCGAGCGTACTCTTCGCGTCCCTGGGAAAGCGACTTGCCCTGCTCTGTAGCGGCCACGACCGTCTTCGTTTCCTCAAGGGTGTTCAAATCAAAAACCCTGACGACGGTTTGATCATTTCTATAATCTCGCTCCAACAAGGCAAACACTTCGTTTCCCATGGCGGGAGCGGTGTCGTTTGTCGTTTCAAAAATGGCTTTTTGGCTAGCAATATCCCACGCGATGAACTTTTCTTTGTGATCGTCTTCCTCGACGACAAAGCAGGCTAGCCCCGGAACCGTCAGCCAGTTGTGCTCGAGTCGACCCTTTACACTCTTGACCAGTTTCCCGGTTTTGGCCTCTATCACGTGCGCGGTTTCGTCCGTGCACTGAAAAACAGCCCAGGCTCCACGACCGGTGATCGCCGCAGCTACCTCGTCATCGTCGAACATTTCCCTTCCTTCCAATTGATCATCGAGATCGAGCGACCAGAGTTGCTCTCCGTTGCTCGGATTGAGGCCGCGCAGTGTGTTGGAATTGCTTGCGCTTACGATGACCACACCGTCGACGACCGCAACTTTCTGAGAAACCTCTCCATTGAGTGCCCTCCACAACGCCTTGCCGGTCGGTATTTGAAGAGCCACAAGCTCATGATCAGTGTCTTCTTCCTCACCTTGCTGTGTTGTGATTGCAATGAGGTCGATATGCCCATCACCGTCCAGATCCAACCATGCAATTGAATCGTGGGCAGTTTCCTGACCAACCAATACCTCTGCGTTCAGATCCGTGCGAGCAAATGAAAAACCATAATCATTTTTGAAAAACTGCTGTGCCATCTCAAATTCTCCTTCTCTCTCGTTGTGATTACTGAGATTGGTTCATACCACATGCGTGAAATTCTGCTGATAAAACATATTGGGGGGCGCATGAACATTATACATTCGCCCTTTCCATCCGTGAACAGAATAAAAAAACAGACATCCATTTTTCACATATAATTACACAATAAGTATCGACATACGTACATGCGCGAGGAGGAGATCATGCATCGCCTGGTAATCCATGCACTCGTTACCCTGATGGTAGGAGCTCTCGTCGGTTCGTGCGCCAAAGTCGAACCCGAAAAGGAACTGGGGACCAACCCCGACGCCTCCGTCGATACAGATGCAGACACGGATTCCGATTCCGATTCCGACACCGACACGGATTCCGATTCCGACACCGATCCTGCCGAGTGCGACGAGCCCTCCGACTGCGACGGCGATCCATGCGTGGACGGTTATTGTTGCGATTCTCCGTGCGACGCAGTGTGCGTAGCGTGCAACCTTCCCGAGCTCGAGGGCACCTGCTCACCGGTAACGGCCGGATCCGATCCCGACGATGACTGCACGGAGGAAGACCCGTCCAGCTGCGGGACCACCGGCGTCTGTGACGGCGCGGGCGCCTGCTCGTTCTACGATTCCACCACAGATTGCGATGACGATGAGTTCTGCACCACAGACGACGCCTGCGACGGCGCCGGGGGGTGCGAGGGGCTGACCCCAACCGACTGCGATCCCGGGCCCTCCAATCAGTGCTGCGAGGCGGCGTGCGACAGCATCTCCGGCTGCTACACCGACGTGGGGGATTGCACAGATCAGTGCGACACCAACCAGCTTATCACCGACGCGAGCTGTGTCGGGTGTGGGCCGGCCAACGCGGAGGGAATCTGCACGGGCGCCACTGTGACCAACTGCACAGCCGGCGATCACGTGCTGTGCAATGAACTCTCCTGCGGGGGCTTAACCTACTACTGCACCAATACAGGTGGAACATGGGAGTGGCGCACCGCCGTTAACTGCGAAGACGGAGATGATTGTTCCTACAACGACGCCTGCTTCAGCGGATCCTGCTTTGCCACCGCGTACACGTGCACCTCCGACATATGCACCGACCGGGATTGCGACGGCCTGGGCGGCTGCATCGAAACCCACCTGTCCGGCACCACATCCTGCGGCACCGAGGACTGCGCGGACGATTATTGTTTCGAGGGTACCTTTTCCGACATTGAAGACGTGTGCACCCGGTACTGCGACGGAACGGGCATTTGTGACCCGTGCACGTGCGCGTTCACAGATACCGTCTGCGAGGTCGGCACAACCAACGTGTGCTGCGAGCCCGCGTGCTCGGATTCCAGCGGATGTTACACCGTGTCCGGCTCCTGCGGCATCGGAGACGTCTGCACCGATCCCTACGTCATCACCGTCGGGAGCATCTGCTCCGGCTGCGGGGCCGAGGCCGCCAACGGCACCTGCGGCGGCGGCGGCACCTTCACTTGCAACGCCACCACCCACAACGAATGCGAGACTGTCAGCTGCGGCGGATCCTTGCTCTACTGCACCAATCTGGGCGGCATCTGGCAATGGAGATCCACCGTCGACTGCGACGACGGCCAGGCGTGCACCTACAGTGACGAGTGCGGCGGGGGCAGCGTCTGTTCGGGCACCCCGATCGTCTGCACATCCACCGACTGCCTGGCAAGTAGTTGCAACGGCTCCAATACCTGTACGGAAGTGCCCCAGCCCACAACCACGGTGTGCGGAACCACCGTCTGCACCGCAGACTACTGCAGCAGCGGCTCCTGGCACGACTACCCCGGATCGTGCACCAGCTTCTGCAACGGCTCGGGAGGCTGCGACCTGTGCAGCTGCACCGACACGGTGGAGGTCTGCGAAACGGGCCTGGGCAACGAGTGTTGCGTGGCGGCTTGCACTCACACCGGCGGCTGCTACACCTCCGCCGGCTCCTGCGCCGGTGCGGACAACTGCACCGACCCGAACCTGCTCATCACCGACAACACATGCGGCGGCTGCGGAGCAAACGGCGCGGTGGGAGGATGCGGCGGCGGGGTCAACTATACCTGCAACGCCACCGATCACACCGCGTGCGAGGAGATCTCCTGCGGCGGCACAATATACTATTGCACCAACTACGGAGGAACGTGGGAGTGGCGCCCGAGTAACCCCCTTTGCAACGACGGAGATCTGTGTACCCACGGTGACTACTGTAGCGCCGGAACGTGCGATGGCACCGACATCATCTGCACCTCCACCGATTGCATGACCCGTGCTTGCAACGGAACCGACACTTGCACCGAAACGCCCCTGGGATCGGGCACCGTCTGTGGAACGACCACCTGTCCCCCCGACGGCTGCATCAGCAGCGTGTGGCACAATTATCCTGCGACATGCAACGATACCTGCGACGGCACGGGCAACTGCGATGCCTGCACCTGCACCGACTCCACCACCACCTGCGACGTGGGCTCGAGCAACGTGTGCTGCATCTCCGGCTGCGATCACATCACGGGTTGCTACACCTCCCCCGGCTCGTGCGGTGGGTCCGACGACTGCACCGATCCAAACCTTCTGGTTACCGGCACTACCTGCGGTGGGTGCGGTCCAAATCTGGCAAACGGCGGATGTGGCGGTGGGTCGTCAACCCAGTGCAACGCCACCAACCACACCCCGTGCGAGGAGATCTCCTGCGGCGGAACCGCCTACTACTGCACCAACTTCGGCGGAACGTGGGAATGGCGAACCACCACGGGATGCAACGACGGGGATCTCTGCACTTATAACGACCAGTGCGGCGGCGGCACCTGCTCGGGGAATGCTGTCTCGTGCATTGACACCGACTGCGTCGATCGCGCCTGCGACGGAACCTCCGTCTGTGTTGATACCATCCTGACGGGGGCGAGCTGTGTCGATAGTGATCTGTGCACCTACAACGATCAGTGCAACTCCTCCGGCGTCTGCGTGGGCGGCGGCACCGCCTCGTGCCTGGACGACGATTGCAACGACAGGCTGTGCAACGGCACCTCCACCTGCGACGTCACCACACTTCCCGGGCATACTTGTAGCGATGGGGATCTGTGCACCTACAGCGACCTGTGCAACGCGAGCGGCGTCTGCGTCAGCGGCACCTACTTCGACTGCGATACACTGGACGATGATTGCAACGACTACTCATGCGACGGCACGAGCTCCTGCGATGAGAGTATCAACCTGTTCGCCTCGTGCGACGACAGCGACTCCTGCACCACAGGAACGACCTGCGACTTCTCTGGCAACTGCACGGGCGGCTCGTCGGCGGCGGTCTGCCCCGACGCCGCGTGCAACTGCGGCGAGACCACCGCAACCTGCTGGCAGGACTGCGGAACAAGCTGCGGCGACGGCACCTGCAACGGCAGCGAAACCACGGTAACCTGCTGGCAGGACTGTGGCACCAGCTGCGGCGACGGCACCTGCAACGGCGGCGAAAACACCTGCAACTGCTGGCAGGACTGCGGCACCAGCTGCGGCGACACGTGCTGCAACGGCGCGGAGGATTCCGTCTCCTGCCCGGCCGACTGCGGAATCGTCTGCTCCCTTCCCATGACGCTGGCCACCTGGGATTCCGGCGCGGAGGGCTGGACGTACAGCGATAATTGGTCCCTGCAATCGAGCGGCGGATCGCCCGGCGGCTACATGCGGTTCGACGACGCGACACCGTCTCAAAAATCGGACTACAGCATAGCGCTCACGTCGCCACTCATCGACCTCAGTGGCTGCTCCACAGTATCAGTGCAGTACGATATCATGCTTAATGACTACGAGGCAGAATCGTGGTTCGAGTATCATGAGATGATGTATGTGCAGTGTTCGGGCAACGGCAGCACCTGGTACACGCTGCACACCTACGAAGACGGCATCGATGAAGGCGATTTCTGGGACAACACCGACGAAAGTTTCTCGTGGGGGGCTCACACCGACGCCCTCAACGCCGCCTGCCTGACCGCCACCGCGTACGTGAGGTTCCTCGCCGATGGAGACGATTCCTGGGGCATAGACTACTGGGGCATAGACGAGGTTTCTCTCAGCGGTTCCTGATCAAGAAGGATGGTGTAATGAAAGCAATGAAACAAATACTCGTCACCATCGCACTGGCCGTTGCCATCATCTCTCTGGGATGCGCCGACACGCATCTGCAAATGAACGACGACCTTGACGGGGAAACGGACACCGATTCCGATACCGACACCGGCTCGGATAGCGACACCGACTCGGACACTGACACCGATTCCGACAGTGACACCGATTCCGATACTGATGCAGACAGCGACTCGGATACGGATGCCGATACCGACACCGACACGGATACCGACACCGATACCGACACTGATACCGACACGGGCACCGATACGGTTACGGACACCGATACGGTTACGGACACCGATACCGGCACCGATACGGGCACCGATACGGGGGGCTCCTGCTCTCTGCCCATGACGCTGGCAACCTGGGATTCCGGCGCGGAGGGCTGGTCGTACAGCCCCAACTGGATATTGCAATCGACCGGCGGATCGCCCGGCGGCTATATGCGTTTCGATGACAGTCCCAATAAAACCGGCTACAGCATCTCCCTCACCTCTCTCGTGGTGGACTTGAGTGGCTGCACATCAACGACGCTCCACTATGACATCAAGCTCGATGACTATTCCGATGACGATGAATGGGGTGATGACGAATATATATACGTGCAGTGCTCGGGCGATGGATCCAGTTGGTCCACCCTGGCTACATATGTAGATGGAGACGACTGGAGTGATGACAGCTTCGGCTGGACCGCCTACTCCCATGCCCTGCCGGCCGGCTGCCGCACGGCAACAGCCTACATCCGCTTTCTCGCACAGGGAGACGACTCCTGGTACATCGACTACTGGGGCATAGACGAGGTTTCACTCAGCGGTTCCTGATGAAGAAGGATGGTGTAATGAAAGCACTGAAACAAATACTCGTCACCATCGCACTGGCCGTTGCCATCATCTCTCTGGGATGCGCCGACACAAAGCTTGAGATGGGCGGTGGCTCGGACGGAGACTCGGACGGAGACTCGGACGGAGATACGGATACCGACACGGATACCGATACCGACTCGGACGGGGATACGGATACGGACAGCGATTCCGACTCGGATACAGACTCCGACTCCGACACGGATGCCGATTCCGACACGGATGCCGATACCGACACTGAGACTGACACCGATACGGATACGGACACTGATACCGGCACCGACACGGGCACAGATACCACCGTCCTGTGCGGTTCTTCCGTGTGCACCCCCTCCCAGACCTGCTGCTTCTCCAGCTACTGCGCCGACCTGCAAACCAACGTCGATAACTGCGGAACCTGCGGATACGACTGCGACTCGGGTAGTTATCCCTACGGCGACGGATGCTCGTCAGGATCCTGCACGTGCGGCGGCGGATCCATGTGCTCCGGAACATATTCCAGCTCCTGCTGCACCAATTACTGCGCCGATCTGGACTCGGACGATGACCATTGCGGCTCTTGCGGTTGGTGGTGCTGGTTCGATGAAGTCTGTGACTGGGGCTGGTGCGATCCCATCTATTGATCCGGTCCTTCCCCCGCCTCTGCTACTTCAATATTATTCTGGCGTCCACAATAGAGATCCCGTCGGAGCGAACGATCACCGGGTTGAGGTCCATCTCGGCGATCTCGGGGTAGGACTCGACGACCTCGGAAACAGTCAGCAGGAGATCGACAATTGCTTCCTTGTCAACGGGCGGTTTTCCCCTGTAACCATTGAGGAGTGAAGCGGCCTTGATCTCCTCCAGCATCCCCCACGCCAGCGGTCGCGCGATGGGCAGTACCCGAAACACCACGTCCTTGAGCACCTCCACCAGTATGCCGCCGATGCCGAACATGATCACCGGGCCGAACTGATCGTCGATCTTCGTACCGATTATCAACTCCATCCCCTGCTCGGCCATGGGGGATATCAGACAGCCTGCAATATCGGCCGAGGCGTCGTAGTTATTTGCGCCCTTGATGATCTCCTCGAACGCATCTTTCACCTGCGCCGCTCCTTCAACGTTGAGCCTGACCCCGCCCGCGTCACTCTTGTGCAGGATATCCACGGATGCGATCTTCAGGGCCACCGGTCCACCGAGCTTTTCCGCCGCGTTCACGGCGTCGTCCGCAGTTTTCACCAGCCGTTCCCCCCTGGGCACGGGCGCTCCGTGCAGCCCCAGAAGACGTTTGGCCTGATACTCCAACAGCGCCTTGTTTCCGGACGCCAGCGCTCCTTCGATGATCGCCTTGCCTTTGGGCACGGCCTTCGAACCCCAGTTGAAAACGAAGTTCTTATTGCACTGTTCTTCGCTGCGGTATTGGCCATACTCACTCAATACCGAGATGCATTTGCAGGCGATATCCACCGAGTCGTATACGGGGATCCCGTAGTATCGCATGAGCTCCAGCGAATGGGGTTTCTCGAAGTTGTACAGGCTGTGAAGGACTATCGGCTTGTTGGTCTTCGCCACGAGTTTACCCATACGGTGCGCCGCATCCTCTTCCATGAACTTGAGTTTGGACGCGAACCGAATGCCGTACCCACCGAAGAGCCCGACCAGCAGAACCCCGCCGACGTCTTCGTCCTCGATAAGTATCCTGGCACAATCCGCG
Source organism: Deltaproteobacteria bacterium (assembly GCA_030595125.1). Lineage (GTDB taxonomy): Bacteria > Myxococcota_A > Polyangia > JAAYKL01 > JAAYKL01 > JAUVAN01. Next base: position 9,822 of record JAUVDV010000067.1, read on the forward strand.
AAGATGCCCGGATCCGCGTCGGTGCTACCCGCCACATCTATGGGATTCACTACCGTGGCGTTGGGCGAGAGTATTTCCCGTAGTTTGGCCTGTGTCTCTTCGCAAAGCTCGGGAACCTCAACCCCGTATTCGTCCAGTACGTCCGCCGCGATGGTGGCATGTCCGCCACCGTCTGCCAGAATGGCGATCTTGTTGTTCCTTATCGACGGCAAGGTGGAGAGGGCCTCAACTGCGGGGAAGAGCTCGTCCGATTGCTCGATAGTGATGATTCCAGCTCTGCGAAAGGCCGTCCGCGCGACCTTCGAGATACCGGCGAGAGCACCGGTATGGGAACCGGCGGACTTCCTGCCCGTGGCGGAGCGCCCGCTCTTTAGCAGGACGACCGGCTTCACGAGGGTCGTCTTGTAGGCCTGCTCCAGGAACTCACGCCCGGCGCTCAAACCTTCCACATACAAAACAATGGCCTTCGTTTTCGGATCTTCAGTGAAGTACTCAAGATACTCGTGAAACTTGATATCGGCCTCGTTGCCCACACCCACGTAGTAGGAAAACCCCTTCTGACTCTTGAGTTGCGCCTCCGTGACCAGGTGGAGCGCCATGTTTCCGCTCTGGGTGAGCAGGGCGATATCCCCCTTGGGAACGTTGTGAAGGCCCACCAGGTTCAAGTTATTGTGAACGCTGATAAGGCCGCTCGTGTTTGGGCCCACCACGCGGACGCCGTTCTTGCCAGCTGCGGCGATCATGTCGTCCTGCCGTGACTTGCCCTCCTCGCCCATCTCTGCGAACCCTCCGGCGATGACTACCGCCCCACCCACGCCGCACGCGCCACACTCCTCCAAAAGACCGGGAACTGTCCGCGCGGGAGTGGTAATCAGAACGAGATCTACCCGGAACGGGATCTTGGCGATGTTGTCGTAACAGGTCAGGCCTAACAGTCGGTCCTCCTTTGGATTTACCGGGTAGATGGCTCCCTCGTACCTCTCGTCGAGCAATATCTTGAGGGCCTGGTATCCCCGCTTTGTCTCATCGCGGGAGGCGCCGATGACAGCAACAGACTGGGCATCAAATATTCTCTTCAGTCCCATCTTATTCTCCCCTGAAAACCGGTTCGCGCTTCGAAGCAAACGCGTCGATTCCCTCCTGCCAATCAGCAGTGTCCATGCACGTCAGGATGGCCTCGGCCTCCAAATGCAAAACCGTATCGAGGTCCAGCGCCTCCGGCTGCTGCAACCTCTGCTTGGCGAACCTCAACGAAACGGGCGCCCTTTTCGCCAGCGCAAGAGCAAAATCCAGCGCGTTCCGCTCCAGGGTCGCCACGGGCATGGACCTCACCGCCAGTCCGATCTCCACGGCCTCGTCACCGTTGATGACACGCCCGGAATAGACCAACTCCTTGGCCCTTGCCATCCCAACCATTCTCGGAAGATGGCGGGTCGCACCTCCTCCGACGAAGGTTCCGAGTCCTGTCTCGGTGAACGCCAAAGTGGCCTCCTTCGCCATGAAGATAAAATCGCAGCTCAGGGCCATCTCCAACCCCGCCCCCCGTGCCGGCCCGTTGATCGCGGCGATGACAGGTTTATTGAGCACGTAAAGCCTCCTGGTCGTCTCGTGCGCCAGGAGTATGTACTCCCGCTTCTGGGCGTGGGTTCGCTCCCCGGTGGAGTGCTTCTTGAGATCGGCTCCCGCGCAGAACGCCTGCTTCCGTTGCCCGTCTCTCTCGAGGACGGAGCCGGTCAGCAGGACCGCGCGGACATTGTTGTCCCCTGAAACCGCAGTAATCGCATCACGTAGTTCCACATACATCTGCTCGATGACCGCGTTCATCCGCTCGGGCCGGTTCAACCGAATCACTGCTACAGGTCCCTCGTATCCCAGCTTGATAGTCTGATAATCCATTTTCGTTTCCTGTTGGTTTTCTCTTCATTCAGCATACCTACCTTACGACGAGAAATGACTCAATTATCCTCTTTTCGCTACAGAAAAATCATCCCGGCGATCCAGGCGAGGATGGCCATTGCGGCGAAGCCGTTGAAGACGGCGCGGCCAATGCTCACAGCGTCGCCGCCCACCATGACCACCACATCATCTCCGGAGGTCTTGCGGAACCAGTCCGCGAGGCGGGCCTTGGCGGCCATGGAGTTGAAGGAGGTCTTCTTTTTCTTTCCGCCCTCGTTCCACACTATATCGAATTGAGCGCCTGCGAAACGAGCCCGCTTCACTGTCCCCGACGGGATGAACGCCTTGGACATGGGGCTGTCCAGGAGCACCCCCGCGTCGCCGGTCACAACCAACAAGTAGTCGTCGCCCATGATGTATGCGTCGTTCTTCTCATCGTTCTTCTGCCAGATCTCCAGTGAGTCCTTCAGGTGGGCGTTGATCTTGCGCATGCTTATGGCGAAACCGAAAATCATCAGCGCCGCAAAGGAGACTCCGAACGCCACTCCCGGCCCGACCCAGCCCAGATCCAGCTCTCCATCGAGGCCGCGCGCCAGCATGGGAAGCAGGATCAACTGGGCGAGCAGCGCCTGTGTGAGGAAGTAGAGCTTGCGCTCGTCTCGCCTGAAACGCACCGTCTTCGTGGCGGACTCCAGGGAGAGGGTGCTGTGGCGTGCCTGACCCAGCAGAGACTGCAACCGACCGGGCGCCAGGCCCACCAGGTTGTCGCGACCGCAGTAGGCGCAAGAGACCGAGATGGCGCCCGAGGAGACGTTGAGCAGCGCCGCGCATGACCTGCAGCGGTACATCCCGGGCTTCCCTTCCACCGGCGCCCCGCCCAGCGAGTTCCAGAAAGTAGAGACCGACACGCTGCGGGAGGTGGCCTGGACTACAAGGGCCGCATAGAGGAGAAAGATGATCTCCACCACCGCGAACCACAGGAGAAACGGAATCACGTAGCGTTCTCGGTCCGCAGCCGCGGCCATGAGGAAGAGACCTGGAAAGAGGACGCTTATACCCGCTGCCAGCGCGCAGATCTTGATAAATAGCAGGACGGGCCCCGGGGTACCGCCCGATGAGATCTTCTTCCAGACAGTCGCAGCAGCGGCGTTCTTTTCGTCGTGCTGTTCCGCCGCCTCGGCCGCGCAGCGGTGCTCCTCGGGAATGGGGACCTGTTCACCGCAGTGGATGCACGGCACGGTGACCGACGCAGAGAAGGGAACCTCCCCACCGCAGAACGGACAGTGGAGGGGAAGCAGGGAGGGTGTATTGGTTTCGGAGGAGTCGAGTTGGTCGTTCATTTTTGCTGCCTTTCCTTTTGCACACAGGAGTGCCACTTCGTATTATCATTGGCAATGGAGGAACGCCCATCATGAAACGAACCCTTTTCGCACTAATTGCAATGTTATGCTTCATCGGAGCTGCTGCGATCGGCTGCGTCGATGCAAGCACCGATCTGAGTAGTTCCGATTCGGATTCGGATTCCGATTCGGACTCGGATACCGACACGGACTCCGATACCGACACAGACTCCGATACCGACACAGACTCCGATACCGACACAGACTCCGATACCGACACAGACTCCGATACCGACACAGACTCGGACACTGGTTCGTGTATCGATCCGGTTGCCGGGGCTCCCACGGTAACCTCCGTCGATGAGTCCTATCCCATGGGCACATCAACGGACACCTACACCCTCACCTTCAGTGAGGACGTGTTCAACGTGGACACAACCAGCGTCACCTGGACGCCGGTCACCGGCACCGGCGCCATGAGCAGCATCACAGCCGTCGATGCAACCACCTACACCGTGGCCTTCTCCGGTGTTTCCGACGGGGATTCCTACACATTGACCGTGGGAACGGGTGTGCTCGATACCTGCGACAACCCCATCGCGACCGCCGTGGACATCACACTCACCATCCTGTCTTCGTGCCTCGGCACAGTCATCGGAAGCACTTGTTACTATCTCGCCGATCCTGGCAGCAACACCAACGCACAGGCGGTCAGCATCTGCAGCGGTCTCGGAATGACCCTGGCTACTCAGACGCAGCTGTGCCTGGCCACGGTTCAAACATATCTCGGATCCGCCGGCTGCGATTGCAACGGCGGCTCGACCACTTGTGCCTGCGGCACCACAAACAATGCTTATCTTCACTCCTCCTCATCCACCCTGCCCACTTACATCCGCACATCAAATATCCCAAACTGTGACTGGACATCCGACGCGTGCACAACCTCGGGATCCGAAACCTGCGGCGCCGTCCTCTGCTACCAGTGACAATATCGTTACTTTGACTTTTTGCGACAAGAACGGCCGCCGTTTGTAAAGACCCTGCCGATCTTCGGATCAATATAGTCGCGCATGTTCTCTTCTTGCTTTCTGGCGTAGGTACGCTCGTTGGCGATAACTTGACGAACGAGCCAGTAAACGAAAAGAAAAAACAAGAGGAAGACGATGATTCCCAACACGAAATTGACTATTGCCAGCCAGTTTTCATGAAAAACTGTCTCAACGCTGAACATTACATACCTCCCACAAAAACACCGGGCGCTCTTGCTACCAATCTGGAAACAGCAGCAAGTATCGTGCCCGTTCGGAATGTTCCCGTTATCGGTCAGAGCATCATTGACGGCATCGATATCGTGGCACATTAATTGCTTGGAGTTATTGAGCGGGATGTTCAACAGTCCCACGGTGAAAACAAGATGGTGTCACGACGAACTACTATCACTCCGATGCTCTGGTTATCGGCGGCACAAGCGCTGATATGTGGAAGATCGACAGGAGAAACATTGTGATTACCGAATCGTTTTTTAATCCCCAAACGATAGCTGTTGTCGGCGCCTCGAAGACACCGGGAAAAGTGGGCCACGCGGTCTTTGCGAACCTTGTTCAGGGCGGGTTCAAAGGGCGACTGGTGCCGGTCAATCCGAGCGGCGGTGACCTGATGGGGTTCGAGTGCGTAAAAGATCTGGGGGATTTCGAAGGCACGGTGGATCTCGGTGTGATCGTGGTACCCACTCACCTGGTCAAGGAGGCTGTTTCGAGTTCACTGAAAGCCGGCGCAAAGGCCATCGTGGTCATTACCGCCGGGTTCAAGGAGTCGGGAGCCGAGGGCGCTGCCCTCGAAAAAGAGATTGCCGATCTGTGCGTGTCGAGGGGCGCCCGTCTGATGGGCCCGAACTGCGTCGGGATTATCAACACGGAGCATCTCATCAACGCCTCATTTGCAACCGGAATGATGGCCCAGGGCGGGATCTCGGTCATCTCCCAATCAGGGGCGATCTGCACGACCGTTCTGGACTGGGCCGAGGGTCGCCATCTGGGCCTCGCCAAGCTGATAAGCCTGGGCAACAAGGCCGATCTCGACGAGAACGATTTTCTCGAGGCCCTGGCAGACGACGAGCAGACCAAGGTGATTCTCGGTTACCTGACAAGTATCAAATCGGGTGACAAGTTCATCAGGGTGACCGAATCGGTCTCTGCAAAGAAGCCGGTCGTTATACTCAGGGCGGGCACTTCCGAATCCGGGAGCAGGGCAGCGGCGTCACACACAGGAGCCCTGGCCGGCGGAGATATCTCCTACCGCGCGGCGTTCAAGCGCGCCGGAGTCATTCGTGCCGATACGTTCGAGGCGCTTCTGGACTATTCCAAAGCTTTTGCCATGCAACCGATACCCCAAGGTGATCGAGTGGCCATCATCACAAATGCCGGAGGGCCCGGCATCATGGCCGCAGACGCTGTCGAAAACGCAGGCATGCACGTGGCGGTGATCAACAAATCGACCGCTGCGTCGCTCAAGGCCAAACTGCCCGCAGCAGCCAGTGTTGGAAACCCGATAGATGTCCTCGGGGACGCTGATCCGGATCGCTATGTAATGGTGCTGGATGCCGCCCAGGAAGACGATTCGGTGGATGCAATCATCATTCTCCTGGCCCCGCAGGCGATGACCAGCCCGGCTGAGGTCGCCCGCGCGATCGCCCAGGCGTTGCGCGGAAACAAGCCGGTGCTGGCTTCTTTCATGGGCGGCAAGGAAGTCATGCCCGGACGCGATGAGTTGGCTGCATTTAATCTTCCGGACTACCCATCTCCGGAACGTGCGGTGGCGGCCCTCAAGGCGATGGTCGACTATAATTCCTGGCTCGTGAGGCCCCCTCGAATCGTTACCCGCTTTCCGGTAAATCGGCACAGGGTCGAGCGAATCATGGGCAGATATCGTCGAATCCGCAGTAAACAGATAAGCGAGGTGGACGCAAAGGAAATCTTGCGCGCCTACGACTTCGCGGTGCCTGCCGGAAGGTTGGCTACAAATCTGGAACAGGCAATCGATATCGCCGAACACGCCGGCTATCCCGTGGCTATCAAGATCGTATCCCCGGATATAGTGCACAAATCCGACATCGGAGGAGTCAAGCTGGGTCTCTCAAACGAGGACCAGTTGGCGGACGCCTTTGACCTCATGATGCTCAGGATCAAGAGAAAAGCCCCGGATGCCGGGATCAAGGGCGTCTACGTCGAAAAGATGGTGGATCGCGGTTTGGAGACAATAATTGGAATGAGCCGCGATCCCCATTTCGGACCGATGTTGATGTTCGGTCTCGGAGGCGTCTTCGTCGAAGTGATGAAAGACGTCGCCTTTCACCTTGCGCCGATCACTGCAGACGAGGCGCTGAAGATGCTCGAAGGCACGAAATCGTACGACATGCTCAGGGGTGCGCGAGGGCAAAAAAAGGTGGACCCGTTGGCGATCGCTTCCGGCCTGCAGCGCATAAGCCAACTGGTGACCGACTTCCCGCAAATAGAGGAGCTGGATATCAACCCATTCATAGTCGGACCGATCGGAACCGAGCCCATGGTCGCGGACGCCAGGATTACCCTTGGAGAAGCTGGAAAAGAAGATGACTGATATGCAACAACCACACCTGGATGCGAGATGGCTCGAAACCTTTGGCGGCGTAATTACAACCTGTGAGGGCGCAGTCTCCCATATCCGTCCGGGTCAAAGAATCTTTATCGGCACCGGGTGCGCCCAGCCGCAGGAGTTGGTACGCGCCCTCGTCGATCGTTCCAGCAAGCTGACAGACATCGAGATCACGCACCTCTTGACCGTAGGCGAGGCGCCATATGCCCACAAAATGCTTTCACGCCACTTCCGGGTCAACAGCTTCTTCATCTCGGATAACGTGAGGGATGTCATTCAGGAGGGTCTCGGCGATTATACCCCGATCTTTTTGTCCGATATCCCCAGGCTCTTCAAGTCGGGTCGCCTTCCCCTCGACGTGGCTCTCATCATGGTCTCCCCGCCCGACGAGAACGGGATGTGCAGCTTCGGTATCTCGGTCGATATTGTAAAGAGCGCGGCCGAAAACGCCTCCCTGGTTATCGCCCAGATCAACCCGCAGATGCCCAGAACTTTCGGGGACAGCCTTATCAGTGCAAATGATATCGATTTCATGGTGCCGACAGACGTTCCATTGTTGGAAGTGGTTCTGGACGAACCGAACGACATCACCAAAAAGATCGGCGAATACGTGGCGGCCCTGGTAGAAAACGGTTCGACCCTGGAGTTGGGCATCGGCCGTATTCCACAAGCTGTGCTCGAGTTCCTCGACGGCAAGAAGGATCTGGGAATTCATACCGAGATGCTCACCGACCGGGTTATAGACCTCATCGAGAACGGCACGATCAATGGTAATCGCAAGACCCTGGATCGCGGAAAAATAGTCGCCAGCTTCTGTTTTGGAACGCGCAAACTCTATGACTACATAGACAACAACCCAGTGTTTGCGTTTCATCCCACCGAGTATGTCAACGATCCCATGATAATAGGTCAACAGCACCGCCAGATGGCGATCAACGTGGCGCTCGAGGTGGACCTGACCGGCCAGGTCTGCGCCGACTCGCTCGGCACGAAATTCTACTCGGGGATCGGCGGCCAAGTTGACTTCAACCGCGGCGCGGCCCATTCCCAGGGGGGGAAGGCGATCATAGCTCTTCCCTCGACCGCCAGGGGAGGTGAGATTTCGCGCATTGTCGCAAATCTCAGTCCGGGCGCCGGAGTAGTGACCACGCGCGGCGACGTACATTACGTGATCACCGAGCATGGTGTGGCCTACCTTCACGGCAAGAGCATACAGGAACGCGCCATGGCCCTCATCTCTATCGCCCACCCCGATTTCCGCGACAGACTGCTCAAGGACGCGATTTCGGCGAAATACGTGCGTCCGGAGATGGCCGAGGTAAAAAACCAGATCAGCTCCGGCCCAAAGGATCTCCGAACCACGATGGTTCTCGACGACGGCACACAGATCAACTTCCGGCCTGTTCACCCGACCGACGCCGGCCCCATGAAAAAACTCTTTTACAACCTGTCTGCGCAGTCGGTTTACTACCGGTTCATGAGCATTGTGAAGGCGCTCTCGGAAAGCCAGTTACAACATTTTGTCTACATCAATCACAGGGAAGAGGTATCGATCGTGGGCACAGTGCCCGAAGCCCACGGAGAAGAGATCGTCACGATCGGAGGCTACTACCTGGACCCACGCACCAACCGGGCCGAGATAGCGTTCATCACTCGCGACGATTGGCAGAGGCGGGGCATCGGTATGTTCCTCTGTCGCTATCTGGCCAGAGTGGCAAAGCGAAACGGCATCGCCGGGCTCACCGCCGAGGTTCTGCCGGCTAACAAGGCGATGCAGGCTGTGTTCGAAAAATCAGGGCTCAGGGTCAAAAGCAAATTTAATGAAGGTGTTTGCAGTTATACCCTGGACTTCGTCGAATAGTACCAACGAACCTCAGAATTATTTCTTTCGTTTCTTAGCGTATCCTGGCATCAAGGTCGACAGAATGAAAAGTAAGCGGAACATGATCAAGGCGATGATCCTGCCGATGGGTTTTATCGTGGCCTTCTTCGCCTACCTGGCCAGCGAATTCGTACTGGGGGGGCGCTGGATAGACAACATCGTTCACAGCGACGACTGGACAGGAATAATACGTATAGCCACATTCATTGTTGTCGCCGCTTCGATACTGTTTTTCAGCAAGCTCAGATTTACAGAGTACAAACGTATCGTCGAATCCGAGGAAAGCTACGAAGCCGTGCTCGAGAAGTCCCTGCTGGGCGTAATAGTGTACCGTGGAGAGTCCGTTCTCTTCATGAACGCTTCGGTGAGAAATCTGCTGGGTTACAAGGAGTTCAATCTCAAAAACGAGGCGCTCTCGGTATGGTCTCTGTTCGATCCTGATGATCACCCCAGGATCAAGTCACTGGCCGCTACTCGAGACATGGGAAAACCGGTGGACCTGCACTACGAGTGCCGGTTGATTACACTTGCGGGCGAGTTGCTCTGGGCCGAGGTAGTGAGCTTCGTCGTACATTACGGCGGCAGATCGGCCGTGCTGATCAACATCAAGGATATCACCGAGCAGAAGCGCGCGCAGGAACAGCTCATCCACTCCACCCGTCTCGCGGAGCTCGGGGAGATGGCCGCAAGTGTGGCCCACGAGATCAATCAGCCGTTGACCGGGATCCGAAACTACGCTCGCAACGTGACGTACATGCTGGAGAACAACGTCGGCAAGCCGCAGGAGATGTTGGAGACCCTGCAAAACATCTCCGAGCAGGTCGATCGTGCGGCCCGAATCATCACACAGATGCGCGATCTCACTCGCCGCGCCGACCGCGAGTTCGTCCTGCTGGACATCAATGACGCAGTGAAGGAGACCCTCGACTTCCTGACTCATCAATTCAAACTGTCGGAAATACTGGTCAAAACGGATCTGGCGAACGACCTTCCCCGCATATTGGGAGATCGTGTGCGCCTCGAGCAGGTGCTGCTCAACATCATGACCAACGCGCGCCAGTCAATGGAAGAAGTTGATGATCGACGGCTCGAAATTTGCACGGCCCACGACATGAGGGAGAGCGGAGTGCTCGTTGAAATTTCAGACACGGGCAAGGGGTTCACTCACGCCGCCAAGGACAAAATATTCACCCCGTTCTACAGCACCAAGAACCCCGGGGAAGGGACTGGTCTGGGATTGTCCATATCGTTGAGTATAATCGAGCAGCACGGTGGGGGCATTGAATCGTGGGGAGGAACGGGGAACGGAGCGCGATTCACGATACGACTGCCCGCTGCTGAAGACAGACAAAAAACGGGAGATTGCCATGGTACGGAATAAGGACATTGACCAGAGCAACGGCCCGCTTGTGGTTGTCATAGATGATGACGAGGCCGCACGGGTATCCATCGGTCAGATGGTACGCCTGCGTGGATATCGCACGCAACTGTTCGAGTCAGCAACGGAGGCGCTGGCGTGGCCTGGCCTTCCCAACGCGAACTGTATCATCTGCGATGTGAAGATGCCCGGCATGGGTGGAGAGGAGTTCCTCGCCAGGACCGGAAGCCTGGGGTTCTCATGCCCCGTCATAATGATCACCGGACACGGTCGTGTCTCCATGGCGGTGCGTTGCCTCAAGGCAGGCGCCTACGATTTCGTCGAAAAGCCTTTCGAGGATGATGTGCTCATGGCGTCCATCAGGCGCGCCGCCGAAAAAACCCAATTGAGGCGTGAAAGCGACGAGCTCAAACATCGACTGTCGATTCTCGACTCCGATCAGGACGCCCGCTTCGGCATAGTGGGCAGGAGCCGTACCATCCAGGATGTTTTCGAGCAGATCGAGATCGTGTCCAAGACCGTCGCACCCGTACTCATCATGGGTGAAACAGGGACCGGAAAAGAGCTGGTGGCGCGGGCCATACATATCAACAGCAACCGCTCGCAGGGGCCGTTCGTCGCCCTGAACGCCGCTGCCATCCCCGAAACCATGATCGAGAGCGAGCTGTTCGGTCACGCGCAGGGTGCTTTCACCGGCGCAAGCTCTCCTCGGGACGGCAAGCTCGTCACCGCAAACGGGGGTACCCTGCTTCTCGATGAGATAGAGAGTCTCTCTCTCTCGGCGCAAGCCAAACTACTCCGCGTGCTCGAGGATGGAGAGGTCTTCGCCCTGGGCAAGGACATCTCCTGCATAGTCGATATTCGCCTTCTGGTGACCACCAAGGTCGACCTCAAGAACCTGATACGCAGCGGTGACATGCGTGAGGATTTCTATCATCGCATTATGGTCTATTCCATCCGCATCCCGCCCCTTCGCGAGCGACTCGAGGACCTCACGTTGCTCGTCTCCCATTTTCTCCGGCAGCTTGCATCCAGAGACGGAGTGGCCGTTCCCTCCATTCCCGAAGAGACCCTTGGCTCCATGTTACGGCACGGCTGGCCCGGAAACGTGCGGGAGCTGAGGCACACGGTCGAGCGCATGCTCATCACGGCTCACGATGGCACGGTCGGACCTTACCTCAGCGACGATGGTTTCGGACCGAGTCGCCTGCTCTCTCTTCCCACCACCGAGGGTCCACTACGGGACGCTCTCGAACAAACGGAGCACAGCGCGATCAAAGACGCGCTCTTAAGGTGCAAGGGCGAAGTGGTCGCTACAGCATCGGCTCTGGGAATATCCCGCCGAGCGCTCTACGAACGCATGAAGCGGTATTCCCTCAACAAGGAAGACTATCGTTCCTGAAAAACGGTGTGCACGGATCGCCCATGAGCAATCGAGGCACACGAAAACCTCACTAATCTAGAAATGCTACGCGCGGCCGATTGCGGAGTTCGCGGAGTCAACAAAAGCCGGAATATGCCTTGAGTGGACACGCACGGGGTTGGCATGTCGATTGCTTGGTAGACAAGTTGTGTCGCGCAAAGGAGAGCCTCATGTTGAAGGTCCTGCTCGTCGATGATGATCCCTCCATGATCGAGGTGAGTCGCCTAATCCTGGAAAAAGAAGGTTACGAGGTGATCTCCGCGAACGACAAGGACACCGGGCTTCGCATGGTGGTGGAGGAGCAACCCGATATCATGATCCTTGATGTAATGATGAAAGAATTGGACGACGGGATCGTCATGGTTCGCCAGCTGCGCGCCAGGGGCGTCCAGACTCCCATCATCATGCTTACCGGTCTCGGCAAGGCCACTGGGATGAAATTCGATGAGGCGAGCAATCATCTTCAGGTCGACGAGTATTTCGAGAAACCTGTCGAACCGCAAAAGCTCATCGCCGCCGTCAAAAAACTGACCGTCAAACGGGAGGAATAACCGAGCCGCTTTCCGGACAAGACAACCATGTTTAGCAAAACACAAAAATACTTCGCAGTAGTGCTGTTGGCGATCAGCATCGCCATCGGAATTGTGGGGTACACGTTCCCTGGCAAATCGGGACCGCCCGAAAAGGTCTGGTTCGGATCCTCGGGGGGTGACGTGATTTTCGATCATCTGTATCACGTCGATCTGGCCGAGTGTAATGACTGCCATCACAACGCCGATGGCGAGATGAGTTGCCGATCATGCCACTACTACGGCTCGGCCGCCGAAGTAGAAACCGAAGACCCGCATCCGAGAGGCATCGGAGCCAGCTGTCTGAAGTGCCATCAGACACTCGGTGAATCGATGTCAAAATGCGACAGCTGTCATATTCGCATGGGCTTCGCGTTCGAAGAGGCCGCCAGGACGAACAAGCCTCTTCCAAAATTGATCAAGATGGAGACAGACAACGGCAGAGTCGATTTCGATCACGAGCTTCACAAAAAAGAGGCCGGGTGCGCTGACTGCCATCATGAATTCAAGGGCGGCAAGGAAATGATGGGGATGGAGCGCGAAAAGAACTGCCGCGCCTGCCACTACAAAATGGACGACAAGATCACGCCGTTCAAGGGTGATGAGAACCACGAGCGATACATTGGCGGCAATTGCATGAATTGCCACGACTCCGAAGACTGCGGCTACTGCCATAAAGATGAATAACGAGGAAAAAAGCCAATGGGACTGAGAGCATTGTTTGGATCTCTTCCACCCAGGATTCCGTATTCAACCGGGAATGTGCCGGTTGAGTCGCTGGCGTTGCCGCCAAGGGCGACTCTCCTGTGGGGAGGGGCATCACCCGGCGACGTCGGCGTCGCTGTGGGAGATACCGTACAGACTGGACAGAACCTGGCGCGAGAGGGGGCCGGGCTGTTCATGTCCACGGTTAGCGGAACAGTAGAGGAAATCAATTCGTTTCGGGGAGCCGATGCCGTTGATTACGCAGTCGTCGGGATCAATACAGTTGAAGTTGATTCATATGATTCGTCCATAAAGAGCATCGAGGATCTCGATAATGCTCCCCCCGAACAGCTCCTGGCAACGATCATCCGTGCGGGATTTCCGGGCTTCGACGCCCTGGTTCAGGGCGCCACAGTCGAAACCCTCATCATCAGCGCCCTGGATCAGGAACCACTGACCGCAGTCAGCCCACAGGTCTTGATCGAGCGTGCGAACGATGTGTCGGCCGGCATCGCGATGTTGCGCCGTGCGACCGGCGCCAAAAAGGTGGTTGTGGCGATCCCGCACAACTCGGCTCACGCTGCCGACGGCATATCGGTCGACCTCGCCGAAATTGTAAAAGTGCGCGCGGTATATCCAAACGGCCTTCCCGAGATCCTGGCCAAAAATCATGGCGCCGGGCAAGCACTGAAAACAGGAAGGAACGGCACGGTTGGAAACACGCTGGTAGTCAGCATCGAGCACCTTGTCGGCATGGTTTCGTGTTTGCGGGAGGGCCGACCTTTTGTGAACAAAATCGTCACCTGTTGCGGCAAGTCGGGAGGCGAACTGAAAAACATCCTGGTACGGATCGGAACACCTGTCTCGATGGCTCTCGATAACCTCGACGTAAAGCTTCCGCCGGGAGGCAAGCTTGTCATCAACGGTCCGATGCACGGTTATTCCTGCTTCTCGGATGAACAACCGATGACAGCCACGTCTGATTCGGTTCTGGTTCAGGAGCCGGCGGAGGTTCATCGGTTCGAAAGCACGGCTTGTATTAATTGTGGCCGATGCAGCGCGGTTTGCCCCGAAAAACTCGAGGTGAACCTGCTGGGACGTTTTTCCGAATACAGCATTTTTGACAAGTGCGCCGAGCTCGGAGTGGAAAACTGCATTGAGTGCGGTTTGTGCGTTTATGTATGCCCAGCCCAAAGACCGCTGCTGCATCTTCTCGCGCACGCCAAGCTCGTACTGGAAGAGGAGACGGTCGGAAAATGAAAGCAGCAGATCTCACTGTCTCAACCGGATCACACTGGCACAGCGGTGCGAGAATCACGGATTTCTCATACAACACTTTGCTGGCCCTGGTCCCCGCTATCGCCATGGGACTTTATCATTACGGCATAAGTGCTGCGGGAGTGATCGGAACAGCCGTGGCTTCGGCGATGATCGCCGAGGCGGCAATGCAAAAACTGCTCGGCAAGCCCGTGACTATCGCGGATGGCAGCGCTGCCGTCAGCGGCCTGCTACTGGCTCTGCTTCTTCCCGCCAACACGCCGGCATACATGGTCGTTGTGGCCGCCTTTATCGGCATCGCCATCGGAAAGCAGTGTTTTGGCGGGCTGGGCGCCAATCCGTTGAGTCCGGCCCTGGTGGGTTGGGCCGTCCTGCGGATCACCAAGCCCTGGGTCGGATATCTCGACTTCGACCTGGCATTGATCAACTACGATCTTGGCTTTTCCATGCAATACCCACTGGCGGTATTGAAGGCCAGTGGCGCGTCAGGCCTTCATGATTTCAACACGTGGAACCTGTTCCTCGGCAACCAGACGGGCGGCATCGGCGCATCGGCCATTGTGTGCGTGCTCGGAGGTGGTCTCTATATGGTTGCCCGTGGCCTGGTCCGCTGGGAGATTCCCCTGTGTTTTCTGTTGGGAGTCTTCATTGCTTCCAGCCTTTTCCGACTGGTTGACAGCGCCGCATATGCCGGCCCGCTGTTTCACATCGTAACGGGCAACGTCATGATCGGAGCGTTCTTTCTCAGCACCGATAACTCCAGCGCGCCGATCAACCGATGGGGGATGGTCGCCTTCGGCCTTTTCTGCGGGATGATAACGGTGGTTCTGAGGGTCTGGAGCGTTTACCCCGACGGGGTAGTGTTCGCATGTCTTCTGATGAGTCTTTTTGTTCCGCTGCTGGATAAGTTGCGGGCAAGTCCGATCATTGTGCGACCCGCCACAATACAGATCACCAAAGAAGCGCGAAGAGAGGGGGCGTCATCATGAAAGAGATTATCCAGATGATCGTTGTCTTGTCTCTGATCTCCGGGGTGTGCGCCCTGGCGCTGTCGGGTTTTCGTGCCGCGACCGCCGAGAGGATCGAAGACCAGGTTCTTCAGAACGTGCAGGGACCCAAGGTCAAGCTGGTACTGGACAAGGCCGAAAATGACATCATCAACGACAGAAAGACAATCTCGGTCAACGGGGAAGATGTCCTTCTGTTCGTCGGGAAAAAGGGCACCGAAACGTGGGCGATCGCCTATGAGTCCAAAGGCGGTGGCTTCGGCGGCGATATCAAGGTCATGGTGGGTTACGACATCGGAAACGACACGTTGACGGGAATCCAGGTCATTTCACACAAAGAAACACCGGGGATCGGCTCGAAGATCGCCGAGGATCAGTTCACAAAGTCTTTCAAGGGCCTGACGACAAGCACCAGGTTCAAGACGAAGCCCGAGGGAGGCGACGTGGACGCCATTTCCGGCGCCACGTATTCGGCCCGAGGCGTTTGCGAGGCGATCAGAAACAGCGTCGAAATATATCCACAAGTAAAGAAACAGATGCAGGCACAATGAGCGTTTTCAAAGAGTTTACCAAGGGTTTGTGGCAGGAGTTACCTCCATTCCGTCTGGTGCTGGGCCTCTGTCCGGTATTGGCCGTTACAAAATCCGCCACGAACGGGTTGGGAATGGGACTGGCGGTGATTTTCGTCCTGACGTGGTCCAACATTCTTGTCTCGGCGCTGCGCAAGGTCATTCCGCGCAAGGTCCGCATTGCCAGCTATATCGTCATAATCGCCACGTTCGTTGTTATCGTGGAGATGGCGACGCAGGCATTCTTCTATCCGGTCTACGAGGCGCTCGGCATATTCATTCCGTTGATCGTGGTCAACTGCGTCATTCTGGGTCGCGCCGAAGCGTTCGCCTCGAAAAACGGAGTCATTGCGTCGGCCCTGGACGGGCTCGGAATCGGCGCAGGATTCACCATGTCCCTGGTAGTCCTCGGTGGGCTCAGGGAACTGATAGGCGCAGGGACGCTTTTCGATGTGGAGATAATGTCTGCGGCTTACCGCTCACATTCGTTTTCTTTCATGCTCGAGGCGCCCGGCGCATTCATCTGCCTGGGCGTGCTTCTCGCAATAATGAACGCGGTTTCTGCTCCGAGCAGCTCCTGAGTTGGAAAGCAACGGAAGAGGGATTTAATGGAATACGTCATCATCGTTATCGGCGCCGTTCTCATAAAGAACATACTGCTGGCGGAGTATCTCGGATGCTGCCCTTTCATGGGTACATCAAAGAAAATGAATACCGCCGTCGGCATGGGGCTGGCGGTGATCTTCGTCCTGACGGCAGCAACCGCAGTGACCTATCCGATTCACCACTATATCTTCACGCGGTTTGGGCTGGAGTACCTGCAAACAATCACGTTCATCCTGGTGATCGCAGCGCTGGTGCAGTTTGTGGAAATGTTCCTCAAGAAGGCCATCCCGGCGCTGTATCAATCTCTGGGCATCTTCCTTCCGCTTATCACAACCAACTGCGCTGTGCTCGGAGTCGCCATTCTCTGTATCCGGCGCGACTATTCATTTGTTGAATCCATCGTCTTCGCGTTTTCATCCGCAGCCGGTTTCACGCTCGCGCTGGTTCTGCTGGCCGGTATCCGTGAGAGATTGATCATCGCCGATGTCCCAAAACCGCTCCAGGGCACGGCGATCGGGTTGATCACAGGCGGGCTGATGGCTCTGGCCTTCTTTGGTTTCAGCGGTGTAGACGGTTCACTCAACGCTCTGATGCAGCAGTAAGGATCGATGCCATGTTGATCACAACTACTGTTTTTCTGCTTCTCCTCGGCATGGTTGCCGGCATCGCGCTGGCGATCGCCTCCCGTGTTTTCTATGTATGGGAGGATCCGACAGTGCTGGAAATCACTGACGCGCTTCCCGGCGCGAACTGCGGGGGGTGCGGCTACGCCGGATGTTCCGCCGCCGCCTCGGCGATCGCGCAGGGACATGCCCCGTGCGACATGTGCGTCGCCGGGGGATTCGAGGTCACCAGAACTATCGGCGAGATCATGGGACAGGCGGTCGGAGAAAAGGAACCCGAGATCGCCATGACCACCTGCAACTTCGGCGTGTACGAGGCGGACTCGATCTATTCGTACAACGGGGCCAACGATTGCAACGCCGCCGTGATGCTGTACGGGGGAAGCAAGGTATGTCCGATAGGCTGCATCGGCCTCGGCAGTTGCGTCAAGGTCTGCCAATTCGGGGCGGTGGCCATCGGGGATGACATGTTGCCCGTGTTCGACCTCGATCGCTGCGTTGCATGCGGGGCCTGCGTTGAGGCGTGTCCCAAAGACATCATCTCGCTGACGTCGGCCACCAAACGCATCACGAGTGAGTACACAACCGAAGAATGCACAGCGCCGTGCCAGCGTTCATGTCCGACAGGCATCGATATCCCCGGATACATTCGCGAGGTTCGACACGGCAACTTCGAGGAAGGCATTCGGATCATCAAGGAAAAATGCCCCCTGCCCCTTATCTGCGGACGAATCTGTCCTGCGCCGTGTGAGCTCGCTTGCCGCAGAAATCTGGTCGATGACGCAGTCGGCATCAACTCCTTGAAGCGCTTCCTGGCAGATTATGAAATGACCACCGGCAAGCACGTCAATCCTTACAAATGCGTCGATAGCGGTCACAAGACAGCAGTCATAGGAGGAGGAGCCGAAGGCTTGACGGCGGCTTACTACCTGGCCCGTCTGGGGCACCAACCGACAGTCTTCGAGGCAAAGCCGAAACTCGGCGGAATTCTACGCTACGTGATCTCGGAAGACCGCATTCCCCAGGAGGTTCTTGATCATGAGATTGAGGGCATCCTCGAAATGGGCGTCGAGGCCCGGACAAGCAAGAGTATGGGTCTGGATTTTTCGCTCGGCTCACTTTTCGATGACGGGTATGACACGATCATCGTGACAACCGGTGGATTCGACAGCCGCAAGATCCTTCGTCCGGGAAGCGGGGTCGCAGCACATGTGCCCAATATGTTTCTGATGCTGGACTTCCTCGCATCGGAATCGGCGGGCAAACCGGTCGAGGTGGGCGAACACGTCGTTATCGTTGACAGCGGAAAACGATCGCTGGACGTGGCGCGAAGCTGCCGCACCCTCGGGGCAAAAAAGGTAACTATCGTTTCCAATCGCGGCATCGATGAACTCCCCGAAGAACTGGCCGAACGAGATGCCCTGTCCGCAGAGGGGATCGACGTCAAATCTTCCACTATAGTTGCTGCGCTTGGCGGAGCTTCCGACAAACTGACACGCGCTGTTTTCGAAGAGTACCGTCCTTGCGACAACGAGCCTGTCCAGCCTGAAACGGTCGAGGTTGACACCATCATCGTGGCCTCCGGTCGTCTTCCCGAGTTGGTTTTCACGAGCGTAGCCAACGAGGAGCAGTCGGATTCAGAACAGGCAGCAGGTCTGTGGCAAACAATAGAAATATTCAGGACCCTGCCGAGCGGTGGCGATAACGGCATTTTCAGCACCCCCGAAAAAGGTCGCGTCAGCGACTCGTCGGCCGTT
>JAUVDV010000148.1 GCA_030595125.1 Deltaproteobacteria bacterium
AGCCTTTTCTTTTCTTCCAGCCAGTTCCCGCGCAAGTTCCAGATTCTGCTTCACCCGCGTTGGATTGTCCCACCTCGTGGTTTCAAAAGACTTGCGGAAGGCCACCACCAATCGCCCCCCCTTTGCCTGCGCCAGTTGCAGTCTTTGCGCGAGCAGCTTTTCCGGCATATCTGCATCCCTCCAGAACTCGTACTGCGGTGGGTAACTGACACCGAACACAAAGCGCGCGTCGAGTTCATCGCCCGCTGACCAGCGTTCATAATCAGGGACCGGCTCGCACAACCTTTTGACCTCGGTACGACTACACATGAACCACGCCGCATCAGAAGCGCAATCTAGCGAAATACGCGTAACGTGCACTACCGCGATGCGGGTCGGCGATCCGACACTCCTCACGCGAATCTTGCCCCGTTCGATTTCAAGCGCTGCGCCATCAACGATGCCCACAAAGCGGGAATCGCCCTCAAGGGTCAGGCCCAGCCCCGTGGCCCAACGTTTCAGTTCCTCAAAATCCTTTTTCTGTTTAAAGTGACTACGCACAAACAGAGCCACAATTGCCACGGCAATTGCAGACGCGATAATGAGTTCGATCATGACTGTTGATCCTTCATCGTGAGACAATTTCCAGCAGAGGGCAGGCCAGCACAAGCGCATAGGCCCTGTTCACAAGAGTCCCAGTCATTGTTTCCCCGAGGTAATTACCAAGTTAGTACACCTCACTGAACCGCGACATCAGAAACAGCCGTGGCGTAGATCATCGCGCCTCCGTCGAACCCCAGAATACCGCGGGCAATCAGTTCGTCGCCTACCGAATACGTGCCTGTCGTCGGCTTGGATGCGCTGGCCAGCAGGTCGAAGCTAACCGTCACCGACTCGGGATCGGTAGACGATGCGCAATCACTCACAATGAGCTCATCGATCTCGGAGCCGCTGACGATAATCTGGTCGACGCACACGGAATCTATCTCCAACTGCGCGCTCTGGTACCGATGCTGGGCCGGCATCCCGAAGGTGTCGTGACCGCCGGTAGCCGCCACCCTCCAGTCAACCGAAACGTAGGGAACCGGGTTGGTCCCCGACGAGGCCGTGACCGACACCCCGCCCGCAGACGGAATTAGCTCGAGCACAGTTGCGCCACGGTACGGACGGACAATCCCCGTGATGGAAAGGGTATCGTACACGGCGAAACCGGTATTGCTGCCGTACATATAGAGCCCGCTGTACTCGCCGCCCGCAGGATCGGCGAGCCATGTGCCGTCGGTCCCCTTCTTGCCCACGACGATGACGCCGTCAATTTGAATCTCCGTCTCGCAGGGGATGTTGTCGGGGAACTTGTTGGGAAACGCCAATTCCGTAACCTCGGGGATAGTCTTGTTGCAGGTTGCTCCAAGCAGGCAATCACCGCAGGTCGCCGCCTCCTGGTATGTGACCGCGCAGGAGTAGTTATCGTTGCTGTTAACCGTGAACAGCTCCGCCGAGTTTGCGAGCCCGTCGCCGTCGAGGTCGGAGGCAGAGCACACATCGTTGGGATCGAGAGGACACGCGTCGCACGCGTCGCCCACACCATCACCATCGAAATCACGCTGCTCGAAGTTGTAGACACCCACGCAATTATCAAAACCGTCGTCCACTCCGTCCAGATCCGCGTCGGTTCCTCCGGTGCTCAGGTCGGGCAACACGCACGCCCCTACAGCATCCGCCGGGAAGTCCGTCCACAGGGCCAGGTAGACATCGGCGACGCTGTCGTAATAGGTGTAACCATCGCCGTAAGTGTCCCCGGTGTATGCACTGAACACATCCGACGCCAGAGTAGCCACCGTCATGCCGAACCCGCTCTCCTCCAGACAAACGTACTTGGTGTGAACGACCCCGTCGTTCATGTCCACCGAGTCGCAGGTGTGACTCGTGCCCTTCTGGGCGATGACGACGCTCTCCTCACCGGCGATCACCGTACCCCCCACGAAGGTCCCCACGATATCGGTGGGCTCCGCGTCGATGAGCGCGCGGTAAGGTTGCGAAACGTTTCCGTCCACCACCACGAAATCGGCGTAGAAGCCTACCGCCAGCTGTCCGATCTTCGCGGCGCTTCCCCCGGCTCCGAGCCCCATGATCTCCCCGGGGTATTTGGTGACCATTCTCACCATCTCCTGATCCGAGATGATGTTTCCGTAGAAGCCCTGGTTCAACTGATCTGCGCACTTGAGCTCGGATAGAATGTTCACTCCGCCCGACGGGACCCAATCCGGCGCGAGGGTCATCTTGACCCCCAGGTTGAATGCCGTGGCCAGGTCGGGGCCCGCGCGGTAGAGGTGGATGCTGTTCCTCGGCGACCAGACCAGGCTGGCGTCGGCGGCCGCGATCTTGCCCAGATCGAACGCGGTCAAGCCCACCCCGTGCACCACTATCAACCCGTCGTGAAGCAACCCGAGCCACTCGGCGCCTGCGAATTCAAGGTTGGAGAACCTGCCGACTCCCTCGGAGATGTGGGCGTGCACCATGGAATAACTCACGCACTGGTTGTCGGGAATGCCGCCGGTCGATGTCAGATCGAGCTGGTAACATATGTAAGGAGGTGTATCGGCCGCCTCGAATCCGTGAGCCGTGTTCGTGAGGTTCCTGATCATGCCCTCGTAACAGGAATGGGTTCCGCCCGTGGTCTGCAGGGCGGTTGTGCCTCCGAGGGCCGCCATCACCTCGGTCATCGCCGTGTTGATGCACACGTCGGTCGGACGGGCGGACTTGAAATCGGAATAGTAGTCCGACGCGCGCCAGTCGTAACGCCGTGAAAAGACCATCCCCGGAACGCGAATTTTGGGAAGCGTATTCCAAGTGTTGTGGTTGTGCGTATCGATTATTCCCGGATAAACGAGTTTGGTGCAAAAATCGAGAGTGGTTGTGCTCACCGGAAGGGTGCAAGCCGAGACATCTCCGACGCAGGTTATCTTCTGGGTGGACCGATCGAAAACCAGGACACCGGTCGGGTACACCGTTTCCGGAGTGACGATATTCCCGTACACGGCCCACATGTCGGGCGCGCTTCCCGTATCGGTATCGGTATCGGTGTCGGTGTCGCCCGAACCACATTCCCAATCCGCCGGCGCCTGCCCGAAATCAGAGAAATCGTCGACGGCAACTTCGTCGAAATAGGCGGTATGGTCAAACGCGGAGCTACCCAAGAAAGGCGTTGGATTGCAACGGCGCAGGGTCACGTCCTGCCAGATCTGAGTGCCGGGCTGCGTGTCCAGCTGTCCAAAGGCGTCGATAACCGTGCCCGTACTATCCATCAGCGCCAGCCGATCGTCACCGTTGAACCAGGTAACATCGGAGGAATAATCGCAAGTGCCGGAGTACACGTCTGTTTCGAGCATGGTGTCGCAAATTGTTACCACATCCCCGTCACCGATCGTGCCGCTCAGGGTGAGCGTGTTCCCGCAAGACGTGTTGGCGTTGGAATAAACGCAGATGGAGTAGTTTGTGACGTCGAGATCTCCGGGGCCGCAATTCATGATCTCGATGCCCTTGTTGTAGGAAGACCCCTCCAGATACTCCGAAATTATCAGGCCGACGCAGGTAACATCGGTATCCGTGTCAGCGTCAGTATCAGTGTCGGTGTCAGTGTCCGCATCAGTGTCGGTGTCGGTGTCCGCATCGGTGTCGGTGTCGACATCAGTGTCGGTGTCCGTTCCCGAATCCAGCCCCTTATCTTTCGAGCCCCCGTCACACCCGACAACGATCAACAACATCGCGCAACCCAGCGCGATCGACATTCCGTGCAAAGACTTCATTGTTTGTCTCCTCCCAGGATAGGTTCTTCATCAAAGTTAGCACAGGGCGCGACCCATCGCATTTACAAATATGCCCGCTAACGATCAAGCTGAATGTGGGTCATCCAGGCTTTATGCCGCGCCCTTATGAGGGCGCGGCACGTAGGAAAGTGGCTCTTACTCGGCGGGGGCGACCTCGTCAACTCTGGACTCTTCGTTCTTGATGTACTCCGCAACCTCATCCTCGACATCGATGCCACCGAGGAATCCCACCGGCTCCTGGGAGCAGATCTCGCTGATCTTGCCGATGAGGTTGGTCTGGGTCTCCCTGATTACCTTCATCAGGTCGGACATCGCTTTGAGACGGGCAACGTACTGGTTGAAGTGGGATTGGGTGGCGTTCTTGAGGATCCCCGCCTTGGAGTGATCGCCGACCGCCATCACGTAGAGGTCGGGCTCCTTGGTCAGCTCTCCGTCACCCGGCTCGGAACTGTACAGCACCCTTGCATCGCCGAAGGTGCCGGTATCCACCTGCACCTGGCATTTCATCAAATCCTTGTCCTCGGCGCATGCGCCCAGCACAACCAGATCCGCTACGAGCTGGTTGCCGGCCTTCTTCTCACGTGAAAAGACTACACCGTACTGGGTCGTAAGAAGTTTTTTAAACTCCTCTCCCGCTGCGTTAAGCTGTTTCTCGTCGTTCTTGGTTATGCGGCGATGCTCATCGATCATAGTGGCCAGCTGGCCCCACTTGTTGAAGTAGGTGTTGAGCCACTGCACCGCTGCCACATCGAAGTTCTTGTAGTTGCGGTCGGTGAAGATACGCGCGTTGACCGGATTTCCGTGCACGTTTGCACCAAGGAAATCGAGATGGTTCTTTGAAAACTTCCTCTTCATGGTGTCCGCGAGGGCCGAGTTGATCATCCCCTCGACCTCTTCGAAGAGAGCGGCGCTCTTCTTGAGTTCGTACTCAACTATAAGGGCATCACGGATGGCGATGTTGAGCGCAACACGACCAGCAACCGAGGTGCCGCCCATGAATCCGATCAGGATGCAGATGAGAGCTATCAATGCCCCACCCAGCATGAGCGGCTTCTTTGTCTTGCCCGCTTCGGCTGCCGAAAAGGCCGGTCCCTGGTCCACGCCGCCGATCAACCCCTGGTCCGGTGGAATGTACGAAGACCGCTGGGACGGAAGCGAATCCGCCCCGAACGGGTCTCTTGCAACTTGCTCCTTGCTCGGTCCCGCCGGAGCCGCCGGCTCGGCCTGCTGCATGAACGGCGGAACAACCGGCTTGGGAGCGCCGCCACCGAGACCTGGCAACGGTGCGCCGACTTTTTTACCCCCTAGCCCCGGTAAAGGCGCGGGCTTGGCGCCCCCACCCAGTCCCGCGAGCGGTCCAGGGAGCTTGGCATCTGCCTTTTTCGGTGTTTTTCCTAATAGATTGTCGCCGGTTGGCTTGTTCTGGTCAGCGCTCAACTTCTACCTCCGCGTGATGGATATGGCCTTCAGACGGGCCCATTGACGCGCCAGATTACTGACAATATCGCCAACCTGTCAAGCTGGGAGAACTCAATGGAGAAAGAACAATGATCACTTTGGTTGTCTTGGACTCGCTTTCGTACAATCATTACACTACTGGAGGTAAGTTGAATTGCCGATCATTGGCCCATGGCGGCGCTGCTCGATATTCTCGGCTTCGCTTGCAATGACGATTCTGTTGCTGGCATCCGAAACTACAGATGCCTTCGACCGCACCCTGGGGATCGGGGGCGCCGGGGGTTACTCCTCGCTGGTCCGCGGGGTCGCGTCCGATCCTCCCTCCCTGCACGGGGCAAACGCGCGGGCCAGGTTGAGCTACGGCTTCAACAATACCTGGGGTCTGTTCGCAACAGGTGGAATGTCCTGGTACCAGGACCATGCGCCGATGATCTCCTTCACCACCGAAGATGAAGACGGCGAGATCGTGACCGGGACCAAGCACGACGTCAAACGAACCGAACTCCGAACCCGGGATCTGGCGCTCAGCCTCGTTTATGCTCTGGATATCATGCGCGTGACCCCGTTTCTGGCCGCGGGTGTTGCCGCCACCAATACCCGGGTGAAAATTGGGACGATCGCCGTTACGAGCTTCGATATCGCCCTTCGATTCGATGTGGGGTTCGACGTGTCGCTGGCCGAGCACTTCGCGATGGGCATCATCGCCAGCTTCGATAATTATCTCACCGGTAATTCCGAATACCTTTCCTCCACCAATATTCTGCTGTCCGCCACGTTTTTCTGGGACATCCGGAATTTTGGAAACGCGGCCAACAAACGTTAGACTCGACCCCATCCCGGCCGTCCCCTGCGAGGGGAAGGGGAAGATGATAGAGGCCAGCATTTTGATGTACCGTTTCCTCGTCATTACTTTCGCGTTGACGGCCTGCGGTGGATCGTTCTCCTTCGAGGGGCCGGTCCACAAGATCCCCTTTGCGCGCACCGAGTGGGACCCGCTCATCGCGCACCGGATTCCCGAGGCGCATGACAACGAAGAAAGTAACGACGACAAGATCGACAACGGCGACATCAGGTCAAAGATGCTGGCCCGGGCAAACGAGCTTCTGGACGCG
The DNA here is from genome assembly GCA_030595125.1 of Deltaproteobacteria bacterium. Taxonomy (GTDB): domain Bacteria; phylum Myxococcota_A; class Polyangia; order JAAYKL01; family JAAYKL01; genus JAUVAN01. The sequence goes on from JAUVDV010000148.1 coordinate 6,377, forward strand.
AGCCCCCGGCACTCCGATTACGGCACGCACGATCTGAAAACGATCCTCGATTCGGTCATGCCGGGACATGGCTGGACAGCAGGCAGCGGCCTTTCCTCGCTTGTGGACAGGGCAAAGAGCGCCGGCGCATACCACACGTCCGCGAGACCCGACAGGGGTGACATCGTACTGTTCCACAACCAGGTGGACGCCAACGGGAACGGCAAGATCGACGACTGGCTGACCGGCTGCGGCGTGGTTGTCGACACAAGAGGTCGACGTTTCGAAGCGGTGATACGCACGGGATACGCACCTCGACGGATCATTGCGTGGCCCGATGGCCCGGATACCACCGCGATCGATGGCCGCAAGGCGAACAGCTTCATCCGAATACCCCACCGATCGGACCCGTCGGGCACGGCCTACCTTGCGGGCCGGTTGTACGCCGGGTTCATAGACGTGGAAGCTCTCGCCGAGTCCGGCGTGGACAAGTAGCCACAGCATGTCAGGCATACGCATCGACAAGCTCCTGGTTCAGCGTAACCTCGCACCGTCCAGGGAGCGGGCGCAGGCCATGATAATGGCCGGCAACGTCCTGGTTGACGACTCCCCGGTCACCAAGGCCGGAACAAACGTCGAGCCGGATGCAGACATCCGGGTGCGCGGCGACGACAACCCTTTCGTGTCGCGAGGCGGGCTCAAGCTGGACGGCGCCCTGAACGACCTGGAAATCGAGATGGACGGCAAAATAGTGCTCGACGTGGGCTCATCGACCGGAGGATTCACCGATTGCTGCCTGCAGCGGGGCGCGAAGAGAGTCTTCGCGGTAGACGTGGGAACCAATCAACTCGCGTACCGACTGAGGCAGGATCCGAGGGTATGCGTCATGGAAAAAACCAACGCGCGTAATCTCATCCCATCCATGTTCGACGAGCGTCCGGACATCGCAGTCATCGACGTTTCATTCATCTCGATAAAAAAGCTTCTCGAGGCGGTGGCCACGTGCCTCGACGAAACGGGATCGATCCTGGCGATGGTCAAGCCCCAGTTCGAGGCGGGGAAGGAAAAGGTCGGGAAAGGCGGCGTCGTACGCGATGCGGACGTCCGGGAGGAAACCGTCGCCTCGGTTGTCGCGCATGCCACAGAGATCGGCTATCACCTCGCGGGCCGAACCGACTCCCGC
>JAUVDV010000003.1 GCA_030595125.1 Deltaproteobacteria bacterium
CCCTGCAGCTCCCCTCAACCCGTTCCCGAAATCACTATGTTCGCTGCCCTGTCCTGGTCCACGAGCAGACCAAAGGCACACTGGCCGTAACCTACCAGGGGAATCTCGTGGCCGAATACACAACAGATGGAGAGTTGATCAGAATCAACAAGCCGAAGAGAAAGAGAAAATCAACCAAGGCAGCATGATGACAAAAGCGGACATTTTAAAAAGCTTATGATGCGGACTTGTTTAGTTGCTGCTGACACAGTACTAAAGTCCTCGGCGGCGTTTGACTTGATCCATGGCGCGCTTGTACTCGATCTCCCAGTCGCGGGTACCTTCCTGGAGGTTTTTGATCTTGTCGCGGGCTTCTTTGTCCATGTCGTCCTCTATCTCGGTGTGGCTCTTTATCACCGGGCGCATGGTGACCTTGAGTTCGTGATCCTCGGCGAAGATCTCCTCCACGAATTGGCTGTGCATGAACGTGCCGATAATCTGATCCATAATGTAGTCGATCGCTTCGTCCCCGAAAATAAAGCCGGTCCGTTCGGCCATCTGGCGCTTGATCTTGTGGAAGGAGGAATAAGGCAGGCCCCTGACCTCGCACATGTCCTTTGCCTTCTCGGTGAGATCGCGATTAGTGCGAATGTATTCTTTGAGGACAGCCGCGATATCCTGCTCGACTTCGTCAGGAGACTCGGTCTCTATTTGCTCCTGGTCGATCAGTTTATTGGTTATTTCCGCCGCGATAATGTCTATTTTTCCAGAGAACAGTCTCATGGGGCGTGCCTTTCCCGGCATGGAGCCTGCTGATTGTCAAGACGGCGGAGTATGGATCGGAGGGGGAGGGGTGTCAACGAAGTTTGGGCTAGATGGACAGAGTGGACTTGAGTGGACGGGGTGGAATGTAACTTGAGTGATCCGGTCCTGTTTTGGGCGTCCACCTTGTCCACAACGTCCATGTTGTCCACTTGGATAGCGCCTTCGCTAATAGATGACCGCCATCGATCAATTGGAGTCCATTCTTGTTCCAGATCGCTTTGCGACTTTCGCAGCCAGCCGCGGACGAGGTCAGACTTCCGCTTCATACAGGGAGGTTCCTTCGCGGATAGCTGTCGATATAAAGGATTGGGCCACATCGCTCCATTCATCGACTTCTTCCGGCGTATATACGATTACTTCCACTTCGTACGGAAGATCGGCGAGTGACGAATAAAGCGGCGCGGCCCGCCTATATCTCGGTTCATTCGATTCTCCGATCACGAGAATGTCGAAATCGCTGCCTTGTCGTTCGGTTCCCCTTGCGCGACTTCCAAACAAGACAATTCGCTTCGCTTGCATTTTTCGCCTTATGCGAAGCACAATCTCGTCTGTGATTTTTGAAATATCGTCTTTCATATCTCTTTTATAATATTAACCATTTTTCAATACCGTGTCACGAACCAGGATCTACCGGGTCTTTGTCAACGAAGTTTGGGGTTGAAACATCCAGGATCTCAACTCAATCATTCTACTTCCCCCCACATGTGTTAGTTGTTCACTGGCTATAAAAATTGCCTTTTCAATTATGTCTTTTTGAGAAAAGTAAATTTGACTGGAACCGCTTGCGCTATTCGCCGCCCTTGGATTTCGCGACGTCCTCGTACTTGGAGGGACACTTTGTGAGGATCTCGCTGGCTTCGAGGAGGTCCTCTCCCTCGACGAGCACGCCCTGGACAACCAGTTCCCGGCCCGGTTTCATGGTGTCCGGCAGGATCCCCGAGTACGCGATTTCCAGGAGTTTGCCGTTCTTTGCAAGCTTGAACCGGAACTCGTCGGTGCCGGGTTTCTGTTTGATGGAATCCTTCACGAGCAGCCCGTTGACACGCACGGGCGTTCCTTCGAAGCGGGCACGTTCGGAAAAGAGTTCCTCCACAGTCTTGTAGTAGACCATCGATTCGCCGAAGCTCGAAGCCACAAGGTATCCGAGTCCGCCCCCGACTATCAGAACCGTCACCAGGATTTTTATGATTTTACTTGTGTTCATCGGCCTTCGCAGGTGCTTACAGGTTGGGGTTGAATGTCAAGACGGCTTTGCCCAGATCCTCTTCGATAACGGCGAAGCGGTCGAATGGACCGGCTGTTTCCACAAGCACCACCTTGTCGTCTACCACAAACATGGTCTCGCTGAGAACCCAATCCTGCGCACCGTGGGGAAGAAGAAAGTTGACAGTGCAGCCGTCGAGGCCCTTTTCGGTCTTGAAGCACTTTTCCGACTGAACCAAATATCCCTGGGCTTCCAGGTGCTGCGACACGGCATCGGTCCAGAATTCCAGCGACGCCTCGGGGTAGTTGTCCACTTCCCGCGCTTTCAACATCACGCCGTCGGCGGTGATCATCTTGAAGTCGTTGGATTTCTCGAAGCGCTTGAAGGAATCGGGGGCCTTCATGGTGTATGAAGGGCCGCAGGACAAGGCTAAAAGCGCAATGAGCGCCAAGATCAGGAGTATCGTTCTTTTCATTATCTTCATTTTAAAACTCCTCTAAAAAGTGGTCGAGGTTGACCGTGTTCAGCCACTCGAACGGGGAGTTGACGTAGATGATCCGATCGCGCTGTCTGAACTCGAAGGATATTTCGATCACGGCCCATTTGGCGCGATCCCGGGCCACTCTGAGTTGTCCCTTGACCCTTTCTATCTCGGTGACGAGATCGGTCATGGTCTGCTCGATTCGCAGCGTGGCTTGCACATTGGAATCATCAAAGAAACCGCGCAGTTTGGCGAGTATCTTTCGCTTGGACTTTAACTGTCCTTCCAGCTGGGAAATCTCCTGGGTGAGGTCTTTTCGATCCATTGATTTCTCCACAACCAGGCCTTCTTTGGCGGCGACCTCGAGCATCGCCGACATCTTCCGGGGCGGCACCTTGAGGTAAATCTCGGCGTCGGTGACCAGGATGGGGAATCCACCGATCTTGGCAGCCTCTTGTGCGAGAACCGTCCGCGCATCCGCCGGATTGATGACCTTGAGAAGCATCCTCGATACCAGCGCCGTTTGCCGACCGTCTACAGGCTCGTCCTTCTTTTCCTCTGCAGTATCCGTGGCCGCGACCTCCTCGGTGACAGCGGGTTTTGTCTCCGCTTTCGCCGGTTTATCCTGAGCAAGGACGACAGAAGGCGACACGAGCGCGATGAGCGCCACAAGTATTGTTATTCGTTTCATCAGTTCACCTCGAAGGTGGCGAGTGAGTCGATCATGCTCTTATGATGCGCCTCGTATGCTTCTTCGCTCGGGTAGAAGACCTCCACCACGTACAGATCCTCGTAGCGGGAGTAGACGGCCACCATGTAGTAGCGAGGTTGTACGTCCTCGCTCTTGTACAGGCGGTAGGCCATGGGCCCGGCCTTGCCCTCGTCGATGAGCTTCTCGCCCCGACCCTTCATTTCGTGATTGACCGCCCCGGACCAGAATTCGTTGTTGCCAAGGGGTTCATTGTCGACGACGCCGCCCCTGACGATCGTGGTGTCGGCCGCCTGGGCACGATACACATCGTCCTTTTCGAAGAGCACGAACTCCGGTGGCAAGACCATGGAGAACTCGTCCTTGCCGTCCCAGATGCTGGTCATATGGGGAGAGAGATCGCGCACCCAGACGAATGGAGATCGGGAAACCATGATGGCCGAATCCTCCAACACCGGCTGTAGCTCGATGGTTATTGTGTAGAAGTCTACCAGGTTCTGCAGGGTGGCGAGGGTGGACTCCATGGATTCGATTTGCTCCGAGAGGCGTTTGATCTCCTCGAGGATGAGCAGGCGTTCTTCTACTTCCTCTACCTTCTCAAGCAAGAGAAGCAGCCGCGCCCGGGACTCTTTCGATACGGCAAGACGGGTTCCGAGGTCGGTGAACTGCTCGGTGACGTCCAGGGCCTTGATTCTTCGTTCGAGGAGCTCACCGAGCTTGACGAACGCGCCCAGAACCTCGTCGAAATCCTTTGCGGGCACCCTCACGACGATGACGTCGCGGGTGAGGGACTCGATGTAGCCTCCCCGATCCTCCGTGAGACGGGTGACCTCGTCCACCGCTTCGAGGAGCCTCTTGACGCGAAGCTTGAGGTAGCCGGTGTACACGACGAGAGGAGGAGCTTCCTCTTCTTGTTTTGCTGTTGTTTCCTTGCCCTGTGCCTGCTCCAGCATGTTCTGCGAGTTCTTCTGTAGTGGGTCGTAGTTGGAGGATTTCTTCCCCTGGCTGTGTTTGACCTTGGCCTTCTTCGCAGCGGGATTCCTGGCGGCCATCTCGAACATCGCTTCGTCATTGACGTCTGGGATGCCATCCATGTCACCGTAGTAGTCATGCTCATCGCCCCTGTATGACGCCGCCTGCATGACCATGCCTTCTTCGGACTCGTAGGAGCCTCCACTTGCGCCCGGGGCGGGCGGTGGAGGAGCTTCCCCGTACGCCGCGTCGTACGACGACTTGTACATGGCGCCGCCGCAACCCGCCGCCATACCGCAAATTGCAAGGACCAAAGCAAGGTGTTTCATTTGTGTTCTCCCAACAGTTGTTTTCATGAACGAATAGATACTACGTCTCTGTCGACGGATCGATCAAAGACAAAATTCACGCCGCAGATTGATCGTTTGCGAGATCCGGGAGTCCAATACGTGTTAACATTCAATACAGCGTTAAAATATTATAAGGAGGTGACCCATGAGATTGTTCAATACTGTACTGGGCCTTTCAATCTGTTCCGCGTTCTTTCTCGTCATGTTCGGTTGCGGGATGTTCGACGGCGAAGAGGGTGCTGATTCGGGGGCGGCCACCGATTCGGATTCCGATTCGGACGGGGACACTGACACTGATTCGGATACGGATTCGGATTCGGAAGACTACGCGACAGGCAATCTCGAATGGGCCAAAAAAATAGGGAGTGTCGAAGACGTGGAATGCAGGTCCGTAGCTGGTCTGGATGACGATTCCCTGATCCTGGTGGGAGGCTTCCAGGACACGGCAACCTTTGGCGCGGGGGAGTCGGCTGAAACAGCGTTGACGGCCGCAGGGATCTCGGACGTGTTTCTCGCCAAATTAAACTCGGACGGCACGGTGGCATGGGCCAAAAGGGCGGGGAGCCCCGAAGACGACGGCATTGAGACGGCATACGATGTCACTCTTCTTGCGGGAGGTTCCTTTATTGCGACGGGCACGTACCAGGATACGGCCGTATTCGGTCCAGGCGAATCCAGTGAGACATTACTGAACACTCCCTCGGCAGCCGAGGAAGCGTTTGTCGCCAAGTTCAACCCGGACGGCACGGTGGCGTGGGCCAAGAGCGCCGGTGGAGCAGACGGAGATCGCGGCATGGCTATCGATGCGCTTGCGAGCGGTTCCTTTCTGGTGACAGGCCATTTCTCGTCGAGCGCAACATGGGGAGCGGGCGAGTCCTCAGAATCTACCCTGAACGCCTCGGGGATGACCGATGTGTTTTTGGCCAGGTACAACGATGATGGAACGATTGCCTGGGCCAAACAGGCAGGAGGAACCGGATCCGACGAGGGGCTCGATCTGGCGACGGCCACGGACGGAACAACGATACTGGTAGGTTCCTTCGAGGGTAGCGCAGTGTTCGGTTCCGGAGAGAGCGCGGAAACGAGTCTCGAAACCGCCGGGGGCTCGGACGGATTTTTCGCCAAATACAATCCCGACGGCACCATCGCATGGGCCAAGAAGATCGGCGGAATAGGGCAGGACTCGGTTGAGGGAGTAGCCCTCCTCGATGACGGGTCATTTCTGTTGGCCGGCCACCTGATCGGCTCGGTCGTTTTCGGATTGGGTGAGCCCAACGAGACACCATCCGACGGGACGTGGGGCGTTTTCCTGGCCAAGTACGATGGGAGCGGCCAGCTCCTGTGGGCTAAGGGCATTTCAAAGGATGGCAACGGAGGAGTTGATATAGGCGGCATCGTCAAACTCCCGGACGATACCTTCCGTGTAACGGGCGGGTTCGGTGGATCCGGATCGATTATCTTCGGCAAGGGGGAGAGCGACGAAGAATCGGTCACTACCGGAGACCAATTCCATCACGCCTATATAGCCGGCTACGATCCCAACGGAACCTTTTCATGGGTCAGGACCGCCGGCGGCAACGACGGCCATGTGACAGGCGGACTCAATCTGACCGCGCTCCACAACGATTCGGTAGTGGCGGTCGGATTCCTGGGGGGTACGGCGATATTCGGGAGTGGTGAAGATAGCGAAACCGAGCTGACCTCCGACGGCCAGGTGGACGCATTCATCGTGAAGCTGGCTCCTTAAGGATCCCAAGGACATGAAGGACAATATCGAAACGGCGCCCCGGTCGCGGCGTTTCGCCTGGTGCTTCTTTGATTTCGCAAATTCAGCCTTTCCCACGGTGATTGTCACCGCCGTTTACGTGATCTATTTCAAATCAGTGGTTGTGGGGGAGGGGGGCTCCCCCGGCGAATCCGACAGGCTGTGGGGGATCTCAAATTCGGTGGCCGCCGCAATCGTTTTTCTCTCCGCTCCGTTACTGGGCGCCATCGCCGATATCACGGGGCGGAAACAGCAATTTCTTGTGGCCTACGTGGCGCTGTGTGTGGGAGCCACCGCGCTCCTCTCCCTCACTGGTCCGGGCACAGTCGCGCTGGCGATGGGGTTGTTCATCGCCGCGTCGGTGGGTTTCGAGGGTTCCTGCGTGTTCTACAATGCATTCCTGCCGGAGTTAGTGCCGAAAAACCGAATGGAAAAGTTGTCCGGTCTGGGTTGGGCCCTTGGCTACATCGGTGGACTCGGGTGCCTGCTGCTGGTGTTGCCCATCGCGCAGAGTCACACCGCCATGGTGCCCCTTGTCGTTGCGGGGTGGTTCGGTCTCCTGGCCATTCCCAGTCTTGTTTTGCTCAAGGACCGCAACAGAATCACGGGCTCCCCCGGATCCGAGGGGTTGCTGAGGATGGGGTTGGGGCGCGTCGTCGGCACCTTCAAGGAAATTCGCAAGCATCGCAACCTCATGAGGTTTCTGCTCTCGTACTTCTTCTATAACAACGCGGTGATCACCATTATTGTGTTCGCCGTGGCCTTCTCCAGGGATTCGCTCTCCTTCACAACCACCGAGAATATAATCCTTGTCATTGTGATGAACATCATCGCGGCGCCCGGCGCGTTCGCTTTCGGCTGGATTGCGCAGGAGGTCGGAGCGAAGCGAACCATAATGATAACCCTGATCATGTGGCTCGTGGTGGTCGCGGGTTCGGAGGCAGCTGCCTGGCCGGGCCTGTTTTCCGTGGAGGGCGCGAAGACCTGCTTCTGGTTCGTGGCCGCGCTCGCGTCGTTGTGTATAGGCGCCATTCAGGCGACCAGCCGGGCCTTCGTGGGGCAGCTTGCTCCCGCAGGTCGCGCGGGAGAGTTCTACGGCTTCATGGCGTTCGCCGGCAAGGGATCCGCAGTGCTGGGCCCGTTCGTATTCGGCGTAGCCTCGGATGTGTTTGACAGCCAGCGCGTCGCTGTGCTCACAATCGGCGTGTTCTTTGCTGTTGGGCTGGCGCTTCTTTCGCGAGTGAAACGGCCGGGGGCGGAGAGTGACGGATAGTGGTTTCCAGGTCAGCGCTGACAGTAACCGCGGGCGTGATATGGTACGCGGGAGCGATCTCCGTAAGCATGCGGGGGTCCTTTCTTCTCGCCGAGGCGTCAACGCTTCACGCAAGTAGTTTTCCGTGGCACTGGGCCATGTTCGGTCTGGGTGTCTTGGTCGGTATCCTGAAGGCCTGGTTGATATTCTCCAGGAGCGCGCTTCGAAACCTGCGGCGCATTCAAGCGTTGAAGAGTCCTGCCTGGTGGAACCTGTATCCTCTGTGGTTCTACCCGCTCCTCGCGCTCATGATCGCAACGGGGATTTCGATGTCGCGTTTCGCTACGGGCGACTACGAGAGACTGTGCGCGGTCATCCCTGCCTACTTCATTGTCGGGATTGGTCTGGCATTGGGGGGAATTCCGTACTTATCGACGGCGAAGAGAAACCGCTCCGATAAGCGCGAGGAGCGCGAAGAGACCGGACAGGGGCTCTGAAGTTTCTCCTCCTACAGCGTAACAGCCGCAACTACTGTCCCCGTGTTCGTCTTCGTTATCGAGACCGAAACACTCGCATTCCCCTTCCCTGCAGTTGCCACCCTCTTTTCCCACGTCGCGACAGGCCTGATCGCACGTCAGCGGATCGCACTGCGGGTCGGTGTCCGAATCGGTGTCCGCGTCGGAGTCACTGTCGGAGTCTGTGTCCGAGTCTGTATCGGAGTCTGTGTCAGCATCCGTGGTTCCGCTGGTTTCGATGACGAGCCTCATCACCCAGTCGCCGTTTATTCCCAGGTTTCCCGACCACTGCCACTGAAAGTCGCCCCCGAAGTCCCCGTACACCAGGTTGCGTGCGTATGTGATGCCGTCGGCATCGCGAAGCGGAAAGGCGACACCGTCGGATGGGAACTCGAACGCAACGCGAATCGGACCATCATCTATTGTGATTCCCTCTGAAGAGAGATCGACCGTGTTGATGCCGGTATTGGAGCTGAAGAGCAGCAGGCTGGTGTCCTCGTATATGGGAGCGCCGGAAGGAGCAAGCTGCGCCTCGGCGTCGTCCTCCCATATCCGAAGAGGGAAGCTGAGTCCCGTCGCCTCGGCGGTGGGATCGCAGGACATTCCTACCGCAACAACCGGAGAGAGTATTAGCTGGACTTCGAGAATATCCACCGGGTAGTCCCCCGGTTGTGGAATGAAGACCGACGCGACGTATTCTCCCTCTATGAATCCGCAACTCGCCACTCCGAGCAACGGGTTGGCGAGAGTGTCGTTCTGCAGAGTGATGATGTCCCCGCGAGCCACAGTGGCCGTGAGCAAAAGAACCGCCAGCACCGTCATGGTCAGTGTTCTGATTTTCATTTCCCTACGTCCTCTTTGGTTGTGTCGCCTATTCGATGATGAAATCGTCGCAGGCAACCTCAATGAGATCCATCGCGTTCTCCAGGGCCGCGACCATGTTGCCCTGCAATTGCGCCTCGCACATGTCATGCATGAGCCCGTGCTGCCCCGACGCGTTGATATGGTCATCGAGGAAAGACTCCAATCGGCTTGCCGAAATAGCTCCGTCGTCTCCGTAGTCGCAAGGAGCGCTTCCGTCAGGGGAAGCCTGTCCGGCGATCACCACTATCGCGTACTTCTCCTCGCCTCCGAAGCGGGCGTCCAACATTGACTTGAACGTGGTCAGATCCGTGAGGTTGTGCTCCGTGGGGTATTCGAAACAGGAGTGAGTGACGTCAGGCAGATCCCAATAATCATCGACTCTCGAGCAGTCATCCTCGTCCGTGATGAAGATGGCGACGAAGAGGGCGTCCTCGCGGAAGAAGCCGTCGTTGGGGCCGCCGGCGCCGGACTTTTCAATGGCCTTTTGCATGGCGTACAGAGGCATTTCGTAGGCAGGTCCGTAGATCCCCACCTGAGCGAGGTCCGTGAAATCCGATTCAACGGTCGATCCCGGGCCATCGATCCAGGGATCGGCGCTCCCGTCCGGGAAGAGCAGATCGCCGTCCTTGCCATCGAGCGAGATCGCTCCGGGGACGCCGGTGACGTAGTAGTGGGTGGAGATTCCCGTAGTGGTGACACCGAGGCGATAGTCCAGCTGGGTTCCGGCGACGGTCTCATATTCCTCCAGAACGGTTATGAAATCCGGGAAGGAGTCGATCAGCATTTGTTGTTCCGATTCCATAGTGTTGGAGTCGTCGATGATGAAGAGCAGGTCGACCGCCTGACATCCCTCCGTGGAGTTGCCGGTATCCGTGTCCGAATCGGTATCGGAGTCCGTGTCGGAGTCGGTGTCCGTATCGGTATCGGTGTCCGTGTCTGTGTCCGCGTCGGAACTCGACGGATGGGTTGACGCCGACTCGCAAGAGACGCCCGCCGCGCAGGGCAGGGCGAGGGCGACAAGGAAGACCAGGAGACGAATCGATTTGGCATTGACGACGATCATGGGCCACACTCCTTAAGAATGAGGTTATATAGGTAACTGTAGTCAGTCTAACATATGTGGACGGTCGTTGGGGATGTGCGGTACCAATAACTAATTGGTATCTTTTTTCAGGCTTCGCGGGTCCATATAGTTGAAAGGGCGAAAGCCCAAATAAGAGATAGCCGTTCAGGAGGACATTATGAATAAGGCAACTTTGGTCGGTATTTTTTGCTGCCTGGCGCTTCTCTTCGCCACAGGACATGCAGACGCGCAGAAGAAGAAAAAATCAAAGAAGAAGGGCAAGAAGGCCAGGGTCACCGTTGTGGAGGACGCAGGTGAGAAGGCCGCCGCCCCCGTGATCATCCTGGAGAACACCCTGGAAGCCTGTCAGGACAAACAGGACAACGACAGGGACGGACATGTCGACTGCGAGGATCAGGATTGCGAGATTTTTGCCATGTGCGTCAGGGAGCCGGAGCCCGTGCCGTTCGCACTCATGCCTGTAACCCCGCAGGTGCACGTCGCGCCGCCGCCCCCCAGGACAGAAACCGGCAGGCTATGCTCGGACGGGCTCGACAACAACAACAACGGCCTGATCGACTGTTTCGAGAAATCCTGTCAGCGATACAGGTATTGCAGAAAGCAGATCTATTACCTCCCCGAGCCGGAGGACAAGGCGCCCGGCCTGTTCATTACATTCGGTGGCGGGGTTGCGTTCCCCAATTTCAGTGGTGCCGATTCCACAGCCTGGTCAAACCGGTATGACGAGGAGATTGAGTTCGAGCCCGATATTGGTTTTCTGGTGGATCTGCAGCTTGGTTACCTTCCCATTAAATGGGTCGGTTTCGGTCTGAATTACACGGGGGGCGCAACACAAGGCACCAACTACAACGACGGAATCCGTGATACGACGCTCTACCTGCGATACAAGTACGATGCGATCAAAACCTTCAACCACATAGGCGGTTTCGTTCGGTTCCAGTACCCGTTTAGCAGAATCGTTCCCTACATCAATGTCGCCGCCGGTTACACATATGTTTACCAGGAGTGGCGCGTTTACAATGGAAACGAGGATTGGGACGACATTCGCTACTATGATGACGACCATCTAAATTACACCAGGGAGACGCTGGTCGAGGACGACAAGCACTTCACGCTTGCTGTAGAGCCCGGTGTCGATGTGTTTCTGCGCAAGAGATCCATCGCCATCGGCCTGAGGGCATGGATGCCGGTATTCGCCACCTCGGGCGGGGGCAACGACAACATGGGCGTGATTCTCAACGTCACGTTTACTCCAATGTGGAGAGAAAAGCCGCAGATCAGGCCGGAGTATATGGACCCCGTCAGCACACTCGACGAAGAGATGCCGGAGCCCGAGACGACACCGGCTGATGAGATGGTGACCGCAGCGACCGGCGGCGCAGTTGTCATGGTGGAGCCGGAGTTCGAATCGAAACCCGAACCGGTTGCCGAACCCGCTGCCGCAGACGTCCCCCCCGCCCCCGAAGCAAAGCCCATCGAGCCCACCGAAGATCCTTATTAGAAGCGACGGCGCACAAACATCAAACGACAAACTTGAAGATCAATGCTGCCAGCCCTCACTGCGGCGGCACCGCGGAAATAAATCCCGCGGCCAGAAATGAAGAACCCAAAAAGGCCCGAGGCCTCAAGCGGAAGCCCCCTATCCCCGGCCCTTTCCCCCGGAAGGGGAAAGGGGGAAACAACGGGCAGGGTTCTCAGTGCTTCAGGGCGAAGCCCTTTCCGACACGAAGTGGCGCATTTCTGGCCGCGGGATTTATTTCCGCGGTACAGGGCCAGACGAAATGCATCGTTAAAGAGGTGATGAATCTTCAGTGCAAGCGTCGCCTACTAATCTAAACAGAAAAATAGAAGAAGATGAGATACATGATGCCCACCACAGAGGTGAGCCCCACGCCGATGCCGATAGATTGAATCAGAGTGCCGCGGGCGGCGGCAGATGAGTCTGATGTCCGGATTATGGACCCCGGGTGGTAGATCGCGTTGGTGACATTCTCGACCGACCTGACGACGAATCTCGTGAAGGCCTGCGCGCCGTTGTCGAGCGGTCCTTCGGTGAACCGCAAGAGGTAGTTGCCGGCCTTGCGGTAGAACCAGTCGGTGTCCGTGGTGATAGTCATGTGTCCGCCGAGATATCGCGCGAAGATCATGAAGACCAGGCCGGTTGCGATCATGCACCCCAGAGAGCCGAATATATGATCGGCCGTGTACGGGTGGTACTCGCTGGCGAAGGGCAACAGCCGATAGAGCAGGTCGGGAAAGATGCCGAACATGGTGCACAGGAATGCGCCGCCGATCATGGCCGCGGTCATATTTTTGGGCAAGCGTCCGACCTTGATTCCCCGGTCAGGTGCGATGAAGGTGTAGTAGGGGAGCTTCAGTCCCGTGCTGAGGAAAGTACCAATCGAGGCCAGGACGAGCATCAGCTCGATGACCGGCATGTGGACGTCAGAAGCCGCCGTGATGATCATCGACTTGCTGATGAAGCCGTTCCATCCCGGCGCGCCGGCGATGGAGAAGGCGCCGATCATGTAGAGAATGAACGTGAGGGGCATCTTGCGCAAGATCCCGCCGAGCTCGCTCATCCGGCGTCTTCCCGTAGCGTGGATCACCGCTCCGGCGCCCATGAACAACACTCCCTTGTACAGGATATGGCTGAATGCGTGGGAGGTGGCGCCGTCGACCGCCAGTTCCGTGCCGAGCCCGACCCCGCAGACCATGTATCCCACCTGACTGATGATGTGGTAACCGAGCAGACGGCGGATATCGTTTTCAAGCATGGCGAAGACGACGCCGTAGAGGGTCATTATCGCGCCCGCCCAGATCAGAATCTCGGTGCCGGAGAAGACCAGGGCAAGGACCAGCACCGCCGTCTTGGTGGTGTAGGCGGTGAGATAGATCGCTCCGGTGACAGAGGCCTCGGGATATGCGTCCGAGAGCCAGGCCGAAAGTGGGGGGACCGCGGCGTTCAGACAGAATCCGATCAGGATAAGGTAGAACGGGAGCCCGGGCGCGGGTGTGACCACTGCTATGGAGTCGGTTGCGGCGAGCTGGAATACGATACCGGCCATCAGGCATGCGCCGCCCGCTATATGGACCAGCAGGTATCGGTAGGCCGCATGTCGCGAGGACCGGTTATTTCTGGAGAGAATCACCGCAGCCGAGGAAACGGCCATGAGCTCCCAGAACACGAACAGGGTGAAGTAGTCTCCGGCAAAAACAACTCCCAGCGAGGCCCCGACATAAAAAAGGCCGGCCACATGTTGTCCGGGCTGCTTGATATGCAGGGCGTACAGGGTTGCGAGGAAGGACAGAATCACGAAAACATACGCGAAACAAAGTCGAATAAGCTCTACCTTGAGCAGTATCAACTGGTAGTCATCGAGGAACGGGATCGTCCAGAATTCACCTGGCGTGAAGGTCAACAGCTGCGCGAAGGCTATCACCGGAACAAGCAGAATAAACACATCGCGTATCCTGCCGCGCAGGGACGGGACAAGGATGGCCGCCCCGATATAGATCAACGCCGGGGGGAAGATGCAGCTAGGCATGAGCGTCCTCCTCCCCGCAGAACCGCTTCTGCAGCATTTCGGCCACAGTGTGGGTCACTTCGATGTTGTACAGTGTCTCGCCTGCGCGAAGCTCATTGCCCGGGTCGGCAAACAGCTGAACCACTTTTCCTCGCGCCGGAGCGAGCAAGACTTTTGTATTCCCGGAGATTTCGATCTCCACGATCGGCTGGTTTTCAGAAACCCGCACGCCGCTTTCCACCAGCCAATTCAGTACTCTGGCTGTCGAGCTCCCGGTATCCGCGTTCCGTTGCTCCAGGGGAACCGAGAAAGTGGTGCGCCACAGAAAAAACTGGCCGAGCACTCTGGATACGAGAATGATGGCGACACAACCGATGCCCCCAAAGACCGCTTCGAAGCATGGAATGGTGTGCCAGGGGTAAATTGTATGGTGTGGATGCACGAAGAACTCGGCCGCGCAGACCAATGCGAGCGCGCCGATTACAATGAAGTAGGTTCGTTTGCTCATCTTACACCTATCCTCCCTGCAGGACCTGCCGGACCACAGTCTTCGCCAGCTCCAGGAAGTGCAGTGGTACGTTGGGTGCGAAGAACAAGGCTATCGAAACGACCGCAGAGATACACAGCGGGATCACCATGAAAAGGGAGGCCTCGCCCGACGGCAGCGCGTCTTCGCCGGCGCCCGGCTCGGGTTTTCTGAAAAATGCTCTGAAAACAATTGGGAAGAAGTAGGCTGCGTTGAGCACGGAACTCGCCAGCAGGACCACCAGGAATAACATTTCCTCCGCTTGAAGAGCGCCGATGCACAGGTACCACTTGCTGATGAAACCGGCCACCGGCGGCAGACCGGCCATACCCATGGCGCCCACGGTGAAGGCGGCCATTGTGTACGGCATCCTGCGCCCGATCCCGTTCAACTCGCTGATCTTTGTTTTGTGTGCGTTGACGTAGATAGCGCCCGCACAGAAAAAGAGGGTGATCTTCATGAAGGCGTGGTTGACGAGGTGCATTGTGCTTCCGAGCATGGCGCTTTCGGACAGGAGCGCGCCGCCGAGCACGATGTACGACAGCTGGCTGATGGTGGAGAAAGCCAGCCGCTTCTTGAGGTTGTCCTGGGCCAGGGCCACCAGCGATCCCACGATGATGGTGAAGGCCGCGAAACCGGCAAGCCAGATCCATACGCCGAGGTCGCTCAGCAACCCGGTGCCGAAGACGAACCAGAGAACCCTCAGGCAGCCGAAGACACCCGACTTGACCACGGCGACGGCGTGCAGCAGGGCGCTGACCGGTGTCGGCGCGATCATCGCAGTCGGCAGCCAGGAGTGAAGAGGCATGATGCCCGCCTTGACCCCGATACCGATAATGAACGCAACGAACAGGAGCCTCAGAGTGGGGTGATCGGCGGTTCCCTTGAGGATACCGCCGGGTGTGAACTCGAGGGTCCCCGCGAACGAATACGTGGCCACCAGCGCCGCCAGAAGGAAAACCCCGGCGGTGAGGGTGTAGGCGAGATACTTGCGGCCGGCCTTGAGCGCCTCGGGCGTCTCCTTGTGGATGACCAGGGGATAGGTAGCCAGGGTGAGCATCTCGTAGAAGATGAAGAAGGTAAGGATATTTGCGGACATTGCCACGCCGATGGTGGCGGAGAGGCACAAGGCGAATGAGAAATAGTAGCGCGTCTGGGCATGCTCGTTGAGGCCTCGCATGTAGCCGATGGAGTATATCGAGGTGATGATCCACAGGGAGGAGGCAATAAGGGCGAAGAACAACCCCAGGGGATCTACCCGGAGCTTGAGCGAAACACCGTCGGCGAGGGTGAGGATCTCGGTGACCGGGGCCTTCCCGTCGAGGACCATCGGCAGCAGAGAGAGGACCAGTCCGAATTTGACCACCCCGGCAGCCAGAGTCCAGAACTCGCGGATGTTCCTGTGCTTGCCGAAGAACAGGATAAGTACGGCGGCCGCAAGCGAGACCAGAATTGCCAGAAGCGGTCGTATGGAGTGGATTATTTCCATTATCCGTCCTCCTACAGAATTCCCGCCGGAGTAGTTTGTCCGATTACCATTTCAATAATCCAGTGACTGGCGAAACCGAGCGCCAGAATGCCGATGGCCAGCACGAGGATCGGGATCAACATGCTCTTCGGCGCCTCGTTTCGTTCGATCGGAAGATCGATCCCGCCGCTCCTGGGTTTCCAGAATACGTGCTCGATGACCCGGAAGAAGTAGACGGCGTTGAGCAGGCTCGAGATCATTATTATTACGACGAAGGCCCACTTGCCGGCCGATATCGCGCCGAGAACAAGATACCACTTGCTGAAGAACCCGGCGGTCGGGGGCAACCCGATCATCGACAGGGCGGCAACGGCGAAAGCGGCCGATGTCCACGGCATCGTGCGATGCAGATTGCCGAACCGCTCGATGGTCCGCGTTCCGTGCCGGTAGATTATCGCGCCGACAATGGCGAAGAGACAGGCCTTCATGAACGCGTGGTTGAGGATGTGCAGCACGCTGCCGATGAACCCCTCGCGGTTGCCCATTGTAAGACCGAGGACGATGTATCCGATCTGGCTGATGCTGGAGTAGGCCAACATCATCTTGATGTCGCTCTGGGAGATGGCCACGATCGACCCGAAGATTATGGCGACCGCCGCAACCCAGCCCAGGATCTCCATGATCGGCAGGGTTTCAAATGAGAAGCGAATGTCGAACACAGTGAACAACACTCTTATGAAAACGTAGGCCGCGACCTTGCTCATCAGCGGCGCAATGTAGGCGCTAACTGCTGACGGGGCGTGTGTGTATGCTCCGGGGAGCCATGTGTGGAGCGGGAAGAGCCCCATCTTGATCCCCAGGCCGAGAATAAAGAATATGGATGAAACTACGATGACCTTTGATCCGTAGAGCGGCGGGAGCAGGGTGGAGAGGTCGTGAATGTTGAGCGAGCCAGTCGCAATGTAAAGATAACCAACGCCGAGCAGGTAGAAGCAGGCGCCGATGGTCCCGATGATAATGTATTTGTAAGTGGCGAAATGGGCCTTCTCGTCGCCGATGGCGATGAGCGCATATGCTGACAGAGACGAGATCTCCAGAAACACATATATGTTGAACATGTCTCCGGTGACCAGCATACCGAGCAGACCCGTGAACAGCAGGAGTAGAATGCAGTAGAAATGGACCTCTTTGTCGGGGCGTTCCTGGGTGATGCTCTTCTGGGAGTAGATGGTGATGAGCACGGAGATGAAACACACCAGCACCGTCATGAACGCGTTGAGATGATCGATGTAGTATTCGATGCCCCACGGAGGAGCCCAGCCTGCGAGACGGTAACTTATCGGCCCATGCTGCAGCACCTGGACCAGGATCCCGATTGACGTCGCCAATGAGGCTATCATCGCCGTCGTGGCCATGTAGAAGGGGAGCTTCTTGTTCCACATGCCGACCAGCGGAACCACAAAGGAAACGAGCATCGGGATGACAACCACCAGTATGGGGAAGTGACTGTCGTACATCAGAGTTTCCCTATGATTTCGTCTTCGTCGAGCGTTTTATATTTCTTGTAGAGATTGAGCAGGACGGCCAGCGCCACGCCGGTGGTTCCGACGCCGACGACGATGGCGGTGAGCATCAGCACATGGGGCAGTGGATTGACGTAATGGCTCGCCTGGATCAAGAGATCGGCGCCGTGACCGTGTCCGTGGGCTCCCTCGACAATCGGGATCGTGCCGCCGTCTTTGGCTCCGATGGAAACGAAGAACAGGATGAGCGACCACTGGAAGATATTCATCCCCACCAGCTTCTTGACCAGATTTTTCTTCGCCATCATGCCGTACAGGCCGATCATCATCAGCATGATGTAAATGAAGTAGTTGGCGTGGCCGAAAATGTTTTCCACAGTGTTTACCTACTCAAAATCCAGCAAATCGTGAAAGATGGAGATCAATGCCGCCATGACCGTGATACCCACCCCGATCTCGATGCCGAGCATTCCCATGCCCCTCGGCTCGATCACAGGCAGAACTCCGTAATCGAGGAAATTCTCGCCGAGCAGCAAGCAAAGGAGACCGATGCCCGCATAGAGAAAAACGCCCACGCTGGTCAACACGGTGAGCGCCTTGATCGAGAATCTTCGCTTCATTTCGTCGAGGCCGTATGCGACGGCGAACAGAATGAAGCTGGCGGCGAGGATCACTCCGCCCTGAAAGCCGCCTCCGGGGCTGGAGTGGCCGTGCATGATGACGTACAGCGCGAAGAGCTGAATGAACGGCACGAGCAAGCGGGCCACGGTCTTGATGACGATGCTTTCCTGTTCCTGGATCATGCCCCGTCCTCCTTCCTGAAGCGTCGCAGAAGGAAGAGACAGCAGATTGCCGCAGTGAACACCACCGTGGTTTCGCCCAGGGTGTCGTAACTCCTGTAGTCCGCGAGTACGGCGGTTACCATGTTGGGCACCTCCGTCTCATGGAACGATTGCTCGATGTAATGTGGAGACACATGGGAGTTGGCCGGCGAGTTGGGGTCGCCCCAGACGGGCATATCCAACGCGCCGAATATCAAAAGGCCGCCCGTGGCCACAGACAATGCCAGATAGAGGAACTTCAATCTTTGCTCCTCCTCTCTGTCTTGAACACTGCTATGACAAAGAACACCGTTGTGATTCCGGCGCCAACCGAAGCCTCCGTGAAGGCGACATCGACTGCGCCCATCTCGATCCACAACAGGCACATCAGCAGGCTGAACGCTGCGAGCAGGATAACCGAGCCGAGAAGATCCTTGACCACCAAGGCGCCGATCGCGCACGCGACAATGAAAACGAGGAGTATAAGGTCGAGTTGCCAGATCATCGTTTTTTGTCTCTGGTCCACACCGGCAGATTGTTTTTCATCGCGGCCCTGGCGATCGAGTGCGTCGCAGTGGGGCTTGTAAGGAAAATAAACACGGCTATGAAAATGATCTTCAGGCTGCCAATCGCGAATCCGTTGTAAAGCGCAATGCCGGTGACGACCAGCAACGCGCCAAGCGTGTCGCACTTGCCGGCGGCGTGCATCCTGGTGAAGAAATCGGGAAAGCGGAGAATCCCGATAGCTCCCAGCAAGAAGAGAATCATCCCCAGTATAATGAGAATGCCGGCCGCGTAGCTGACTGCCGTGTCCAACTTACACCACCCCCTTCTTCTCGAAGTACTTCGAGAACGCGAGCACACCGATGAAATTGATCAGCGCGTAAACCAGCGCGATGTCCGTGAAGAAATCAATCTTCTCAAAAATGAGGCCGATGAACAGTACGACAGCGATTGTCTTGGTGCCCACGACGTTGATTGCGACGATGCGGTTGATCGCGCCGGGGCCTCTGAACACGCGGTACATGCACAGGAGAACCAGAAAAAGGATCGCCACGCTGGTCCATATAAAGAAATCGATCATCGACAGGTCGCCCAAATGATCCATCACTTTTCACCCGCTTCCATATAGACGCGGGCGACTCGGTTTTCCATGTCGCCGCTGAGAAGATCTTTGGCCGCCTTGTCACTGATGGCGTGCACGTGGAACTCCCCGTCGATGATGTCCATGGTGATAGTGCCCGGAGTGAGCGTGATCGAGTTGGCCAGTGTAACCATAGAGAAGTCGCTGGTGAGTTTGGTCTTGAACTTGATCACATGCGGCCTGATCTTTTTTGGGTTCAGCACAAGGTAGGCGACGTGAATGTTGGAAAGGAATATCTGGTAGATCAGCCATGGCAGATAAATGATGAATCGCCAGGCCGTGGTTAGTCGGCGTTTTTTTGTTCGTATCTGGTGTATCAACAGATCGTGCGAGGCAAATGCCACAAGGGCCGAGCAAATTGCGCCGAGAGTGAGGTGGAACGGATCGAAGTGCCCCGAGAGCATCAACCAGAACACGAACATGATGACAAAAACCACCGCACGACCAAGGTTGTCCGCGATCTTTTTCGGTCTTTCTTCGTGCATGGTCATTCCTCTTCGGGACCAAGACTTTGTCTGGATATGGGTGGCCTGTATCCCATTCCCCCGTCGATGGCAAGGGCGGATATCGAAGATGAAGATGTCGGGTTTAGGACAGGCTCTCACTGGACATTAGGATCTTGCGCAGAGAACACTCTTGGTTCAACATCTTCGAGCCTGGAGGTTTGCCGTATGAAGAGTGTGCTCCCACTGATAGCAGCCGCGTCGATGTTCCTTTTTGGAGCGCGTGCGATGCCCGATCCGGCGCCGCCTCCTGACACGCTGGACGCTGAAACGATCCGGCTGCTGGATTCCGTTATCGGTAATTCCGATCCCGGAGCGTGTCGAAAGATTGCGGGCAAACTCAGCGCGACGGAGATAGTGACGGCGATATACCGGGGAGGCCGCTCCACGCGTCTCGCAGCCCTGGAGGTTGCCGGATACGTGGATCATCCCTGGCCAATCCTTCCTTATCTGGTGGCGTTGATGAATGCTCCCGAGCGCCAGACGGCGTCGAGATCTACCGGGGCCATGCTGCGTTGCCTTCAAAGAATTTCATCGAGCCCGTCAGGACCCGCAGATGTCATCGAAGGGGAGTTCGAACAACTTGTCATGGCGCTGTTCGAAGTGGCCGATAATCATTTACTGGCGTCGGATCTCAGAGCGTCGGCGCTGTTCGGTGTGGGCATGATCGACAATATGACCGGACGAAGGCGCGAACCGTCGCAGGCCCATCTCGAGGACGAAGACATCGCTGTCAGAGCGGCCGCAATAGGGCTCCTGAATCCCCCGCTTCGCGACGGTGTTCTCGGCGTCCTCGTGCGGATCGCAACATCGTCGGAGGAAACCCCGATGCACCGCAGCCAGGCCGTGGGTCTTTTATGCGAAAACGCCCATGCGCACGGGGTCAAGGCACCTTCAAAAGACCTGGCGAAGATCATTCGCTCGTTGTTGTCAGCGGAGCTTCCCGCCGAGGCAGTCCTGCCGATCATGGCTTGTCTGCGGCGGTTTCCACCCGATGCAAGGGCCGATCTCGTGGACCTGGCACTCAAGCATCCGGACCCGGCCGTCGGAAAGTTCTGGGAGAGCACGGAAAACCGCTGAGTTGCGATCACGGCGTTGCCACCAGGGACAGAATGGTCAATACTCCCCATCATTCATTCAAGACCATAGAAAGGAAGAACAATGCGCTGGACGATATCATTAATTTCGGCATTTCTCATCAGCGGACTCCTCGTAACGGGCTGTGGAGTTCCCCAGGATCAGTACGACGCCGACATGGCGGCGCTGAAGGCTACGATCGCCAAGGTACGCGGTGAAGCCGCATCACTCCAGCAGGAACTGGATGCCATCACCGCCAGGAAAGTCGCCATGGAGGACGAGGTCAACAGGCTCAAGGACGCGCTTCAGACGTTGACCGGAGAGCGGGACGCGCTCGCCAAAGCGGAGGAGCTGGCCAAGAAGCGCTTGGAGACATTCCGGGCCATGCTGGCCAAGTTCAAGGCAATGGTCCAGTCCGGCAAAATCAAGATCAAAATTTCCAATAACAAGATGATCGTGGAGATGGCTTCGGCCATCCTGTTCCCGAGCGGCAAGGCCAGACTCTCTGATGAAGGCGAGGAAGCCCTGACAGAGGTGGCGGGGATTCTCGCGACCATCGGCGACAGGGACTTCCAGGTGGCGGGGCACACGGACAACATTCCCATCAAGAAGAGGCAGTTCAAATCAAACTGGGCGCTCTCTTCCGCGCGGGCCGTGGCGGTCGTTCGGCATCTGATCGACAGCGGGATGAAGCCAAAGAACCTCTCGGCGGCGGGATACGGGGACACTCAGCCCGTGGCGGACAACAAGACAGGGGAGGGCAGGGCTCAGAATCGACGGATCGAAATCGTTCTCCAGCCCAACCTCGACGAACTCCCCGATCTCTCCTCCCTCGAAAAAATGATGTAGGGGCGGGTCTCCGTGCCGAAAATCTGACACATCTCCAACGATGCATTTCGCCTGGCCCTGTACCGCGGAAATAAATCCCGCGGCCAGAAATGCGCCACTTCGTGTCGGAAAGGGCTTCGCCCTGAAGCACTGAGAGCCCTGTCCATTGTCCCCCCTTTCCCCTGCCGGGGGAAAGGGTTGGGGTTAGGGGGCTTCCGCTTGAGGCCTATGGCCTTCTTTGTTCTTCATTTCTGGCCGCGGGATTTATTTTCGCGGCGCAGGGAATATCCTCTGAAATCTTCCCAATAAACTCTTTGAGCCGGTGGCCTTCATGTCTCCGCGCGCCAGTGCGGTTCGTGCGTCGAGGCGTTGCAGGATTATCTCCACCAGGATCTCCTCGGTGGTTTCGAGGGTCAAAGTCGGTGACGGATGTGTTCCCTCGGATGCCGCACATCGTCCTTTATCGATGGTCAGGTGCCAGTTGTCGGCTTCTTCGTCTCGCAAATTAAACAGGATGACAGCCTCCAGATCGCCCGCGGCAACGGGGTCGTAACAGGCGGCCAACTCGTGCGCCAGGATCCTCAAGTCTCTGGATACCGCAGCCCGGAGTTGCTCCCGATCATTGCCACCGGCGCCGATTTCACTGGCAATCTGCCAGTAGGTGCCGGAGTTTCGGCGAAAGGTCTCCAGATCCCGCGTGAACGGGAGTGAGGCGTCGGACTCTGTTTGCGCTTCGATCCATCCTTCGCGGACCAGCTCCGCGCCGGCCCTCTCGAAGGCCATCCGTACCTTTCGTCCGGTGATCGGCTTGCCCGCGTCGAAGTCGAGGAAGAAGCTCTCCGTTCTGAGTAACTTGCCGACCGGTTTCGCGTAGATACCGTCGCAGATCAACTCAAAGGTCTTGACCAGGCCGTCCATTATCTTCGGGTTTCTGTGCGCCCCCACCGCGATCAACGCAGCGCGGTCGGGCCCCCTTTTGGGATACCGTTCCGTATTGCGTTCCAGGCCTATCTCGCCGCCCTGTGTGATGATGGGAAGAGAGGTGGGAAGCAGGCGTTCAAGGAAGGCCTTGATGAGCGCCGAAAAGGAGTAGTAGTAGACCGGTGTCGCCAGGACGAGGGTGTCGCAGTCCAGAAACTTCTCCGTGAGCATCGCCATGTCGTCGTTCTGGGAGCACTTTCCGGCGCGATTGGGGTCCCAGCAATGGAAGCACCCGGTGCAGGGTCTGACGTCGTAGTCTCGCAGGTCGATCTGTTCCACAAGACCACCGGCTGCGACCGCGCCCGAGTTGAATAGTTCAAGCAGATCCTTGGTGTAGCCGTTTTTCCTGGGCGCGCCGTTGATAACGAGGATTTTCATTCATATATCTCCTGAACAATGGGTTGTAGCCCTGAAATGTAAGGCTATCAAGTGCTCGACCGGGGCGAAATCTGGACAGTCGCGCGCCGGTTATGTAGCTTCCCTGGGCAGGAGGCTTGGGATTGGTTTTTCGCACAAACGCACATCTTTCGATCTTGTCGTTCTCAACCGCAGCGGTGGTTCTGATGGCGTCGAGCATGATCCATGCACAGGCGGAGGACGCCGTTGGCGAATTCCCCATTCTCAGACGCACCGCGGAAATGACGCCTGTTCGCGTGGGGGCGCGACGGTACAGCGCGGTTCAGGCACGAGTTTATAGAGGCGCGATTCTCCGCCTGAAAAAGACCGGCATGGCGCGCGGTTGTCCGAAGGGTTGGTTGGAACGTGAGGGGGGAGGGTACGTTTGCGCCGCGAATCTCAAGAAGACCGACGAGACTGAGCCCAGACCAACAGCGCGAGATCTCCCCGGCATTCTCGATGGGCTGGAGGCCTGGAAGGTGATCCGGGGAGGTTCCCGTTTCTTCAAGCGCGTCAAGGATATCGATCGCAGACACCTCTACCGTTTCCTGATGAAAGGCTCCTACCTGATGATACGCGAGAGCCTGACCAGGTACGGGACCGATTATCACCGCAACCGCGAGGGGTGGTGGGCAACGTCTGGTAACACCGTGAAGCTCGATCCGCCTATTATGTCGCTTGGTATCGAGACAACCGAGGGTGAGATCCCTCCGGCAGGTGTGATCATAGAAGATGAAGTAGGGGTATGGGCAACTCCGGATGCGAGCGGACAGCAAACATCGACGTTGGAGCGGTGGTCCACCATCGCCGGGGTTGCGGGGAAGCCTCTGTCCGTTGAAGACGGGTGGGTGGAGATTCCGGACAAGGGATACGTAGAAGACGACAAGATTGCTCGTGTGAGAAAATTTTCCCTGCCCCGAAACGTATTGAAAAAGGAGAGGTGGATCGCCATCGACCTGAAGGAGCAGATGCTTCACGCGTACGTGGGCGAGAGGTTGATTCGGGTTGTTCCGTGCTCCACCGGTATCAGAAACAACACCCGTCCCGGGAGATATCGCATCAAGTGGAAGCGTCGGCTGCAGACGATGAACCTTCGGCGAGGACATTTGCGCGTGGAGGATGTCCAGTACGTGATGTACTATGACCGGAGGCGCAGCATCGCAATTCACGCCGCTTTTTGGAATAATGACTTCGGCAAGCGAAAGAGTCACGGATGCGTCAACCTGCCCAGAGACGACGCGAAGTGGATCTACGATTGGAGCACGCCCAACTCCCTGCCCGAGGATTCGGAGAATTTCCACTGCCAGACTGACAAGGGAACCCGCGTCATCGTTTTTAATTGAGTTTATTCATGCTATGCTCTCTGAATAATGTGTCGTTTCTTTTTCACTCCAATAGTCGCAGTTCTGATGGTCTTCATGGTCGTTGCGTGCGATGGCGATCCCAGCAAGATCGGGGCCGACGGAGGAAGCGATTCGGGCACCAGCGGCGACACTGACACCGATACGGATACAGATACAGACACTGATACGGACACATCGCCTGTTTTTCGTCCCCCAACGACTCTTCTCCAAACTGTCGCAACCCTCGCACCTGCCCAGGACCTCTCAGACAACCCCGACAGGACACTGTGGGGACTCACCGAACCGGGGCCGGGCGAACCGTATCTCTACCTGGATAACCTGGGCGTGGGCGCTGCCACCGAGACTCCCGTCGGAGAGCCGAGCTCCCTCCTGTACATATGGCAAATCACCGACACGCAGATTGTCGACGAGGAGTCGCCCGCCAGACTGATAAACGGGGATTTCTACGAAGAGTCCGCCTATAGAAACCAGGAGTCGTGGACGTCCCATTTTCTGGAGGCATGTATCCGGACCGGAAACGATTTCGTGGATTTTCGTCCTTTCGATCTCGCCCTGTTGACCGGCGACATGATCGACAACATTCATGAAAACGAACTCGAATGGTTCATGCAGGTGATGGATGGACATATCGTCCACCCGGATTCCGGGGACGACGACGATCCCCTGCCCGGCGAAGAGAACGATCCTCACGATCCTTTCCAGGCTGAGGGTTTCCATCAGAGTGTTCCCTGGTACAGCACCGCCGGGAACCACGATCTCCTGGAGTTAGGTAACGGTTCCCTCGTAGCCCCTTTGCTGGCGGATCCCACGGGCGACACCACCTCATTCTTGTCAAAGGCGGTCGTCCCCACGTGCCTGGACCAGCCATGGTACGACGATGAGTCACCGTCGCCGCCGCGTTGCTACCTTCCCCCCAAGGACCAGTTCACAAGCTCCAGCGTGATCCCTGATTCCCAGCGGGCTTTCATCGATCTCTACGACTGGATCTTCGCCCATTTCGGCTCCACGACCGTCCCCGATGGTCACGGGTACACGCAGAACAGCCTCGACTACGTTATTGGAAGCTACGTGACGGAGAACATCGTCCCGGATCTTCCGTTCGTATTGATCTCCATCGACATGGTGTCCAACTCCGGGCAGTGGGGCACCTTCGACCAGGCCCGACACGACTGGCTCGAGGCGCGCCTCATCGACGCTGAAAACGCCGGGCAGATGGTTATTGTGATCAGTCATCACACGGGCCACAGCCTTGACGATGAGGACGAGCGGGACGACTTCATATCCATGCTCAACGAATACCCAAATGTGGTCGCACACATCGGCGGGCACACCCATGCGAACCGGGTCACTCCGAGACCGGCGCCTGCGGGGTACGACCCGGAACACGGATACTGGGAGATCGAGACGTCGGCGATAGTTGATTGGCCTTCGCAAATGCGTTTCATCGAGATCGTGGACAACCGCGACGGCACCGGAGAAATTTACTGCACCATGGTCGACTACCAGATCCCTGTCGATTTCCCGGTGGTCGAAGGCGGACGTTTCTACACTCTGTTCGATGTTCAATCGGGCGGCGAAGCGATAGGCACCGGAGTTCCCGAGGATCGCAACGTCATCCTCAGATTTGCGTGGCCTCAGTATATGGCCGATGCCCTGGCCGTGCTCCCGCACCGGGAGATTGAGTCCCTCAATTTCGAAACAGATCAGTAAAATAAGTCCGAGGTTGTGTTCAGATGGCACACTTTGTGACACCTGCATGAGATTCCCCGGTGATCTGTTTCCGCGCGCCAGGGCAACATATGTTATTGTTAATTCAGAATGAATTTCAGTTGGTATGGCGTTTGCTTTAAACCCTATCCCGGCCTTCCCCTGAGATAGGGGAAGGGGAAGGTGATGGAGGCCAGCTTTAAGTGCAAGGCATGAAATGCCATGCTCGATGAACTTGAAGAAGATTCTTTTTTTAACAGGAGAACTATTATGAAAAGCTCACTTACAAAAAAACCGACCTGGAACAGATTCAGAGTATCCATATTTGCGGCCTGCATTGCGGCAGGAGCGATTACATTCACCGGGTGCTACCATGTGGAGGACTGGAACGAAATCGACTCCGTTGAGGTCAATCACGCGCTAAACGGTTTTGGCGATTGCACCTCCTTCGAGGCGTACGCCAAGCTCGCAGCCATCCAATTGATGAGGGCCAGGGTAGAGCAGGCGAGAGACGCCGACGCTCAATGGGCGGGTAATGAAGAGGGTGTATTCGCGGGCGCCGATGGTGACATTGGCGATGACGGCGAATCGGATCACTCCGAAACCAATAACCAGGAAGAGGGCGTGGACGAGGCCGATCTCATCAAGACCGACGGGAACTACCTCTACTCGCTGTACAAGGGCCAGCTAATCATTGTCGAGGCCGGCGAGGAGGGCGCCCTTGGTGAGGCCGGGCGTGTCGAGGTGGGTGGCTACGCGAACGAACTCTTCATATACAACGATACGGCGGTTGTCTTTTCCAGTCTCAACGACAACGATGTGTCCCCGGAGCTTCGTTACGACAGTCAAAGTCTTGATGGAGTAAACTACGATTGCTGGGATGGATGGTGCTGGAATGAAAACCAGTACGCGCGAATCTCGCTGATCGACATTTCGGAAAAGACATCGCCGCAGGTGATTCGCACTGTCGAATACTCGGGTGAATACGTGACGTCCCGTCTCGTGGACAATGCTTTGCGCGTGGTCATCTATTCTCCGCTGCCCGCGCTGGAAACACAGTGGTACTGGGAGGAATACGACAGTGATTCGTGGTGGAATTCGGTGTCCAGCGTCAACACGATGTACAAGAAGATAATCCAGAGGAACGAAGATCGCATCAACGCCTTGACCCTCGACGACTTCATGCCCGGGAAGCTCGATTCTGCGGACGGGGAAGTCGGGTACATCACGGACTGCAACGAAGCCCTCGGCTCGATGACACCCACGGGTATCGGCCTGACCACAGTCGTCTCCATGGATCTCGATGACGTCTCCAAGGAATCTGCGACGAATACCGTTTTCGGCGCCAGGGGCATCGTTTACGCAAGCACCAGCGCGCTTTACCTCACGACCTCTCGCGAGTACGTCATGGATGCTTTCATCACAGGTTTGTGGCAGGGCGAAACATCCGGCATTCACAAATTCGACATCGCGCGAAGCGACGCCGCGGCGTTTTATCTGGCGACCGGAAGCGTTTCGGGCCGAATGCTGGATCAGTTTTGCATGGGCGAGCACAATGATTATCTCAGAGTAGCCACCACGACCGGCTTCGCGGGGTGGTTTGAAAACAACAACCTGGAGAATCACGTTTATGTATTGCGCGAGCAGGGGAAACTGCTCGAAACAGTGGGAACGCTGGACGGACTTGGATTGGGCGAGGAGATATACGCGGCTCGCTTCATGGGCGACAGGGGTTACCTGGTCACCTTTTTCGAGATGGACCCCTTGTACACACTGGATATGTCCAACCCCGCCGCTCCTCAGGTCGCCGGCGAATGGCACGGCCCGGGCTACTCCACGTATCTTCACCCCGTAGGAGAAAATAGTGTCTTGTCGGTGGGTCTGGTGGATGGACGAACCGCGCTCACCCTCTATGACATCGCCAATTTTGCGGCACCGACCCTGGTGTCGCGTCTGTTCTTCCCCGATTGGGAATACTCCTCCGCCGCAGTCTATGAACACAAGGCTTTCACCTTCAACTCCGAGTCCGGAATGCTGGCTCTTCCCTATTACGAGTATGAGGATAACGGCACCGGCCTCTTCCTTTACGACGTTCAGGTCAGCGGCGTAACCCTGACATCTACTTTGCAACTCAACGGAGGCAGCGACTTTTACGAGGGCGCCGCGCGCCGCAGCGCCTATATCGGTGACTACATCTACGGCGTCTCCCGTTGCAGAATCACGTCGGGAAACCTGAGCGATCCTTCAGTTGCCACAGACACCATCGAACTGTTCAACGTGGGCTCCTGCGACGACTACAACGACTGGTACTGGGGCGGCGGCCAGGACTGGTAGCCCGGAGCAATGATTGACAGGTTGACCCAGTATACCCCTGTGGTATAATATTTATATTGTGGAATTCGAGTTCAGCAAACGAAAAAGCGCGTCAAACAAGCAGAAGCACGGCATCGATTTCGTTGACGCTCAAGCCCTTTGGGACGATCCCGACAGGCTTGAAGTTCCGGCGAAGACTCAATCCGAGCAGCGATTTGTGTTGATTGGAAGAATTGCCGAAAAACACTGGTCGGCTGTATTCACAACCCGCACTGACAAAACTCGAATTATTTCTGTGCGCCGTTCGCGAAAACAGGAGGTGAAAGCATATGAAGGCTAGTGAATTCGACAAAAAGTTCGATAACGGCGAGGAAATTATCCAGCATCTGGATTTCTCCAGGGCAAGACGACCCGGAAGAGAACAGAAACGAGTCAATGTCGACTTTCCCGTATGGATGATTCAATCCCTGGACCGGGAAGCTACCCGCCTTGGTGTGCCCCGGCAATCTGTCATCAAATTCTGGATTGCGGAGCGTCTTGAACAGAAGACTCAAGCCTGATCTGGTTTTTCAGCACCTGACTATATACATACCGCCGGTTCTGTTATTCTCTGCGCGTTCGGCATACAGTTCGGCGCTGATGCCAATAAAGAAAAAACAATGAAAATACCAATCCCCTATAAACTCACAATTGTTTCGATACTGCTGCTGCTGATGTACAGCGCGTGTGGATCCGTCAACACATTCGAGGATTTTTCACCGGCGGTCGATGAGGATATCGGGGCGGGAGAGAACAGTGACGTGGACGCCGGCGCGGACGCAGCCGTTCAGGGAGATCCGTGCTCGGTAAACAATCCGTGGGAATGCAATCCGGTGGCAGACTACTCTGTTGATCCACCTGTCAACGAGGGTTGCGAGGGAACCGACGTGTCGTGCGACTACTGGGAGCCGACATCCGGATTCACTTGTCTTCTGGACGCCACGGAGGCGCCCGGAAATTCATGCGATGTCGAGAAGGGTCCGTGGTGCAAGGCGGGTGCAGCCTGTCTGACGGTCGGCGGCGCATCGAACGGAATCTGTGTGAAGTTCTGTTGCGGGGCGCAGGACTGCGATCCT
This sequence comes from Deltaproteobacteria bacterium, assembly GCA_030595125.1. Classification (GTDB taxonomy): domain Bacteria; phylum Myxococcota_A; class Polyangia; order JAAYKL01; family JAAYKL01; genus JAUVAN01. The sequence goes on from JAUVDV010000003.1 coordinate 29,294, forward strand.
GTCCAAAGCTGTAAACCGGGAGATTGGCCCAACGTCACCGGTGATCTGGGATACTGCCTTGCTCCGGACGGAGGCATAGACGCCGGCTAATCCACGTGCAATCGCGCGCCTTCCATCATCCTGAAAACGAGATCCACAAAGGGTATTCCCCCGTGGGCGGCTATTTCCGGCAGCAGGCTGGTCGGCGTCATTCCCGGAATGGTGTTGACCTCCAGGATCACCGGCGGTTCCTCTCGCGGGAGGATGAGATCGATTCGGGCGGCCCCCGCGCAGCCGACGGCGGCAAATGCGCTCGCTCCAAGATCACAGGCCCGATCGATGGCGTTTTTATCCAGGCGAGGAGGGATGTGATGTGTGGAGCCGCCCTGTTCGTACTTGGCCCCGTAGTCGTAAAATTCCCGGTGCGGTTCGATCTCCACGGAGCCGAGCACCTCTCCGTCGAATACAGCCACCTGTACCTCTATTCCGGGTACGTATTTCTCCACCAGGGCGCGTTTCGAACCGGACAGGGCCTTTTGAATGGAGGTCTCCAGGTCATCCATTTTTCGCACGATGGTTACGCCCACAGATGATCCCTCGTTTACCGGTTTGACCACCACGGGTAACGAGAGGCCGCCGTCGGGTGTAACATTTGCGTCGGTGACGACCATTCCAGGAGCCACATTCAGGCCCGCAGAAGCAAGGATGTCCCTGGTTCGCGATTTATCCATCGCGAGAGCGGAAGCCAGGGGGCCGGAACCGGTGTAGGGGATCCCCATGACTTCGAGCATTCCCTGGACGGTTCCGTCTTCACCCCACCTTCCGTGAAGGGCGATAAAGACGGCTTCCACCTGGGCTTGACGAAGCTGCCTGTCCAGTTCCCGCGTGGCGTCGATCCGGATGACTTCATAACCGGATTCATCGAGTCCGTCAGCCACCGCCTCGCCGCTCTGAAGTGAGATCTCGCGCTCTGCGGAAATCCCTCCCATCAATACTCCCACCCGCTTGAATCTCATCGAGACCTCCATTTGTATCCCCAATGATGTACCAACGCACGACCCGGGGATCCATATTTCGGCTCGTTGTAGTGCGGAAGAGGGGAGGTTTTTTGGAACCGCTCGTGTTCAGTGTGATATTAGAGGTGCGAATTCGAACTGGAGGCAAGTTCCAATATGACATTTACAGAAGCGGCCCTCGAAGTCCTCGAGCGCGAGGGCCGACCGATGCATGCAAGGGAGATCGCCGACAAGGCGGTCGAATGGAATCTTCTGTCACATGTGGGAAAGACACCGGTGCAAACCATGTCCGCGCGGATCTCCGCGATTGTGTCAAAGGGGCATGGAGCAGGACCGTTCGTGCGCGTCAGGCCTGGTGTTTTCGCTCTGGGGAAATGGGGCGGCTCCCCACCCGGTGCCGCTGCGCCGCGCAAGCAGAGTGCCCACAAAGACGTCGAGGCGTCGGACAAAGCCGAGCAGCAGGCCGGTGAGGGAACATCGTCGACGCGTAAACGCAGGCGCCGCAGAAAGAAGAAGCGACCGGAGGAGGTCGTGGAAGCACCCAGGGAGAAGGCGCTGCCCGAGAAGAAAGCGCTGCCCGAAAAGAAAGCGCTGCCCGAGAAGAAAAAACTACCCGAGAAGAAAGCGCTGCCCGAGAGGAAAGCACCGGAGAAGAAAAAGCTATCATCGCCGCCGCCCCCCGCCAAAGACGACAGCGAGATCACCGATCGCGTGGAGAGAATGCTCAGGCAACAGACCAGTCCGGTTCAACCGGCAAAGCTGGTGGCGCACTTCGGGCGGGAGGGACGCAGATGGGTCCAGTTGCTCGAGGCATTGCTGGCGGCCGACGGGATCGAGCGAGAGCACAGGGGTTTGCGGCCGAGGTTCGTCGAGCACCGCAACGGATGGGCTCTTGCCGCGCGGGAGGTGAGCTCCGAAATAGTGGAGTTGGAGAGCAAGGTGTACGACACTGCCGACAGGCTCGCACAGATCGCCGGTCGTCAGGTGCTCAAGAAGATCCGCAGCCAGCCCATGAACGCGTTTGTTCGCGTGGTCGTCCTGTTTCTGCGCCGCACCGGATTTGGCGAGATGGTGTCGGTCAACAGGGGAGCGGGGCAAGAGGTTCATCTTTCGGTCCAGGACAGGCGAAGGGGAGGGCGTTTCAACACGGCGGTGGTGGTAAAACGTGATTCCCCGAACAAGCCGGTAAATGAGAGCGCCATTACCGATCTGCGCGGCGCCATGCACCATTACGACTCAATGCGGGGAATGATAATCACAACCGGTGTCTTCAGTGATCGCGCGCGTTCGGAGGCCATGGTTCCCAACCTTTCCCCGGTGGTCCTTGTGGATGGGGAGATTTTTGCGAAAGATCTGGTGAAGCTGGGAATCGGAGTGCGGGAACGCAACGTCAACCTTCCGGCATTCGACGATGCCTTCTTTACATCGCTGGGGTCCGGGGATAAATGAGCCCGCTTTCCCGCAGTTCTTGCTTCACCTTCAGCGACGACGAGATGCCGGTAAGCTTTGGGCGATACCATCTACTGTCGAGGATCGGGAGCGATCCTGTCGGAGAGGATTTCCTGGCAGCGTGGGGTGTTGACGAGGGTGTCGATCAACTGAGGGTGCTCCGATGCGTATATCCGATCATCGCAGAGGAAACCGAGTTCGTCGGGCTGTTCTCCGAGGAGGCGCGATCTCTTTCGCGACTTTCGAGCGTGAATGTCGTTCGGATCATGGAGGTGGGCGTCGAGGGGAAGATACCGTTTGTCGCTCGGGAGCACGTGGAGGGGTTGAACCTGGAGCGGTTGATCATGCTCGCGCAGGGACGAACGGCCCTGTGGCCCTGGGAGCTGGCCGCACATGTGACGACGGAGATCCTGAGGGGGCTCGATTACGTGCACCGGCGGGAGGACTTGCACGGCAACCCAATGGGAATGAGGCACGGGGATATCAGGCCCGCCAATGTGCTTGTCTCCATGAACGGTGAGGTGAAACTGGCCAATTTCGGGTCCACCCTGAGGTTTATTGCGGACGAGAAGACCAACGCCCGTTTGAGTGATATCCGCGATCGGTTCTTTCCTCCCGAGGGAATCGACGAGGTAGAGCCGACGGTCGACGCAGATCTGTGGGGCGTCGGCCTGATCCTGGTGATGTTGCTGGGCGGCAGAATTCCCTCCAAACAGAGTGGAGAGCACGATGCGCCGTGGATGCCGCCTCAGATGTCCTCCAGGGTGGAGTCCTTGCCCGAGGTGGTGGACACGTTCATAGGGAGGGCTCTCAACCCGGATCCCTCTTTCCGCTTTTCAACGGCCAGGGAGATGCGCACAGCGCTCCTGCAGGTAATGCAGGCTCACGCGAAAGGACATCCGCCGGACGATCTCGCTGACTGGATCAGGGAACTCGGCGGGAGCGAACGGAAGTCCGAGGAGGAGATGGTTCGCCGCCTGCTCGGGAAGGAGGCGCAGATCCAGCTCGACGAGACCGCTGACGGAACAGGCGCGCTCGCTGTGGGGCACGTGCTGGACGGCCGGTATCACCTGTTGCGGAGGCTCGGAGAGGGTGGAATGGGCGTGGTGTTCGAGGCGGATCATCTCGGCATCGGAAGAAAGGTGGCGGTAAAGGTGCTCCACGACCGTGTGATCGACGAGGAGAACACGGTAGAAAGGTTCAGGCGGGAGGCGCAGATTATCGGTTCTCTCGGTCATCCCAACATCGTGGGCGCGCTCGACTTCGGGATCACGTCCGAGGGGTACCACTACCTGGCCATGGATCTCCTGGAGGGGAAGTCACTGGCGGAGCACATAGAAAACGGCTCCCTGTCTTCGAGGGAGCTCACCGTGAGTATGGCCGAAGTCTGCGACGGCTTGCAGGCTGCCCACGATGCCGATGTGATTCATCGGGATCTCAAACCCGACAATGTGTTCCTCACGCCGGCCGGTGCGCGAATCCTGGACTTCGGTATCGCCAAGAGCACCGGTCTGGACAAGGAGGCCGAGGCCCTCACTCGCACTGGGCATATCTGCGGTACGGTCGACTACATTGCGCCCGAGCAGATCAGAGGCCTGTCTCAGGATCCGCGTTCAGACATCTATGCTGCGGGTGTGATCATATACGAGGCTCTCACGCAAACCACGCCTTTCAAGGGGCGCACTGTGGGGGAGACCCTCCACAAGGTCATTAACGACAAGCTGGTCTCTCCCCGCAAGAGAAGCGGCGACAAGACCATCCCGGCCGATCTCGAGGCCATATGCATGAAGGCGCTCAGCCGCCGGGCGGACAAGCGTTTTTCCAGCGCCGCCAAGATGGCGTCGGCCCTGAGAGCACTGTTGCCCCCGCCGGGCGAAACCGCCGATATGGTGGATTCGGGGTCAGGATCCTGGGAAAAGGGGTCGTGGAAGCTCTTGATCGTCGTTGGTATCGCACTGGTGTTAGGGATCGCCGCGTGGTGCGTTTCAAGCGGGTACTTTGATGAGGATAATCTTCCGGCCGGCGCCGAAATCGAGCCCGAGGCGCAAGAAGATCGGGTGAAGACAAGCATCGACACCTCCGAGGGGCCGGTGGTCATTATCCCACCCGACGCAGGGAACAAGCCTGCCGTCAAGGACCTGGTACCTTCGAAGGGCGATCCCGTAAAATCCGACGTCGAAGAAAAGGAAGACGCCAGGGCCCTGGCACGGGACAAGGTGAGGGCTGGTGAAGCGGCGCTTGCGAGGATGGACATCTCCGGTGCGGTACGATCCTTCGAGGAGGCCATACAGCTCGATTCCAGAAACAGCCGGGCCTGGTACGGACTGGGCAAGGCTGCATTTCAGCGTGGTGACTACGGCGTCGCCGTCGACAAGACCGAGCGGGCGCTGCGGCTCTCTCCCTCCAACGTATCCAGAAGAGTCTTCCTGGGGAAAATCTTCCTCGCCGCCGGACAGAAGGCCGCCGCCGCCGCCCAGTTCAGGCGAGTACTCGCCACCCATCCGGGAAACGAAAAAGCCGCCAAACTGCTTGAGAAAGCAGATCCAAAATGACTCTGGCACCCTGGAAAGTGAAGCAATTACGGCTCCTTGTGACTGTTTCTACCCGCCACACCCCCACCTTGAAGACATGATCACATGTCGATAGCCTGCCGCCCCCCGCCTGACAGGCATGATTACATGTTGATAGCCTGCCACCCCCCCGCCTGACAGGCATGATCAAATGTCGATAGCCTGCCACCCCCCCCACCTGAGAGGCATGATCACATGTTGATAGGATGCACCCCCAGGCCCCGTGGCGCTAAAAACACCTGCGGGCAAGTCCTGCGCATTCACCCTGTTCTTTGTGACTAATCCGGCTGGTAGATGCGGTCCCGGTCCTTGCCGCCGGCGTAGTATTTCCACATACGATCGAAGGTGACGGCGCCGAATAGGTTGATGACGATCGAGAAGACCACCCCAGCCACCAGCAGTTTGCCGAACTTCCGACCTCCGATGGCCAGCATGAGGACGAGGATCGGAGTGTAGTCCAGGGAGAACCGGCACCCGAACTGGACCCACCCGCTGTTCTGGTAGAGCAGGCTCGGCAGGGCGACGAGTGCAACCGTGAACGCCGCCCACATGTAATGCCGGGTCCGCTGTGCGGGCCAGAGAAGCCACAGGAATACCGGGGTCGTGAACCACAGGGCCAGGCCGTGGAGGCTCACCTTGATGTGAGGAGCTTCGGCTGAAATCCAGGGCAGGGACGTGAGCACTATTCCCAGGTTGTGGGGAAGATAGTGGTAATGAAAGAGTCCCCACTTGGCTATTCTGGCAGTCTGCCTGACCTTGAGGTGACCGTGACCGAACTCGAACGGATCGTCAAAGCGCGCCCAGTTCATGAGCATCAGTAACCCGATCACCACAAGAATGGGGATCCCGAAGAGAACTACCCGTCGCACGATTTTTGCGAACCCGGCGTTCCTTACCGCCGATGACACCCACCCAAAGATGTTGCCTGCATCGTCGTCGGCGTGTGCCCGAAGCATCTCGTAAAGGAAGAGCGGGAACGCCATCAACATGGGCGGCCGACAGGCGAAGGCCAGCCCCAGGAAGAGCCCCGCCAGGATTGGGCGCCGGCCGTCGAGGGAGAGAATGAGGTGAAGCAGCAACATCACCGAGCCCGTGATATGGGCGGTGTACCAGACGGATCCCTGGACAGCGCTGAAGAAGTAGACCGTCCCCAGAGCGTAAAGCGTAGCGAGCAACCCCATCTCCCAGGGCTTGCGCGATATTCGGCCTCGCGAGGCCATCATCTGCAGGAGCAGCAGCAGGAGCGCAGGGGCGGCAGCGGCGAGCAGGAGTGTGAATATCCGATCGTTGAAATCGAGACCCCATATGGCGACGCCGGGCATCATCAGGATTGCGGGGGCCGGTGGGAAGGAGACGTACCACTTGTCCCCGTACTGTGCCCAATCGTTTCGATGAGGTGGATTGCCCTCGATGTGGAACCTGCCGTCCAGCATCGCCTCGGCCATGTACACATAGTGGTTGTCGTGGGAGCTCTCTCCCAGGCGATTCCACATGGTCACGGCGAAGACCGCGAGGCAAAGCACGTATACAATCAGAGGACCCTTGAAGAGGCCGACTGTCTTGCGAAATTTACTGTTCTCCACGCTCATTGGAAGGGATCGTGCATGACAGGAAGGGGAGGTGTCAAATTGTGCCGCAGTCGCTCGATTCCAAGGGATTGCCCCTGCCGCTCGCACAGGTAGTAAGGACATGGTAAAAGGAACTAATGCCGAAGGTTCTGCATATCGAAGATGATCCCAATAATCGCCAGCTCGTAAAAAAAGTTTTGAGCGCCGACGGTTTTACGGTGGTGAACGCCATCGACGGTGTGACCGGCATCAAGGCCGCGCTGGCCGTTCAGCCGGATATTATATTGATGGACATCGAACTGCCCGACATGGACGGATACGAGGTGACGCTCAAGCTTCGCGGCGAGCTCGAGGGACATGACGTGCCCATTGTCGCCGTGACCGGGATGGGCGACAAGGACATGATCGAGGCGGTAGGGTGCGACGGTCACATCTTCAAGCCGATCGACGTGACGAAGTTGCCCGGGCAGGTCCGTTCTTTTCTGCGTGCGGGCAGGAAAGTCGACTCCGGGAAGACCCCTGATACAAAAGCGACTTCCAGAGACGATCTGCTGCGCGTTCAGGGGCAGAAAATAGCCGGACGATTGCAGGCAAAGATCGAGGAGCTGGAGAAGGCCAACAGGCTCTTGCTGGAATCCGAGAAGGTACGTTCGGAATTCTATCGAAACCTTTCTCATGAGCTGTCCACTCCACTGACGCCCGTGGTCGGATATTTGAACATGCTGCGAGGCGGGGAGCTGGGCCCTCTCGATCCGCTCCAGCTACGTTCTTTGGAGTCAGTGAACCGTGGGATTACCAGGGTGAGGGCCGTGGTCGAGAATCTCCTGGATATGACGGCGCTGACTACCGGGAAGATGACCTTCTTCTCTCGATTCTACGATTTCAACAGGCTGGCCAGGGAGTCCATCAATTTGTGCGAGGACAGCTTTACCCAGCGGGGCATAGACCTGGAGATTGCCATCCCCGAAAAAACGTACAAGGGTTTTGGCGATCCCGACAAGCTCAAGCGGGCCATGGTGCAGCTCCTGGAAAACGCTGTGAAGTTTTGTCGCGGGGATGGCAAGGTGCACGTCTGCACGCGTCTGGGCGCGGAGCGCCTTTCATTTCTTGTCTACGATTCGGGGAAGGGTATTCCGAAGGACGAACTCCAATCCATCTTCAAGACTTTCTACCAGATAGACGGCTCACCAACACGCGAGCACGGCGGAGCGGGGTTGGGACTGGCCCTGGCCCGCAAGATAGTCGAACGCTTCGGCGGTGAGATCTGGGCGGAGTCGCCTCCACGGGGAGAAGCGAGCCGACTCCAGTGGGCCAATACGATGGTAGGGCTCTGGGTGCCGGAGCGAATGACCGACGACGAAAATCTCGCCCCCTGATAAAAGGCAAAAAAAAACGGCGAACTCGAAGATGGGGGGGCATCTGGATTCGAATTCGCCGTCTAACAGAAGAACGGGAAAGCAAACCCCGTGCCACATCGTTTTCGATCAGGGTGCAAGATGGAGTAACCGTACGTAATCACATGAGTAAGGGCAATATATGTGCTACGGCAAAAATGTGCAGTTTCCGGTGATATCGCAATTCCCAGTTCAATAATGAAAAGACATATTGCAATGTAAGATGTGGACTACACTGCGAAGTATCTTGCTTGCGGGTGGTGTACCAGTATCGCCGAGGTGGTAGCCTCCGGTACCATCTCCATATTCTCTGTGAGAGAAACTCCGATCCTTGAAGGATCCAGCAGATCGAAAACCAGTTGCTGGGAGTCGAGATCCGGGCACGACGAGTAGCCGAAGCCGTACCTGAGCCCCTGCCCACCGGAGGGAGAAGAACCGCCCTGGGCTCTCCCCCGGGTCAGACCGAGTTCATGTCGCATTTGTCGGCTCCAGTATTCGGCCAGAGCCTCGGCGAGTTCCATGGCAAAACCGTGGGCCATTAGGTAGTCGTGATATCTGTCCGACTCAAAAAGGTGTCTGGCACCCTCTGACAGTTCAGACCCTATAGAGGCCACGAATAGTCCTATTATATCACCGCCGTCTTGCTGGCCTTTAAAGTAATCTGTCACGCAGAGGCCGGGGGGGTGATTTTGTCTCGGGAACCCAAAAACGACCTCCCTGTCTTCATGCTCAACGATCAGATTATCCCCTTCAGATCTGCAACTGAAATAGCCGTAAGCGACCGACGGCTTCGCCAGATTTTTCTCGCTGCATTCCTGGATCAGTCGAGCCAGGGTGGGTTCGGCCTTTTCCTTCAGCAGCGCTGCGTGCTCCTCTCGGGTTCGCCCGGTACTCGCGTACCCCCACCGGCCGCGAAAGAGTGCCTTGCGGTTCAGGAGGGAGAACAGTTTCTCCACAGGGATATCAGTCGCGTATCTGGGCCCGAGGAACGGAGCCTCCGGGACGGGATTGTGCGCAGAGATGACCGATTCTTTTCGCGCGGCCCCGCCATTGCCGGCGGTTTCGTTGTCGGTTGTCGGTTCCAGTTCTCCGCGCTCGAGATCCTGCATCGCGCTCAATCCCGCCATTGCGTCGGAACAATAGACGACCGGCGCACCGAATGACGGAACGCAATCCCTGGCCACGAACCCCCTGGTGAGGGCCGCGCCGCCGAGAAGTACGGGCATCTTGAGGCCGGCTTCCTCAAAACGGGGCAGGCTGCTTTTCATATGAAGAGCGGACTTGACGAGCAGCCCGGACAGGCCGACTGCGTGGACGTCCAGTTCCCTGGCCTTTTCTATTATGGTCTCGACGGGCACATTGGTTCCAATGTTGAAAACCCTGTAACCGTTGTTTGAAAGGATGATATCAACAAGGTTCTTGCCGATGTCGTGCACATCGCCGGCGACAGTTGCCAGGAGGATCCTGGTTCCTTCATCGATCTGCGATTGCTCCATGTGGGGTTGCAGGAACTTCACGCTCGCCTTCATCACCTCCGCAGAGCTGAGCACGAACGGCAGCAACATCTCTCCCTTTTTGAAGAGAATGCCCACCTTTCGCATGGCCGGGACGAGGATCCGGTTGATTATCTCCATCGGGGCGTAACGTTCCATCAATATGGGCAGGAGGTCCTCGATGTCCGACCTGTCACCGTCCATCAAACGGGATTGAAGCATCTCTTCCGGGAGGAATTTCCCTTTTGCGTCGGTCCCCGCGTCAGCGCTTGTCTTGCGCTCCTCAAAATGGGCAAGGTAGGCAGAAAGCGGTGAATCTTCGCCCTTTGTGCGTCTGTCGAGCATGAGATCCATGCAGATCCGGATGTCCTCCTTCGAGATATTGGAGAGGGGGAGGATCTTGCCGGGGTCCACAATTGCCGCGTCCAGACCCGCGCGTATGGCCTCGTGGAGAAAGACCGAGTTGAGAAGTTTCCTCGAGGAAACGGGCAGGCCGAAGGAGATATTGCTCACCCCCAGGCTCGTGAAAACACCGGGCAGGGAATCCTTGATGAGCCCGATGGCCTCGAGGGTTTCTATCGCCGATCTTTCCAGTTTTGAATCCCCCGAGCCGATGGTGAAGGTGAGGGGATCGAAGAAGAGGTCACACGGACGCAATCCGATTTCGTCAACAGCCAGGGAGTGGATGTCGCGTGCGACCGAGAGCTTGTCTTTGGCGGTTGCGGCCATCCCGTCAGGACCGATGGTCAGCGCTATGACCGCCGCACCGAATCTCTTTACCTGCTTCAGAACGCGCCGCGCCGTGGCGCCCCCGTCTTCGAGGTTGATGGAATTGACCAGGCATCTGCCGGGTATGGTCTCGAGGGCCGCTTCGATTGTCTCGGGGCGAGTGGAGTCGATGACCAGGGGGAGCTTCACGGTTGTGTTGAGGATTTTCACCAGGCTGGTGATGTCTTTTACTTCATCGCGACCGGCGAAAGCAGTGCACACGTCTAGCAGGTGAGCTCCCGCAGCCTCCTGATTCGAGCCGATACGCGCCGCGCCCTCGAAATCCTCGGCCAGCAGCAGCTTCTTGAATTTGCGAGAACCGTGGGTGTTCATGCGCTCGCCGATAATCAGCGGGGGGATTTCCTGTTTTGCTTCAACGGATTCGTAGAGGCTGGAAAGGGAGGGCGGGAACGCCGGTTCGCGGCTGGCGGGGGCCAGGCCTTTCAACTCCTTTGCGAGCGCGCGTATGTGCTCGGGATTTGTACCGCAACAGCCACCGACAATTGAGACGCCGTCTTCCACGACGAAGCTCTTCAATCGTCGGGCGAACTCCGATGGATCGAGAGGGTAGAAAGTCTGGTCGTCCCTGATCTCCGGCATGCCCGCGTTGGGAATCACCGAAATGCGGCCGCGCCACGTGCGGCTCAGGTACTTGACCTGTCCGATCATACGCTCGGGACCGGTCGCGCAGTTGATGCCGATGGAAAACAGCGGGAACGGCTCGGCGGTGGTCATGACCGCGTCGATGGATGTGCCCACGAGCATGGTTCCGGTGGTTTCGATGGTGACCGAGAGCATCACCGGGATGTTGGATCCCAGCTTTTCGAGCGAATCGAAAGCCGCGACAAGGGCAGACTTGATTTGCAGGGGATCCTGGCAGGTTTCCACTATGAGCGCGTCCACGCCCGCCTCGACGAGTGCCGATGCCTGCTCCATGTACGCGATGTGAAGCTCCCTCGCCGGGATCTGGCCCAGAGAGGGGAGTCTGCTCCCCGGTCCCATAGAGCCGGCCACATACTTGCCGGGGCGTCCGCCGACGGCGTCCAGAGCGTTCTTCACCGCAGCGGCGTTGATCTCCACCACCCGGTCTTCGAGTCCGTACTCGGCCAGAACCAGACGCGTTCCTCCGAAAGTATTGGTTTCGATGACATCCGCGCCCGCGTCGAGGAAAGACGTGTGCAGAGCAACCACCGCCGACGGCGCGCTGAGATTGAGATACTCGTTGCATCCCTCGAACCGATCACCCCACGCAGACGAGGGTAGATCCTGCGCCGCGAGGTTGGACCCGCACGCCCCGTCGAAAATCAGCAGTTCTTTATCTCGAATGCTCACCGGTATTCCCTCAGCATCCTGAAAACCGCGTCCATTATGACATATCCGCGCCGCGTCTCAACAACGGAAAGGTGTCAGACACATTTACTGAGGCACATTTACAAAGGCGTGTATTCCGATTCGACACATTCGCAGAAGTAACAACCGACACCACTCTGATCTGATTTGTAGAAACACACGCGGCACTGGTCACACTCTATCCCCTGCGTTTCCTCGCACTCCCCAGGTATCGGATCGCTGCCATTGACGCAGGGGCCAAGGCTGATGATCACCTCATCGTGAATTGTCCACACATCGTCTCCGATGGCGGTCAGCTTAAGCATGTAGGAACCGGAATCCAGGTCGAATACCGTATCCACGCCGGGCATCAGCCAGCTTCCCGGCGCGACCGAATGAATCCAATCCGAGGGATCGCATGCCGGTCCGTAGGGGATGGACGGCTTTTCAAGACTCGCCGAGAGGAAATCGGACTCTTCCGTGAACTGCTCAGGCGCAAGCCAGGGAAGGCATTCGGTTGCGTTGGTGGACTCGATGCACATCCGGTAGAGACCCGCAGCACCGATTTCAAGGGGAATGGATGCACGCAGGGACTGGAAGGTTACGCCATCGGATAGCACTACCGAGCCCGGGCCGGTCGCCTCGCCCGATTCGCAGGACATCGTCACCTCGTGAAGCCATAGATCCGCGCTCGACCACGGTATCGGATCGAACGCGCCAACCGGCGGATCCGAGAAGCACCAATCCTTGCCATGCAAGAACTCGTCGAGTGAGTCATCGAGAGATACTCCCAAAATGGACTGGAACGCACCGTCGAAATCAGAAGGTCCCCAGGTGAGTTTCGAATCCATACGAACCTCTTTTACGCTATTGACGCCATGTTTTTCCACCAGGAAGCATGCGAACAGGCCGACCAGCGGATAATCTATTTCTTCGCTCGTAACCCATGGTTCCATGTACGACATCAGCTCATTTCGGGATTGACCTATACTCTGTTCCCAATCCACCACGCCCGAATATATGCCATGGCTGAAGCAGACGGCGAGTCCCTCCTCCAGAAACACGTGACGTTCCTCCCGGGGCAGGAGCGCGTGCACAAGCTCGTGAACATGGTCGGGTTTAAGCGAGAAAATGTAAGAACCGTATGTGCACCCCACCGAATGGCGGGGACAGAAGTCGAAATATAACTCGTCCTCAAGCCAGTAGTACGTAATCTTTTCTCCTTCCGGTAGCGGTTGATTCAGAAGCGATTCAAGCTGGATCGCTGTACGGTCAAGTGTTGTCAGAGTGCCGAGGCACGGGAGCTCGTCGTGATTGGTTCCGTACCGAAGGACCTCTCCTTCCCACGTGATAAGCGGAAGCGGCTCCCGGTAGCCGCAAGTGGTGAGGACAACAGCGGCCAGGCTGAGGCAGCCCAGTGCAATGATGGTTTTGCCGCTGGATAATCTTGTCATCATTGGAAAAGCTTGCCCTCCCTGCTCTGAGTTCAGAGTCCAGAATACCACAGACCGAAAGAACAGGAATCTTCAAGGGATACTAAAGGCGGGGTCAGACATATTTTAGGTTCATCTGGATCCAGCCGTGCCGGCCGGCCTGTTCACCGCGCCCTTATTGTTCGGTGCCTCCCCAAGGGTGCCAGACACATTATTTTCCATATTTGTTGACCCAGGGTTACCCTGACTCGATCTATCCCCCTCCAAAGGGTGCCAGTCACTTTCCCCCGAGGTGCTTTTTAAAGTGGACTAAATGGACGGTGTGGACACATAAAACAAGACCGGATCCCTCAAATTACTGTCCACCCTGTCCACTGTCTGCTGCCCCTACTTGAGGGTGAGGACGATTTTGATTTCTTCCAGGGTTGCCGTCAACAAGTCGATCTTGCCGCTGAGGGCGTCGATCCGACTGGACATGTTGTCCATGTTGTCCTTTTCCAATTCCTGGACAAGGGTGCTCAACTCCGCGCTGACCGCCTCGGGCCTGTCCTCCTCGAGTTCTTCGCCGTAGAAACGTTCGAGGGATTTCTTGAGGCGGAACTCGGGAGCGATGAGGGGCATGATCTCCATTCCGGTTACATCGGCGATGAGATCGAGGGTGTCGTGGTCGAACGGATCGGACATGGCCACGTAAAGCGTTACACCGGAGAGCCGCACCGGAATGACGGCGTTTTTGATGGCGATCTCCTTGGGGATGAGCTCGAGGATCTCTGGCGGAATATGGAGTCCCTGGATGTTGACGCACGGGAGTTCAGCCTGCTTGGAGAGGAACGCGGCAAGGACAGCTTCGTCGATGAATCCCAGGTGAACGAGCGCGCTTCCCAGCCTCTCGCTGGTGTTTGCCTGCTCCTGGAGTGCAACGCGCAGCTGGATTTCATCTATGAGATTGGAATCGAGCAGCAGGTCTCCCAGACGTTGTGGTATGTGTTTCGCCACTCCAGATTCCTCCGTAAGGTCAATGCCGGCTTCCATCATCTTCCCCTTCCCCTCGCAGGGGAAGGCCGGGATGGGGTCAAGGGGACACCAAGGAACATATCACAATCAATAGTCAAGCATGCACGTCAAAAAAGAAAACGGAACCTATTTTTTTTATTCTTCCAGATCCAGCCGGGCTCACATGAACCGTGACTTCGGAATCAACTTCCGACCTTCGCGCCGCGCCCTTATGAGGGCGCGGTCAGGATGACCTACCTTCCCGCCCCTCCGGGGGGCGCTACCGGTCAAGCCCGCAGGGCTTTTCAGAAGTTCCCCGATAATGGATTGAAAGCATCTATTCGCAATCAACGAAAACGCCACGAAGATCGAACCACACTATCTGATTGGGAGCCCGATGATTGAAGCCCTCCGGGCTTGGCCGAAAGAGTCAACGGTCAATTTTGAAAAACAGGCCATCCTGACCGCGCCCTATTCAGGGCGCGGTGAACAGGTCGGCAAGCACGGCTGGATCCGGAAGAACCTATTTTTTTTTGTCCAGGCTCAAATAATAGGCGCATCGGTCCATCCAGTCCCGCGCATACGCCCTGTCGCCGTTCGGCGCTGTTTCGTCATTGGCGATCTCTTGAAAAACAAGGGCGGCTTCCGTATTTTGCCCCATTTCGAGGAGAGATTGCCCTCGCATATGGCGGGCTGTGAGGGCGATATCCGGGCTCGTCTCATTATTTTCGATCTTTTCCAGGGCGTCCAGCTTGGCCAGGGTTCCCTCCTGTAATCCGTGGCGAAAGTACTGGCGGGCCAGCAGGTATGCCAGGAACGGGTTGTCAGGGTAGTTGTGAGCGGCATCGGCGATGGCCAGCATCGCCGCCGGCTCCGAAGGGCCGTCGCGCCCCGGGTTCCTGGCCAGGATCTTCATGATGGGGGCGACAACCCGGGGAGCCAGTGGGGCGAGGGCGGTCTTTACTTGAAGGCGCCTGCGATCTGCGTTTGACGGTGCGTCTGCGGAAAGATCGGCATACTTCCTTGTAGCCTCACCACTGTTTCCGGCCTCGAATTCCAGATCCGCAAGCATCTCGTGCAGCGCGTTCTTCCTGGATTTGCCCACAGTTGCGTCCACGAGCATGTCATCGGCCATTGCACGCGCCTCGTCACACCTGCCGGAGTTCATGAGCCCGCCCATCAACGCCATTCGCGTGGACTCGGTTCCACCGGAGCGTTCGACCGCATCTTCGAGCAACGCAATCAAATCGTCCCGGTTGCCCGAGTCGGCCGACTTCGAGGCTCTGTCGCGGAGCCGCGCCACCTCATGCACGCAGACACTCCTGATAACGGAGGGGCGATCGAACCGATGTCGGGCCGCGACGAGATCATTTTCGCGAAGAGGAATTTCGTCCAAAAAACCGAGCCATTCGCTCCAGAGTTTATTCAGCTCCACTCCCGTGGCTTCTTTCCAGGAGACCCCCGAGTAGACCTTCTTCAGAGCGTCGGCGCCGTGTCGTTCCCTCAACCTGCGGCAGAAGGAGCCGGCGGCGGAATAGGCTCTTGATGCGTGAGTATCCAGAAAGCCCGGTCCGAAAAGGGTATCGGCGGTCGGAAGCAGATCGAGGCGCTTCATCGCTGCGGACCACTGATGGATCGTCAGATTCCCCCGTGGCCCCTGGGCTGCGACGGCAAGGCCCTCGATGAGGCCGGGGTTCGGGTAGAATCCGCCGAGACCTCCCGCGATCTTGAACGGCCCGCGGCCGAAACTCGCGGAGACGGCGTGGGCCAGTTCGTGACGGAGCACCTCATGCGGTACCCGATCTACGATCACGTACACCTCGGATCTCCACGGCTTGGCGATGTTGGTGCGTCTGGCCCCGATGGCGTTACCTTTTTGACCCCGGTTTTTAAAGAAGAAGACCGCTATTCGGTCGCGCTCGGTTTCCTCGAGGAAGTTCTCGACCTGATGAAGGGAGAATGCGGCGTCCCGAGTCAGATCCTTCACCGAATCCTCCGGGGTTTTCGGAGAGAAGTGCAGATCCAGTCGACCGATG
Source organism: Deltaproteobacteria bacterium (assembly GCA_030595125.1). GTDB lineage: Bacteria > Myxococcota_A > Polyangia > JAAYKL01 > JAAYKL01 > JAUVAN01. Next base: position 45,322 of record JAUVDV010000003.1, read on the forward strand.
GAGACATGCACAGAGAGGAGTTGTTCCAGGTCGGCCCGATCGGTCCGGTGACCCAGATTGTTTCCGGTCGCGTACAGGGATAGCGCGGCGACGGCGGATATTCCGAGGGGCACCAGGCTGCGGATACGGGAGCGCTCCGACAGTCGTCGCAATGAGAGTCTCAAGGATGCCGGATCCGCCAGTAGAGCACCGGCGGACAGGAGCAGCCCGAGGTGGGAGATTCCCGCCAGTCGGTAGGTGACGAGTCGATGATCAATCTCGATGAGCGTGTCGTAGAGGACCCCGGGGAAGTAGCCGAAGAACGGACCGAATGCGAACACGGCGGGCGTCGAATGGAAATCGTGAAAGGCCGCCGCGATGCTGCCCGCGAATGCGACGAACCATAAGACGGACGCGCTTTTCGGGCCGGGCGACAGCAGACCGGCCAGTAAACCGAACCCGGATGCCAGCAAGACCGAGGGCAGGGGGATAAGCGCAAAAAAGGCGAGCCCCTCACACAGATTGCAGGGAGGCACTCTCAGGCCGTTGAGCAGCGCGATGGCAAGCGGGATCAGTAGAAGGAGCATTCCGTGGGCGGCGACCCTGCCGTACATGGCGAGCACCGAGTACCTTACTCCGGGAAAGGCTGCCTTGCGTGCCCGAACCCTGGACGGATAGACGGAAGCCAGGTGCCCCGCGCCAAGGGAGCATACAAGGGAAATGAAGAGGGCCAGTTCGAACCCCAGGGTTTCCAGCAGCGGCACGGCACACGCCAGGAGAGCGGCGACGGCTACTACTACGAGCCAGCCCATAAATAACCGCCAACGCCATGGAGGATATGATATTCCCCTCACGCTATCAGCCCGTCAGCGACTCGGAGAAGTCGCCATGAAATCTTTTTTTTGCACGCCTTCATGTTATCATGCGCCCATGTCAACTTCTTTTGAGCGAAAAGTAAACAAGCGTTTCATCCTGTGCATCGCTATTCTGGGCGGATTTTTCTGTCTAGGAAGCGGCGCGAAGGCCGATCCAACCAACTATCAAAGATATGTGATCGGGGAACGGGCTCTCGGCATGGCGGGAGCCCAGACGGCGGCGGTGAACGACCCGATGGCAAACTACTACAATCCGGCCGCGATGGCGTTTACGTCGTCGACCATGGTGTCCGCCAGCAAGGCTATATACAGTTTTGATTCCAGGAAGATAAAGGGAGGGTACGTTCCATGGTCTTCGTTCGCGGACGATGCCACTGTCGATGCGCTCACGCTGGAGCACAAAAATGATCTGACTCTACCGTCCACTCTGGCCCTCAGTTCCAAATTCGGGCCGAGGTTGCCGGGAAAAGGGCCGAGACGTCACGCCATCGGTATCGCCATTCTCGTGCCCAATCAGGACGAATACACCCTCAGTTCCATGTGGGAGTCGGCGGAGGATGCGCGGCGCGACAAGGAAACGTACAGGTTGTCGGAATCGTACAAGCAGGTATGGACGGGCCTGTCGTACGCATTTCGTATTTCCCACGAATTCGGGCTCGGCCTCTCGGCGTTTCTGGTGAACACTTCCTTCAAAAGGCACATGACCTTTTCCCGCAGGGCGGAAACAGACACCTGTGAACTGGAAGACTGCGGGTATCTGGAATTCAAGGAATCAAATCTTTCAATAGACACTGTTTCTTTGTTGTTCCGGTTGGGAGGCCTCTGGGAACCGCACGAGAACTGGCGTTTCGGCCTGACTGTGACGGCGCCGACAATTTTGCTCGGAGATCTGAAGCTTTTCAAGACTGAAGGCAGCCTCAAGCAAACCTATGGAGCAGCCTGGGTATCGGGAGAAGATGACGACTGGGTGGACTACTATTCTGATTCCTACAATTTGAATGTTAAAACGCGCGAGCCCATGTCCTTCCGGGCAGGCGCAGCCTACCTGTGGAACAAGCGGTTTGCTGTCGACCTGGACGTCGCTCTTCATCTTCCCGTAAGCTACCACCGGATAAAGGGCGATCCCGTGATGGAGAGGCGTTGTCCCGATGGCGAGGATCCTTGCGATGACGAGGATACGGAAGCAAGTCCCGAGTGGTTCGACAACGGCATATACAGGTCGGTGAAACGTAGAGCCGTGACCAACGTGAACATCGGTTGGGAGCTGGTAATCAATGAGATCTGGACTCTGAGAAACGGGTTCTTTACTGATTTTTCGGCGGCGCCCCCGATCAAGGAGGGTGATGTTCCACAGCAGTCGAGGGTCAACAAATTTGGAACCGGGTTATCTATAGGGTTCAGGGCCCAGGGGTACAATATATCGGTTGGCGCGACCGGCAGCATAGGGTACGGGAACGCCTCAACCTACAACCCCCACAACGGCCTCTGGCAACCCGCTCCGCTCGAGGAGAAGGCGCTCTACATCTTCATAGCCGGTGTCCAGAAGGCTGCGGTCAGGGGTTCCAAAAAGGTGGTCAAGGAAGTGGACAAGAAGATAGGAGAGGCAAAAACCAAGGAAGAAGAGGCAGAGACTCCTGCCGATGGAGCCTGAGAACGGGTTTGCGTTTGAATACTTGGGCCCCATGTAGCGTCACAGAAGAGTGACGAGGGTCTATTAAACCGAAAGGGAATGAAAATGCCCAAGAAAACACTGGCACTGATAGTCATGGCAGTCTTTTTGGCTGTTTCAATGACGGCCATGGCTGGGAGCAAGGGAAAGATAAAGGTGAAGCTGGTCAATCACCTTGGCGCGACCACCAACGGCACAGTGATTGCCAAAAAGGGCAACAAGACCAAGACCTGCAAGACGTCTGCCGGAACCTGCACGCTGACGGGCCTCAAGAAGGGAAAGTGGAAGGTCACCGCAAAGACATCGGGCGGAGCAAAGGGCGGCCCGGTAACAAAGAAAGTGAAGGCCGGAAAGAAAGTCAACCTCACGATCAAGGTGAAGAAATAGGCGGCGACAGGTGAAATTGCAAGCATGAGCTTGCTCCCTTTTCGTACATCGCCTGCCTCTTTATATCCCACCAACCGAGAAAACATCGATCCGATGTTTGATTTTGTTAAAGAAACCAACTATTTTTTTCGTGCGCATATAGAGTTATATGTAATCGATTGGCGGACACGTAAGATGTCTCCATTTTTAACGTCAAGACCATGATGCATGTTTTGCATGAAGGAGCTTGTAGATGAGAAAGTCGTCAGGGGTGTGGATAGTGGCCGGCATGGCTGCTTTGCTGTTCAATTCTGCGCAAGGATGGGCCCAGGACACGGAGGCCATCGAGTACAGCGACGAGGAAGCAGCAGGCGATGTCGAATACAGCGACGAGGAAGCAGCCGGATCCTCAGAGGTATCCGCAGAGGGTGAGTCGGACTGGTCCCTGTCATACGGGGGTGAGGAATCGTCGGAGGGCTCAGAAGAGGAATCAGAAGATAATCTGATGCTCTGGGAAGCTTCCGCCAAGGAGGCCTCCAGCGATGATCGCGCGAAGCTGAAACCCTGGGAATTTGGAGCCATGAGGCATCACTCCAACCTGACCGGAAGCACGGGCCTGCTGCGCATGCAGGAAGCCGGCTCCGGACCGGCAGGCACTTTCGGGTTCGGCGTTCACGGAACTTATTTCAAGTATTCCGATTACCTCATCAAGGGGGACGAGAACGTCGGCATGTGGGGCGACGTGAACCTGCGCATCACACCCCTCGATTTTCTGGAGATCCATTATGGGATCGCCGCTTCCGCCAACTACAACAACAAGGAGTATCCCGCCCTCTTTCAGACTCTCGGAGACATGGATCTGGGAATCAAGGGGTTCTACTCCTTTACCAAGTTGCTCACGTTGGGTCTGGACTTCTCGGTCTTCATGCTCAACTCGGTGGGTGAGGTGGCCCTCGATTGGTCGGGTACCAGCTTTGGCATGGACGCCCTGGCCACCTTCGATTTCGCCGGGATCAGCGATGACTTGCCGTTGCGCGCTCACCTCAAGGCGGGTTACTTCTTTGATCGTGCGGCAAATCTTATCGAGGATATAGAGACAGACCACGGCGGGTGCGGTGCCGATCTGGACGGGGACGGAAACGTGGAATACGCGGGTTGCCTGAGCCCGGTGGAGAGGACGGCCCTCGGCATCGATCGAAACGATCAGTTCAGGATTGGTATTGGCATCGATGCGCTGCTTCCCTACGTCTCTCCCATGGTCGAGTACAACCTCGAGATCCCCGTCAACAGGCAGGACTTCATTTGTCCCAAGGACATCCCGGGCAGCTACGATAGCTGCATGGTCGAGGAATCGGGGTCGGGATTTCGCCAGGTGCTGACAATCGGCGCCAGGGTTCTTCTGCCGGTGGAAGATCTCGCCATAGATCTCGGTGTTGACATCGGGCTTACGGGATATGCCCCGACGGTCCACGAGATGGCCGCCGAGATTCCGTATCGCATCATCTTCGGCGCGAGCTACAACTTCGATCCATTCGTCGAGCCGCCGCCACCACCGCCGCCGCCGGTTGTGATAGAGCCGCCACCGCCGCCGCCGCCGCCCGCGCGGGTAATGGGCCTCGTGCATGACGAGGAGTCGGTGGACACTCCCGTGTCCGGTGCGGTTGTTGTTTATCAGGGCATGGAACTCAACGCGCAGGTTTCCGGTAACGACGGTCGGTTCATCTCCTACGAGCTGCCGGAGGGCACTCTGACCCTGAACGTCAGCGCCGATGGTTACAACGACGGCACTTTCACGGTTGAGATTGCAGAGACTGGAGACGTGGAGCAGTCCTTCCCGCTCAAGGCCGTGCCCAAGAAGGGAACTATCGCGGTCATGGTGATCGACGACAAGGACAGCCCCATGACCGGCATCGATGTCAAGGTCAAGGGTCCGACGGACCAGACCTTCACAACCGATTCGGACGGCAAGTTGGAGTTCGATACCGACGAGGGCGAGCACAAGATCATGATTGACGTCGAGGGATACCTGAGCAAGCGGGCAAAGGTCGACGCAATACTGGAGACCAGAACCCAGGTGCAGATTCAGCTTCGTCCCAAGCCCAAGAAGTCCCTCGTGGTGGTCAAGAAAACCCGTATCCGGATCAAGCGCAAAATCCACTTCGAAACCGATTCCGATCAGATAGATCCGCGTTCCTTCGGCCTCCTCGACGAGGTTGCGGACACGCTCATCAGGAACCCGGACATCAAGCTGGTCGAGATCCAGGGGCACACGGACAACAGGGGCAAGAAGGACTACAACGTAGATCTCAGCGAGCGCCGGGCCCGATCGGTCAGGACCTATCTGGCGGATTCAGGTATTGAGCGAAGTAGGCTGCAGTCCAAGGGATTCGGGCCAGAAAAACCCATCGCTCCAAACGTCACCAGAAACGGCCGCGCCCGAAACCGGCGAGTAGAGTTCCACATCAAGGAGCGCAAAGAGTAGATCTCATCTGAGGGCCTTGCCCACATCTGTTGAAGTCTGCTACTCACCTGTCGGTTCTATTCCACACAAGGTGAAAACATGTCAGAAGTTCGTGTTCGTTTTGCGCCGTCGCCCACGGGGGTTCTCCATCTCGGTGGAGCGCGTACCGCTCTATTCAATTGGCTTTTTGCAAGGCACACAGGGGGCAAGTTCCTGCTCCGGATCGAGGACACTGACCAGAAGCGTTCCACAGATGAGTCCACCAACGCGATCCTCGACGCCCTCCAGTGGCTGGGAATGAAGTGGGACGAGGAACCCATCTACCAGTCGGCTCGCATGGAGGAGTACAAGGCCTCCTTAAGCAGGCTCATCGACGAAGGCAAGGTCTACAAGTGCTACTGCACCCCGGAGGAACGCCAGGTAATGCGGGACGAGGCGAAGAGCGCGGGGCGCACGTTCATCTATGACGGGCGCTGCGACGGCAAGCCCGACCAGCCGGATAAACAGTTCGTCTGGCGCTTTCGCATATCGAAAGACGGGGAAACCGTGGTGGAGGATCTGGTGCAGGGCAGGGTGGTAACGCCCAATTACGAGATCGAGGATCTGGTGATAGCGCGCTCGGACGGGACGCCTCTATACAACTTTGTGGTCGTCATAGACGACGCGGCGATGGGCATCACACACGTTGTTCGCGGCAAGGATCACCTCACCAATACACCCAAACAAATGGCCATCTATCAGGGGCTCGGCTTGCCCATTCCCAGTTTCGCTCACCTGCCTTTGATACTGGGGCTCTCCAAACGTCTGCGCTCGGCGGGGGTCGAGTCCTACCGGGATCAGGGTTACTTGCCGGGCGCGGTGAATAACTACATCGCCAGGCTGGGGTGGTCCCACGGGGATCAGGAGATCTTCAGCGATACAGAGCTTGCCGACAAATTCGATCTGGCCGATGTCAACCGCTCCGAGGGTGCTCTCAACGTGGAGAAGATGGAGTGGATCAATCAGCAGCACATCATGGCGACCGGGCGAGAGGGCCTGGCGGCCATGGTGGTTCCGTTTCTTTCGACCGCAGGGGTTGAGGTTGCCCTCGACGATCCCCGGCTTCCGCCGGCGTGTGAGACTGTGCAGTTGCGCTCGAAGACCCTTGTGGAGATGGCTGCCAAGGTGAAGTTCTATTTCCTGGAAGACGATGCCATCGTGTACGATGAAAAGGCCGCGAAGAAATTTCTTACCCAGGAATCGAAGGTGCGCATCGCTGGTATGGCTACCGCCCTGGAGGGCTCGTTGGACTGGACTGTTCAGTCCATAGAGGATGCGGTCAATGGTTTCTGCGAGTCCTCGGATATCAAGCTCAAGCATGTCGCTCAGCCCTCGCGGGTGGCACTCACTGGAGAGGCTACCGGTCCGGGGCTCTTTGAAATGATGGTTGTACTCGGACGTGCATCGGTGCTGAATCGGCTGCGCCGCGCATGTGGAGACGAGTGATCTTTGCAGCTGCGTGATCTCCACCCAAAGCGATTTTTTATCGAGTCATGGCGAGATATCGACGCTGAGGCCACCGAGTATAGAGCATCGTCGGGCAACAAAGGTGGTGACCTGCTACGCGCCATCTACGTGTTTGCGGTGGTCGCGATCTCTCTGATCTTGATGGATGACGAATATTTTGGAGGGCAGGCCGCCTTTCTGAAAATACTCGACTTCATAGACGACGCTAACAGCTCACAAACAAGCCCGTTTCTCTTTGCGCTGGTCGGCTGGTTGAAGCCCGACGACGGAACATCCATTTACAGCGCCATCATTCAGTCAGGCTATTTCGAACTCTGGAGCCTGGGTTACTGGGCGAGCTGGAGGGTGATCGGGTTTTTGATCATTCCTGTCATAGCCGTCATCGCGCATCCGAAGATGAAGCTTGGCGAGAGCGGCCTGTCTTTCAAGGGATTCTCGAAACACGCGTGGGTTTACGGGGTTCTATTCCTGCCGGTGTTGGCGATGGTGATTGTCCTCTCCTTCACTGAGGAGTTCTCCACCTACTACCCGTTTTACTCGGAGGCGCATCTTTCCATCTTTAATTTCGTTGTGTGGGAAGTATTCTACATAGCCCAGTTTCTGTCTCTGGAGTTCTTCTTTCGCGGGTTCATGATACAGCCTCTTCGCAGGACAATGGGATCACCGGTAGTCCTCGCGATGATGATCCCCTATGTCATGATCCACTTCGGTAAACCTCTTCCCGAGTGCTTCGCCGCCATTATTGCCGGGGTTGTTCTGGGAACTCTCGCGCTGCGAACACGCTCCATCTGGGCTGGCTTTCTCATTCACGTGAGCGTTGCGCTGTCAATGGATGTCGCCGCCATCTGGCGAACCAACTGGTAACAGCAAGGGGCGGTGGGGCTCGAGTCTATTTCTCCGTTTTTCTGACACCTGTTTTTATGGGGTCTCCCTCATATCCCAGCGCCTTCCAATCCATGCGACCTTTCTTGAAGTGACAGTTGCCACATTTCAACGCCCCGGACTTTGGAGCGACCTGGTGGTGTATCGGCCAGTACATCTCCGTCTCGATCCAGCCCAGCGAACCCGAGTACTCCAACCCGGCCGCCTTCATGCCCAACACGGCCGACTGCTCCCAGTCGAAGGTCTTCCAGAAGCCGTCTTCCCCGAAGAGTTTCGGCACGATCAGTTTCTTGAGCTTGACGTCATAAGGCTGCTTGCCGCGCATGATCTTGAAGGGCATGATCCTGGATCCTGGATCAGCGATGGCACCCAGTTGCTTGTTGAGCACGAGAACGTCTCCGGTCAATTCGATCTTCTTGTTCTTTGTGTAGACCTCCTGCGTTCCATTGGACCATGCATACTCGGGGACGAGCTCCTTGCCCCATTTGAAGGTTCCTTTTTTCTTTGACCATAGCGCCATGCCGAACTTGTCCTTGCCGCTCTTCAGATCCGTTCCTGCGGTGGACCAATCCCACCATGTCTTGGTCGGAATTTCTTTTGCGTAGAGCGGGATATGACAGGTTTCACAGCCCAACGCCGCCAGGTGCAGGTTGATCTTCTTGTTCTTGTGCTTCACGTCCTCGTGGCAATCCAGACAGGTGAAGTGGGCGTCGGCTTCGGACATCGGCGCTGTGGCGTAGAGAGCGCCTCTGATTTCGTGTTTTTCAGCAGTATGACAGTCGGCACAGGTGAAATTCTCGCCACCCATATGCACATCCAGATCTCGCGAGGCCTTCAGCAAGCTGGAGTCCAGATCGCCGTGCTTTACGCCGTCCCCGCCGCCGCCGTTGAAGTGACACGTGCCACAATTGCGACTGGTTGCCTTGCCGACGTTCTGCGCGATCTTTGCGTAGTCCGGAGGAAGGAATTTATTGCCCATAAAAACCTTCTCTTCTTCGGTGGGATACCCGGCGCCGGTGGGGAACTTCTTATAGGTCCCGGTCTGGTCGTGGCAGACGAGACAGTCGATATTCTCCTTGTTCTTGAAATCAAACTCGTTGTCTTTCCAACCATAACCGATGTGACAGCTGGTACAGCGGGGCCAGTTGCCATCGAGGGCGATGCAGTAGTTGTTCAGCACATTTGTTTTTCCGTACTGAACGGTTTCGCCATTGGGCAGCTTCTTTTCCGTGAACCAGCGCCAGTGCCGCGTCATGAGGATGTCATCGCCGACGTCTTCGTGACACTCGAGGCAGGACTTTGTCACATCATGGGGAGTCTCGAACGGACCGGTATTGTCCATGTGTTCGTCGATGACCTTCAACTTGGGGGCCACCACTACCGGCGCCTCTTCTCGAGGTTGCTCTTTTTCCGGTTGTTGTTCCGTGAGATCTTTCTTTGACGGTGCTTGTTCCGTGGCATCGTCACCGCCACAAGAGGCCATCAGCGCCGCAATAAAAACCACGGCTGTGAGTTCGAAGCACAATATTGACTCTCGGTTTTTCATGTCTCTCATCCTTTTGTCTTTAAAAAACATCTACACGATTTCGTCGTCGGCTATTTCACCTGCTGCGATTCCTCTATCTCGCAGATCCTCAAGCAGCACCTTCCTGATCTCGAGACAAGCGGCGTAGAGCTTGGGTTGTACGAGGCTATAGAAGACTGTTTGGCCATCTTTTCGCCCATGCACGATATTCTTACCTCGCAGTAGATTCAGGTGCTGGCTGATGTTGGCCATCGGTACGTCGATCGCCGCTGCGAGCTGTCCCACGCTCTGCTCCCCATCGGCAAGAAGCGCGATGATCATGAGTCTCTTTTCGTTGGCGATTGCCTTGCAGAACTCTGCGTGGAGCTTGAATATCTCTGGGTTTTGCATATTCGGCATCTGGTATTTGCGCATAATCGAAAATGCGCACATGCGCGGAGTATGCGTACACAAACCCGGCCAGTCAAGCCCTGAAACCGGCGCATGCTAACTGTCCGATAGATACCGCGCCAGCACCCCGTCTATGTCCGCGCCGTTGGAGATGGGTTCATGTGCGTAGTTTTCGCCCGTATCCCTTACAGTGAGGTCAGACACATTATGCGAGGCTATCTATCTTCCAAGCTCACTCACGGAACACAATCGCTCTCCCACCAGGTGATGTCGTTGTCATACCAAGCCGCGCCGAGCACGTCCATGTCGCCGTCTCCGTCGACGTCTGCGGCGTATACCGAAATGGCGCCGGCGAATGTCCCATCCACGGTGTGCTCGGTCCAGGCGGTGCCGTCTCCCGCAGTGTTCTCCCACCAGGTGATGTCATTGGCCAATTCTGCCGCGCCGAGCACGTCCATATCGCCGTCTCCATCAACGTCCGCCGCGTATACCGACCTGGTCTTGTCGAATTCCCCATCCACCGTGTGCTCAGTCCAGGCGGTCCCGTCGCCGGCTGTGTTTTCCCACCAGGCGATGTCGTCTGCATCAGCCGCCGCCCCGAGCACGTCCATGTCGCCGTCTCCGTCGACGTCTGCAGCATATACCGAAATGGCGCCGGTGAATTCCCCATCCACCGTGTGCTCGGTCCAAACGGTACCGTCGCCTGCGGTGTTCTCCCACCAGCTGATGTCATCGGCGTGTAATGCCGCGCCGAGCACATCCATGTCGCCGTCTCCGTCAACGTCTGCAGCGTATACCGACCTGGCACCATTGAATTCCCCATCCACCGTGTGCTCAGTCCAGGCGGTCCCGTCGCCGGCTGTGTTCTCCCACCAGGTGATGTCATCGGCAAGACTCGCCGCGCCGAGCACATCCATATCGCCGTCTCCGTCAACGTCCGCTGCGTATACTGAAAGGGCATTATCGAATGACCCATCCACCGTGTGCTCGATCCAGGCGGTTCCGTTGCCCGCGGTGTTCTCCCACCATGCAATGATCTCGTCTACTTCACTCGCGCCGAGTACGTCTATATCGCCGTCTCCGTCAACGTCCGCTGCGTATACCCACCAGGCGCCGGCGAATTCTCCATCCACCGTGTGCTCGGTCCAGACTGACCCGTCGCCTGCGGTGTTCTCCCACCAGGCGATAGAATCGGCGTTGTATGCCGCGCCGAGCACGTCCATGTCACCGTCTCCATCAACGTCTGCGGCGTATACCGACTTGGCGCCGGCGAATGCCCCGTCTACCGTGTGCTCAGTCCAGGTCGGATCACAGTAGGTGTCTGTTTCTGTGTCCGTATCGGTGTCGGTATCGGTGTCAGTGTCGCTATCCGTATCGGTGTCCGTGTCGATGTCCACATCCGTATCCGTGTCGGTCCCGGAGTCGGGGGTGATCTTCCTGTCGTCGTTGCCGCAGGCGGCGAGCCACACGACAACCACGACCAGTTTTAGTATTGTCTTCACTTACTTCCCCCGCTTTTGGTTTCGTTCCTGAATCTCTTGAGTGCGAGGCTCAATGATACCAGAAAGCTTGGCGGGGGGCTGAGTAGTTTCCAACTAACCGTCAGGCAAATAGCGCGCAAGCACCCCGTCTATGTCCGCGCCGTTGGAGATGGGTTTGTTTCTACCGCTCGGTTTTGAAAGGCTTGTTGGGGGGGGGCGGCGGCACAGGGGGAGGCTTGTGGGGGTCCGGTTCTTGTTGGTCGACCATCTTGCCCAGGTACTCCGGCAACTCTATCCCGGCCATCCTGGCTACCTCGTGCAGCGGCGGCAGGCTCTTGATGAGGCTGGAGGCAAAATTGGCCGTCGAAGATCCGGCGCCCGATCCGCCCGCGCTGTCCCACACGGTGATCTTGTCGATCTTGAGGTTCTTGATGGCCTCCACCTGCATGGCAACCACCTCCTCGATCTTCTCGATCATCAGCAGGGTGCCCGCGGCCTTTGCGTCGCCAAGGCAGCTCTCCACCATGGCCTGGTAACCGGCGGCCTTGGAGTCCAGCACCTTGCGGATACCGGCGGCTTCCGCCTCGTACTTGAGCAGGATAGCGTCGGCCTCGCCCTTGGCTTCCTTTCGCGTCTTCTGGGCTTGGGCCTCTGCGGCGATCTCGATTTTTCGCTTGTCGATCTCCTTGACCACGACCTCTGCGGCGTTGAGCCTCTCCTGTTCGGCCAGGTACTGGGCCTTCTGGATCTCCACTTCCGCCTCGCGCTTGGCCACCTCACCCCGCTTCAACGCGCCCGCCTCCTTGATGGCCAGCCCGGCGTTGTAGTCGGCGATATTGGCCTTGGCCACGTTCTCGCCCTTGACCGCCTCCGACTCCTGCCCGTGGACGTAGACACGCTTGTCGGCCTCGGCCTTCTTCTGGCCCTTCACCGACTCGGCCATGTTCTCGGCGACGCGAATTTCCTTCTCCCTGTTGGCCTCCGCCTCGCCAACCGTGGCCGATGTCTCCTGCTGCATCACGTAGACGCGCATGTCCGCTTCGGCGGTCTTCTTGCCCTTCTCGGCCTGGGCCACGTTCTCGGCAACCCGCACGTCCTTCTCTCGAACCGCCTCCGCTTCACCGATGGCGCCCGTCTTGTCCTGGGTGGCCACGTCTACCTTGGCCTGGTTGATGGCCTCCGCTGCGGCCTTCTTGCCGATGGAGTAGATGTAGTTGGACTCGTCGGTGATGTCCGTGATGTTCACGTTGATCAGGTACAGGCCGATCTTGTTGAGCTCCGGCTCCACGTTCTTGCGGATGGAGGCCAGGAACGACTCGCGGTCCTGGTTGATCTGCTCGATGGTCAATGACGCTACCGTGAGACGAAGCTGCCCGAAGATGATCTCCCGGGCCATGCCCTCGATCTCAGTAGCGGGCAGGTTGAGAAGGCGCTCGGCCGCATTGTTCATGATGGTAGGATCGGTGCTGATACCCACTGTGAACGTGGACGGCACGTTGATCCTGATATTCTGCAGCGACAGGGCGTTTTGCAGATCGATCAGGATGGTCATGGGCGTCAGGCTCAGGTACCGGTAGTCCTGAATGAGCGGGAGCACCAGGGAACCACCGCCGTGGATACAATTGGCCGACTGGCCCTTGCCAACCTTTCCGTAGACCACCAGGATCTGATCCGACGGACACCGTTTGTAGCGCTTTGCCATCCAGACGAACAGCACGAAGACTATCAGGCCGACTGCGATCCACGGCAACAGATCCAGGAAACCTGAAGACGCTGTGTCCATCCCGGGAACAACCTGCATGGGTATCATTCTTCTACCTCCCCATCTGTACTATCTGTGAATTCTATCTTTTTTACGACCATGGTGTTTCCCTTCACGACGCCCACTACCTTGACCCGCGTATCGGTGGGAATCTCGTTTCCGTCGGCGCTCACGGCGTCGAATACCTTGAGGTGTTCCTGAACCGCTACCTGCACCTTGCCGGGCTGGTCCTTCCTGATCGTCAGGTAAACGTTACCCTCCTGCCCGATGGCGTTCTTCAGATTCATGGTGCCGCTACTTTGCAAACTTCTGAATGCTTGGAAGATCTTGGCGACAATGAAGTTGGTGATTACGCCCGCGCCGACACCTATCCCGATGGACACCGCAGAGCCCATCCCGTGACCCTTGTTGAGCATCAGCCCGACAAGGCCGAACATCATGAAGAAGGCCGTTATTCCCTGTACTGAAATCCAGTGAAAATCGGCCGTGGAATCTGCGTGAATCGCGTCTGCGTCAGCGTCCATATCCATGTCAATGTCCGCATCCACGTCCATGTCCAGGTCGGTATCGCCAAAACCGCCGATCATCATGGCGATAACCTGAATGATAAAGAACAGGCCGCTGACTGTGGCCAGTACAGCGAACACCATCTGAAGTGTTGTCAGTGAGTCAAACCATTCCATTATTGAGCCTCCCCCTGTATCCGCTCCCGCGGGGATCAGTTCTTTGTGCGATTCGAAAGGACAACAAGGCGCAAGTCTAGCAGGTATCCAACTAACCGTCAGACAAATAGCGCGCCAGCACGCCGTCGATGTCCGCGCCGTTGGAGATGGGGTCATGCACGTAGTTGGCGCCCGTATCCGGATTTGTCATGGACGGGGCAGTCACAAGCTTGATGTACGCGAAGCCCCCGGTCTTGATTGCCTGGGCGTCGCCCCCGTCATCCGGTAGATCGTCCAGATCGAAATGATCTCCTCCGGCGGCGGAGAAATCGAATGGATCTACGGGGTTGGTGTCGGCATTGTAGTAAACGGGATTGACGCCGGCGAACCCCAGCCACTTGTCCGGGAGCTGGGAGTAGGTTGTTTCGTCCGGGTTTGTGTAGTCGTGGGGGAGGGGCACCCATATGGTTCCGTCGAGGGAGAGAAAGATCACTACATGGTCCATGAAACAGGCGGGGCCTGCGCCGATGAGGAAGGCGTTCTCGAACACCGCGAAGTCCGTCCCGGGACCGTTTTCTACCAGCCTGCCGGACCAGCCCAGGACAATGTAGTTGTCGATGTCTTCGACGTATCCAAGCGAAAACACATCAACCGTGTTTCCCGTCGACGAGCCGCTTCCGTGAACTCCGTTGGTGGCATTACTCGAGTCCCCCAATCCTTCGCCTGTATGTCCAGGTGCGTCCACCACCTCGTCCGCAACGTTTTGCGAATAGTCCCCCGCGTCCTCTTCCGTGCCGGCGTCTGATTCTGTATCCGTGTCGCTATCTGTGTCTCCGTCCGTGTCCGAGTCAGCGTCTGAACCGGCATCCGCATCGGTGGATGCGTCAGGACCTCCGTCGCCCTCCTCGGTACACGCACAAGCGAGCACAAGCGCAATCGCGATGATCAGTTTAAAAACAGCATTCATGGTTAGACCCCTTCCCCATCTTGATGCACGAAGCAAATCATGAAGGGCGGCAGCCCCACGTCCAGGGGCTCCTCGGTAATCTCTGAATCGTTTTCCGTGTCGAAGATCCTCAACCCCGGCAACTGAGGCTTGCGGTCGCAAACCCATAGCTGGCTTCTATCCGGGGAAATCTCCAGAAAACCTATTGTCCAATCGTCGCGGACGATAAGGTCCTCCAGTTTCTTTCCGGTGGAAGGATTGAAGGAGACCAGATGGGTGGCCGCGCCCGAGGCTGCAGGAACGCCAATGACCGCATAGCCCTTGGTCTCGCTGACGATAACCACGTCCGAGAGATCCCCCCCGACCTCCTGTTCCGTAATGACAAAACCGCTCAATGTCAGATCGTGGGGATCCAGGTATTCGATACCGCCGTCCAGGGTGTCGAAGGCTCCAGCTTGCGCGATCACTATTTTATCAAGGACGGAGTTGTAGCGCAGCTTGCCGTAGGTATTGGACCCGGAGAGGATGATCTCCTCCTCGATCACTCCGGTGGCCGCGTCAATAACAGCGATTGAACTCGGGCCTGTAGGGGTAAAATTGACGAGCTTCTGCAATACAACGTAGATCTTGCCTTGCAGATAAAGAACCCAGGCCGCTTCCGGGTTTCCGTCGTCATCGGCCATGGAACTCAGATCGACAGTTCCGATTTGCGTGCCACTGGTGGGGTGCACGATGAGCAACTCAGGTTGATCGAAGAGAGCAATAAATGCCCGTCCCGGGGAGGCCACAGCGATATCCTGCGGGTTGCTGCCGGCTCCTGCCGAGTATTCCGAGGACACCGTCCAGCCGTCATGAGGATCGATGACGTCCACCGCATCGGCTCCATATCTCGCGATAATAAAGGGGGTCGACGTTTCTTCATCGAAGCGGCAGACCGAGTCCTCGTGAACAGTCTCGATGCTTTCGGAGATGGAAAGGTCGGAGAGATCGACCAGAGAATAGGAGCCGGCCTCATAATCGGTGGTCACCACCAGGGCATACGTTCCCCCATCGACCATGTTCGCTATGGGGGGCTTGTCCGAAGAGGGATCGCAACCTGTCCACAACACCGGCAACACGACCCAAAGGAATAGAAACAGAGAACCTCGTGTCGCCTTCATCAGGTCCTCCAGTTAATGGTTGCCAGGATGGTTCTGCCCGGCAACGGAAATGCTTCGAAGTCTCGCACCGGGCGCAGACGACCCTCTTCGTCCTTGACCGTGATGGTATCCAGGAGGTTCTTGACCTCAACAGTCAGGCTAAGCTTCGCGGGGAGGTGTTCGGCTCGGGCACCGAGGCCCAGAAACAGGCGGGCCAGGGTATCTTCCTGCATGTTCGCCTGGTCCAGGTAGTTGCTGCCCGCGTAGTTCACATCGAACCAGAGGGAGCCGGCCCATTTCTCCCAGGGATGCCTTATCTCGATTTTTCCATAGGCTTCGTGGGCGGGGCGGCCCGGCAACCGCTTGTCGTAGTAGAATGGACGGTCGGATCGATTGACCCCATGAAGGAATGTGTAGTTTGCCTCGAAGAAAACGACATCCGCCCAGCCGGTGCCCATGGAGGTCTCTACTCCCAGGATTTCTGCCTTGCTCACGTTTTCGGGCCGGACTGTATTCTGGGAGTTCTGCACATAGACGATCAGGTCCTCCACCCTGGAGCCGAAGCCCGCGCATTCGAACCTGCCCATCGAGAGGAAACCCACGTCCGTGACCATGTACGTCAAGCCAAGATCCGCGTTTAGAGAGAGTTCGGGTTTCAGATCCGGGTTGCCGATGACCGCGCCTCGATCACCAAAAAGCTCCGCCAGATCAGGAGGGCGTACAAAGCGACCTGTGTTTGCGCGAAAGAACAAGCCCGGAACAATTTCGTACCGCAACCCGAGGGAGGGTTGGATGTAGAAATCATCGAAGAAGACTCCGTGGTGATGCTCAAGCCTCAGGGCGGGCACCAGGAGGGCATCGTCGGACGGAGTCAGAGAGTATTCCAGGGCCAGAGAGGAGATCACCCTGCTTGCGGGATCAGGTTCGATTCCTGCGAGCAGTTCCACGGTAGTGAAACGTTCGTATCTGCTCCTCGCGCCGACCGAGATCGACTGATGATCGCCGGCGTGGATTCCCAGAAGGGCTCCACCTCCCACGGAATCGGCCCTGGAGACGGTGCGCTGATGACCAACGCCGATCTCGTTGTCCAGGTCCGAGAAGTCTTCGTGCATCACCATGTACCTGGCGTCCAGGATGACCTCCACGTTTTCGTCGACCGCCGTTTCGAGGCGCCCACTCAGCGAGTCGCGCAGTGTACGCAAGGAGACAGTCTGGGTGGGAATGCTGGACACACCGGGAATTCCCTGTCGCTTCAGCATCAGGTCGTTTGCCAGTGTCCAGTGCCGGCCGTCCACATTGCCGTCGATCTTCACGAGGGCCCCGTAGGAAACGTGCTGGTTGTTCTGCCGACGCTGGATCGCGTCATCATCTTCGTTGAGTAATGTTCCGTTTCGATTGAGATACTCGAAATCGCCCTGGGAGCCGGAAGCGGAAAGGATCGCCAGCGTGCGCACGTCATCTATTCGATCGCCCCGGAGCGCCAGCAGTCGGGCGGTGTTCCAGGATCCATAGCTCGCACTGATCTCGGTGATCGGCTCGTCGAACGCCCTGGACTTGAGTGAAATTGCCCCTCCTATCCCGGCGGTTCCAAGGGATACAGGTGTATATCCTCGATAGATCTCGATGCGATCGAGGCTGTCCAGGGTGAGGTCTCCCAGGTTGACAGAGGCGAACCCACCGGTGTTGAGCAACACACCGTCCATGTAAACCGGGACCTGGCCCGGCGTTGAGCCCCGAATGCTCGCCGCGCCGTAAGAACCGAGGCCGCCTGTGCGGCGAACCTGGACGCCGACCGCCTGGGAAACAACCTCCGAGACCGATGTCATGCCCCTGGACTCCTCATTTACATCCAGGGTCCTGGCAAACCCGGTGACATTGTCGCTGGGCTTTACCTCGTACCCGTGAACGACGGTTTCGAACACGGGCGCTTCTTCTTCATCGAGGAGGAGATCTTCCGTCTGGGGGTCGACTTCATCGGCATTCGAAGCGCAGGGGCACCAGAGGCATAGCCCCAGAACCGTGCAAATCGAAGTCGAAATAAAACGCAGCACCTCGAAACCTACCCTTTCCGCGAAGGTGGCTTCGGATGGTCGGCATTTGTGCGCGACCGGGCCTGGTCAGGTTTTCTGACTCGCGAGGTGGCTTACAGCTCTCACCCGTCGTCACCTTCCCATTCATGCAGTGAACAGTGGTGTTGTCGACGAGGGTGTTCCTCGCTTACAGCGGCGGGACCGTGTCGGATTTTCACCGACTTCCCTGTGGTCCAGGCCCATATCCGAATGTTGTCAAATGGCGACCGGCATCGTGTACCGACCGTTCAATTGAGGCCAAGATAAACTGGGCCAGGGAATATAACAAGGGAAAGGTCGTATTGACATCGACGGGGCTTGCGGAATATCTACGCAACAGGCATGTGCTCACCCAATCACACTACAATCGGACATTTTGTTGCGCTCGTCCTCGTCCTCGTGCTCGGCTGTGCGACAGGACCAGAGGATGACGGCAGGCGCGAGCAGGTTGAACCTCCGTCCGACAGGACAACCTCACACATCGAGATCACCGACACATTCGGTCACGTGGTGAAGCTGGAAAAGCCAGCCGAGAAGATCGCGTCTCTCGCGCCCGGTTTCACGGAGATCCTTTTTGCCATCGGATGCAATGATCGAATAAGGGTTCGCGACAACTGGTCGGATTTCCCCGCTGACGCTGCTGCGTTACCGGCCGTGGACGGCCTCGAACCGTCTCCCGCTATCATCGCGGGTTACGATCCCGATCTCGTGTTGTTGTGCTTCAGGGACGCGCGAAGTCTGAAATCATTCGATCAGATCGGCCTGCCGGTGGCAATGATGGAACCAAAGACCTTTGCACACGTGGCCGAGGATATTGCGAAGTTGGGAGTGTTGTGCGGACGGGAGGAGCGGGCTCGCAAAGTCGCCGCGAAAATGCTGCGTGTAAAGGATGAGATTTCACTTGCGCTCAAGAAAACGGACTATCGTCCGGCGGTGTACGTGGAACTCGATGGGGCAGATCCCGCGCGACCCTGGACCGCCGGCCCGGGTTCGTTCATCGATGAGCTGCTGGCGCTGGCGGGCGCAAGGAACGTGGCTTCGGATGCGGGTTCTTCGTATGCCCAGGTCTCGGCAGAGTCCATCATACGTTCCGATCCCGACGTGGTGCTGCTCCTTGGAAACAAAAATATCGATCCTGCGACAGCCGTCGAGATGATGGAGAAACGACCGGGTTGGTCCCAAATATCAGCGATCAAACAGGGAATGGTGATCAGCGGGTTGGACAGGGATCTCCTGTCACGGCCCGGCCCGAGGCTGGCCGAAGGATTGACCCTTCTTCATCGGGCGCTCCATCCAGACGGGGAAGCGAAATGAATCGGCGTACCGGACTCATAACGCTTCTGGTCCTTGTCGCACTGGGGGCAATGGCATACCTCGCCGCTTCCCTCGGGAGTCGCATGGGCATGGTCACTCTGGAGATCGGCTGGCCGCAGTTGTGGGCCGATGGTGGGGACACCGTGCTGTCTGCGGTAATTGCCAATCTTCGAGTCCCCCGTGTGGCCGCGGCGATCCTGACGGGGGCGTCACTGGCGGTGGCGGGGTTGCTTCTACAGGGCGTGAGCAGAAACCCCCTCGCTGATCCGTTCCTGCTGGGCATATCCGGCGGAGCGGGTCTGGCAGTGGTCGTGCTACACGCCATTCCCGGTCTCATCGAGACCCTCGGCTGGTGGTGCGTGCCGGTAGCCGCGTTCGTCGGAGCTCAGCTGGCAACCATGCTGGTGCTCGCGGTTGCGAGAGGCCCGGGGGGACGGATGACCATGTTGGGTCTGATCCTCGGCGGCGTAATAATCAATTCCTTCTGCGCGGCTATCACCACGTTTCTGCTCGTCAGCTTTGCGCCGCTACAGCTTCGCATCACGACCATGTGGCTTGCAGGAGGAGTTGGTTACGTGGACTGGAGCCACCTGGCCGGAGCCTTCGTGGCATTCTGCGCGGCGTTTGTATTCATTCGCTTCCGTTCGTCCGATCTCAATGCGTTCGCTCTCGGTGAGGAGGGCGCTCTTCTCGTTGGGGTCGACTCCCACCGACTGGTGAGGGAATCCGCCTGGACCGCGAGCCTCCTCACAGGCCTGGCCGTGTCCATGGCGGGGATGGTCGGTTACATCGGCCTCATCGTGCCTCATCTGGTGCGTTTGGTTGTCGGCAACGACTTCAAGTCCACCCTGGTACTGTCCGCCCTCGTCGGCGCGCTGCTGCTCCTGGTAGGCGACACGGCGGCCAGGACCGTGATGGCGCCCCAGGAGATCCCTGTGGGAGTGCTCGCGGCCATTATTGGGACACCGTTGCTTCTTGTGCTGATAAAGCGCGAACTGGGAGGCACACGATGACCGCCGTGAAAACAGTCGGTCTTTCCTGCGGATACGGGGGCGTTCCCCTGGTGAAAGCGGGAACGCTGGAGATCGGCGCTGGGGAATCCCGGGTGATCGTGGGCCCCAACGGAGCCGGAAAGAGCACTTTGTTGCGCACGCTGTGCGGCAACCTGGCGCCGGTAGAGGGCACGGTATCCGTGCAGGGGCGGTCCATCCACTCCCTTGGACATCGGGAGCGCGCGAAAACCGTTGCGATGCTCATGCAGATTCAACCGATCGATATTTCATATACGGTCGAGGAGCTGGTGCGGCTGGGGCGCACCCCGTACCTGGGAAGATGGGGCCACCTGCGCAAGAAAGACAGGGAAGTGGTGGACGGCGTCATCGATCTGTGCGGGCTCGAGGATCTCAGGACACGTGTCCTGGGGAAGATGAGCGGCGGCGAACGCCAGCGAGCTCGCCTGGCAATGGTGCTGGCCCAGGAAACGCCTGTCTTATTGCTGGACGAGCCCACCAGTCACCTGGACATGGATCATCGATACATGCTTTTTGAGGTCCTCTCCCGCATACGCACGGAGCGGGGCTGCGCAGTGGTCATGGTCTCGCACTCCCTGGCCGACGCGGAGAAATTCGGTGATTCAATTATCTACGTCAATAACAGTGAGACGCAGATCTTCGGACCAGGGGAAAAGGACGGGCTCAAAAAAGCAATTACCGAGTCCGCGCATGTGCCTGATGACTGGATTTACTAAAAATCGTATAATGGTCCCATGTCAAACCCACGATCCCTTGCCTTCATCGGCCTGTGCACACTCCAGGCGGCGTCAGTTCTGTTTTGTGCCGGTTGCGACGACGCCAAGAAGAACTCACCGCTGGACTCCTGCGAGTTCGCCAAAGACGACGTGTGCGACGAGCCGGTCAACTGTCCCTTCAATACAGATGAAACGGACTGTGTTGCCGCCTGTGCTACCGGCGTAAACCTGCATCTTTTCGCGGCGGCTTGCGCATATAGAAACCCGCATGTGGAACCACCCGACGACGGCGACCCCAGCGGGGGGGCACTTCACCTGACGGGCTATCGCGACGCAACTCTTTCGATTCCTGACGGGGAGGACCTTGCCCAGAACGTGGATCGTCACTACCGAATCTTCGTCCCGCGAGCCTACAATCCCGACCGATCGACGCCCCTGGTGATCGCGATGGCCGGTCATCGAGTGTCTCACTACAGCATGGACGGTTACACGCAACTCATACGAAGCGCGGACGAGAACGGCTTTATCGTAATCGACGCGGAACAGCAGTGGCGATGGGAGGGCGAGATAAGATGGGCGTGGTGGTCGGATTGGGCCTGGCCCAGTGCCGCCGACGACAACCCGGATTTCGATTTTATCGTCGAATTGATCGACCAGACGGCGAGCGATTACAATATTGATCTCTCCAGAGTCTATCTCGTAGGTCACTCCAGGGGCGCTTCCATGGCCTTCACCGCCGCGATTGAACTGAGCGACATCATCGCTGGCGCCTGCGTGCAGTCGGGGTTTACGGAGTTCGGCTATCTCGATTATCGCCTGACGTCGTGGGATGACCGCAAGGTTCCGATGGTATTTATGCACGGCATACAGGATCCGGATGTGACGATAGACAAGGGAGACGCCCTGGTCGATCGATTGCGAGAACTGGGGTGGGAGGACGAGACGGACCTGCTCTACTACCGGCTCGACAACGTCACTCACCGCTGGCAACCGTGGCTCAATCAGACATGGTGGGATTTTCTCAACGAGCGTCCGCTTCCGTGATGGGTAAAGAGATGCACAACAATAATGCGAAACACAGAACTGCATACGGAACCGGAATTTTCATCGGGGTGGTCCTTCTCGCTTGTCTTCTCTTTCCGGCCCGGGCCGCCGCACAGAAGGTTCCCACCGCGCCGACGGTGGATCTGAGCGTCATGGTAGGGTTTCCCGCCTCCACGTTCACAATGGGAGTGCCTCTCGAGACACCGGGTCCGTATGGGGATGCCTGGTTCATCGACCAGACGCCCGCTCACGATGTGGAACTGGGAGCCTTCTATATGGATCCCTATGAGGTTACTACTGAGCAGTTCGCCCGGTTCCTGAGCTACGCTGCGGGGGAATACCATTTCCATCCGGACCAGCCCATCGAGCGCGTGGCGGGCGGATATCTGCCGGTAGCAGGCACACAGTTCGAACCGATGAGATACGTCACATGGGAGGCGGCGCATCATTACTGTCTCTGGGCGGGCAAGCGATTGCCGACGGAGGCGCAATGGGAGAGAGCGGCAGCGGGCACGGAGGGGCGTGACTATCCATGGGGAAGCGACGAGGGGCCGAGCTGCTCCAGGACAGTCTTCTTCTCGGGGACGAGCTACTGCGAGGAATCCCCGCTTGAGGTGGGAAGCAAACCCGATGGAGCCACGCCCGATGGTGTTTTTGACATGGCCGGCAATGTTGCCGAGTGGGTCGCGGATTTCTTTGCGTGGAATTACTACTCCCAGTCGCCTTCCGACAACCCGACCGGTCCTTCCGAGGGGACATTGAGAACAGTGAGGGGAGGAGGCCTTTTCGAGGGAAGTGTCGCATTGCGAACACGAGGCAGGCGGAGTGCACTGCCCACGGCACGATCCGCAAACCTTGGATTCAGATGCGCCTGGAGCGCAGATCCCACTGACGGCGCGCTTCGCGGTCTCTTGAGCGCCCCGGCTGACGTTGAACGGGAGTTGACCGATCGACCTCTGGCGCCGCCTGTCGATACCCCTGAAGTTCTGGCCGATGGTCTCCACGCCCCAAACGAGATCGTCTATCTCCAGGACGCCTGGTATGTGCTCGACGAGGCGGACGCAGCGATTTACGAAGTAGTTGAAGGCGAAGATCAACCTACGGTCTTTGCGGACGGTTTCGACACACCGGTGGATCTGGCGACTGACGGCCAGGTTCTTTATGTTGCCGATCAGGGCGCCGAAACTATTGTAGGGATCGGCATGAGCGGCAACAAGACGACAATCGCATCCGGGCAGGACGGCGTGTCGCGAATCCTGGCTGGTTCGGGTGAGATTTTCTGGTTCGGTAATGGTGGGATCATGCGCCGAACCATGGCCGACGGAGTGCAGCAGATCGTTGACGTTGTCTCTGTCACCGACATGGCGCTCTCCGATACCCATCTGTTCTACACGGTCGAAGATGGCGTGGACATGGGCGTTTCACGCATACTCCGCGAGGGAGGAACGCCGGAAATCCTGGTCGACGGCGGAGTATTCACATCCTTCTACCCGTGCGCTATCACCTACGATTCGGATAACTCTATTCTCTACTTCATGACCAAACGCGCGGGATGGCCCAGTCATGTGGTCCTGTGCAGTTACCCGGACGGGGCAACGGATTACGACTGCTTCGCTTACAGCCCACCTCACGCCAGGCGTCCGGTGGTGTCTGGCGGCTGCCTCTACTGGATCACCAGTCACAATGTCGTGCGCATGAATCCGGCGACGGACGCTACCTACGAAGTGGTTGGCACATGGGCCAACTCCAACGGGATCGCAGCTTCACCCAGCACAATAGCCTGGACGGATGCCTCCAACGGACGCGTTTTTCAAATGTGGGCAGTGGACTGAAGCAGCGTTCTAAAGAGGGGAGATGAGCACTTCGCGTTTGTTCACGCCGTTGGCGGGACCGATTACACCTTCTCGCTCCATTAACTCCACGATCCTGGCGGAGCGATTGTATCCGATGCGCAGCTTGCGTTGAATCATTGAGATGGAACACGCCTGGGCCTGCGCCACCAGGGCGACCGCTTCATCGTAGATCTCGTCTTTATCTTCCTCATTCACCGCCGAGGTCTCGTCTTCGCGGGGTTTGAGGATCTCGTCATCGTAGGACGGGTTACCCTGGGCCTTGAGGAACTCTATGACGCCGGCGATTTCTTCCTCACTGACAAAGGCGCCCTGAAGCCTGATCAGATCTGAGCTTCCTGGCGGGAGGAACAACATATCGCCGTAGCCCAGGAGAGCCTCTGCGCCGTTGGAGCCGAGGATCGTGCGCGAATCCACCCCCTGGGCTACCTGGCAGCTCATACGCGAGGGGAAGTTGGCCTTGATCAACCCGGTGACCACGTCAGTGGAAGGGCGCTGGGTCGCAACGATGAGGTGCAGTCCGGCCGCGCGCGCCTTCTGGGCAATGCGAGCTATTGATGTTTCCACATCCTTGGCGGCGGTCATCATCAGGTCCGCGAGCTCGTCGATGCAGATGACAATGATGGGAAGCTTTTCGGGTAGCTTCTTTTCGGGACGATCCAGAGAACCGAATTCGACGATGGTGCCGTCCTCGAGGATCTCCGCCTCGGGTTTGGGGTCGTCCTTCTTGCTAGCGGCTTTCGCGATGATCTTTTCCACCTTGGCGTTGTAGGAGGCCAGGCTGCGAGATCCCATGTCCGCGAAGAGCTGGTAGCGACGCTCCATCTCGTCCACGGCCCACTTGAGCGCGAGGCAGGCGTTGTTCATGTCGGTGACCACCGGCAACAACAGGTGGGGGATTGCATTGTAGGGTTGGAACTCGATCATCTTGGGATCGATGAGTAATAGACGAAGATCATCGGGCGTGTAGCGGAAGAGAAGGCTCAACAGCATCGTGTTGACGGCAACCGACTTTCCCGAACCGGTGGTACCGGCCATCAGCAGGTGAGGCATTTTTGCCAGATCGGCGGTAAAGGGCATCCCGGAAATGTCTTTGCCCAGGGCCATCGGGAGCTTTGCACGGGACTTCGAAAACCCGTCGTCCTCCAGGATTTCCCGGAGTCGGACCATTTCTCTGCCCTTGTTGGGGAGCTCGAATCCGACCGCGTTTTTTCCCGGAATGGGTGCGACCACGCGTACACGCTTGACCTCGAGGGCCATGGCGATTTCGTTGGAGAGACCGCCTATTTTGCTGAGTTTGGTTCCCGACTGGGGCTGGAACTCGAACATTGTCACCACAGGCCCGGGGTGAATCTCACCCACAACGCCGGCGACGCCGAAGTCGTTCAGGACCTTGACCAGGCGCTCTGCCATGGACTTCAGGTATTCCTCGTCGACGCTGGCGCTCTTCTCGTCGGGCATTTCGAGCAGCTCCACGGAGGGAAGCTGGAACTCGCCCTTGACGGTCTGATCTATTACGAGGGCGTCTCCCCGGGAGATTGGCGATTTCTTTGGTTTCTTGCTGCGTTTCGTCTTCTTGACGATTTTGGGCTCCCCGGCGGAAGCACCGCCCGCTTCGTCAGGCGATACATCTTCCTCGTTTGTGGAAAACACGATTTTGGTTGGCGGGACATTTTCGACAGCGTCTCCGTTCTTCCACGCGCGTATCACTCTCATTGAGAGGGTTGCCACGGTCTTGGCGCCAATCCACATTGCCAGACCGAGCGCACGCACAGCGAGAAACAGTGAGATGTCAGTGACTATCAGCAGGACGAGCACTATTCCGCCCAGGGAAATAATGTAGGTTCCAGTCGTGGAAACCATGGAGAAGGCTATCTCACCGAACATGGTGCCGATGATGCCCCCGGGCGCATAACCTCCAAGAATGGTAGTGCCCTGGAGCATGGTGTGAAGGGCGACGGAGGCAAGGAAACCTATGACGAGCACTCCGATCGCGCCCTTGACGCGAATCCTGCCGGCGCGTCCCAAAAAGAGGCAAGCCGCGTAGATCCAGATGGCGAGATCGAGAAGAAACACCGCCGCTCCCAGAGCGGTAAAGGAGAAATGGGCAATCCACATACCGGCGGGCCCGACTATATTGCCTCCAGCGATGGGTTCTCCCTCCGGTGTCAGGCCGTCGTATGAGACGAGCGCCAGCAGGACAACGAGAGCGAGAAGGGTAGCAATAACCCCTAGCACCTCGTGCCGTCTGGACGGCACCTCGATCTCGCAACCGTCCGGCATCTCCATTTCGCCTGTTACAGAGTTTGCTGTGGTTTCTTTAGACATATGACATACTCCTACATTGGTCTACCTTAGGGTACATGCTGGAATTTATGAAGTCAAATTATCCGGGATGGGAGGTATTTGGTCTTTTCTTCGTGTTTACCAGTCGAAAAAGCTGTATTTAAAGCCAATGAAAATAACCCACATTCTACCTCTGGTGTTTGGTCTTGGGCTCGCCGCGACCGGCGGGATGCTTCTTTGGAAAGCTTTAAACCCCGAACCTGGCGACGGAATTCAATCGGAAGAGCTGACGAGTATGCTCCTGAAAGGGGGCGGGCTTGCTGCGGTGGGTGTCTTTATGTTGGTTGTGGTGATTTTGAGTTCAGGTCTGTTCAGAAGAAAGTGATCAGACCTTTCCCCAGGCGTCCGTCCCGAGGCCTCCCCATTGTCCATTGACCCGTTCACGTTCCATTTTTAGATACTCGACGTTCGGCTCGGGGTTCAGGCACATCCCGCAATACCATTCCTTGCGCCATCGAACCTCTGCCTGCTTCCCGCATTTTGCACAGAACCTGTTCTTCTTTATTGAGGGTGCCCTGGGAGCCATATTGCATTCTCCTTGTTGAACTCACTAAAGGATACAGATAGGGTTGATTTTACCGATATACTGAACAAAATGCAAGTGATAAGACACACCATGAACCCGACATTTCTACTTGGCACAAACCCGACATTTGCATTTTGGAGCTACACAGCTTTGTCGCCTAAGGTATATTATGTCAACTTGCAAACTATTACGCTTTACTTCACGGTTTTGCTTCCATGTGACCGTATTTTCGCCTAATTCCCCTTTTTCAATCTCGTCGGCCAGACCGCTATCATTCCCCAGACAGTGAACTCGTTTCTGGCCCCTCTTCGGACGTAATCTGATTGCGCTCGTATTTCCAGGAGATCGGGTATGCCGAAAATGTACTTGCCCAGAGCCAACCCCACACCGAGCCCGGCAAGAAACCCCGGGCTCAATCCGAGGTTCTCCTCAACCTGCGCGTTCGGGTCGGATGCGAAAACCAACTGTTTCTCGCCGTCCACGTCAACGACCTCCCAGCTGGGATCCCCGTATGATGTGGCGACCTTCACCAGCGTGAGAGCCGTTCCAACCCGCACCCCCGCCACCAACAGCCTCCACTGGATTTCGTATCCGGCCGCGAGATCAAATCGTTGATAACCGGTCTTCACTCCGATTTGCGATGTTCCTTTTTCGAGAGTATTTCCCATGTAAAGATATCCGACGTCCAGAACCGCCCGGTGAATCCCGTGGGAAAAAACGCTGAGCAAGAGCTCCGGCCCCAGAAGATAGCCGGCCGGATACGAGTCATCGCTGACCGCGATGCTCTGGAAACTCGCGCCGGACCTGAACGCCAGCCCGAAGTCGGAGAACCATCTGGTTTGCGGGGTACTCTCCTGCGCATATACCGGCGCGGAAACCAGGCAAAGGAACGAGACTATGAGAAAAATCCGCATCAGCACCCTTCTACCAAATCATAATGCATCGCATAGCGAGATTCTAGTAGCGCGCAAAAGGCGTCCTTCTTTGCCTGGGTGCTCAATCTCGCAATCAACAAGGAAAACATGTCGTAAAGCTCGAAATCGGTTTTCAGGCTCAGTCCCAGGTCGTCGAGGGCTCCAAAGAGAGTTGTCGCTACCTCCAGCCTGGCTTCAACGGAGGGGATATCGTCAGGACCGGGGCCCGCGTCGTCAATATCCCTGGCCAACGAGTACAGGAGCGAAGCGAAGAACGCCCCCACATCGTACGGACAGAAGTCTGCGGCCGGTTGGAGCCTCGCCGCGCTATCGATGGCGG
Organism: Deltaproteobacteria bacterium; assembly: GCA_030595125.1. GTDB lineage: Bacteria > Myxococcota_A > Polyangia > JAAYKL01 > JAAYKL01 > JAUVAN01. The sequence continues at coordinate 73,115 of JAUVDV010000003.1, forward strand.
GCGAGTAATACCATTCCTCAGAAGCGTCGCGCACGATTTCCCTGATGGCGGTGTTGCACTGAACTACATAGACTTCCTTCTCGATGGAGTGCTCCATGTAATCCGGATCGCCCGTGCGGGCCACGGCCATGCTATCCGCGCAGCCCTCGTTCAGCCCGTAGAGAAAATTGGCTCCCGAGATGGTCATTGCAGCGAGGGCGACGCCTCGATTGGGGTCGTGAACCAGCGCATCGAACACGGCGTGCGTGTACTCGTGGGTCATTACACCGGCGTTCATTGAAAGCGGGAGCCACTGAAAATCCTCGTAGGGAAAGATGTAGAAACCGCGGTCGTTCTGAGCGATGTACATGTAAAAGGCATTGTCCCTCATATCTATCTCTTCACCGTCAGCTTCGATGATCTTCAGATCCGGCCAGTAATAGGTTTCCATGTGCACCAGGAGATCCCGGGGCATGCCGATATCCTCGAAGAAGAGCATCGACAGCTCCAGCCCGTAGTAGGCGGATGCCATGGCGAGGGAATCGAAATCCTCGGGGATCAGCACGCCGTCCGATTTTATCCCGCCGAAAGCCACGTAAGCTCCCGCCTCTTTCCAGTCGATCTCGTTCTTCTGATAGTCGAGAACAATCTGTGCGCCGCCAACAAGGGTCGTTGTTTGTCCGTCGAGACGATCGAGGTCGTCAAGGGTCGTGATCTCCACGTCGGTCAATTTGTAATCGTCTGCAAGGGGATCGTAGGCCGGGAGCCTGACGGAGACCTCTCCCTCTTGGCGACACCCGGCGAGGGCAATCATGACGGCGAGCACCGCCGCCCACGAAAAACTAATTTTGATGACAACGACCATGGCGTATAGAAACTACGGATCGATCAGAGTGGGCGTTCCGTCTGCGATCATGGTCTGGACAAACCCGATCTGCTGGGCGATCGCGTCCGGGTGGTTGGTCATGACATGGTGGCCGTCGTAGCTCGAGCCGGGTTCGTATTGTACAAGCACGGCGGTGATCTGATCGGTTCCCCAATGGTAGGTGCTCGTATGCGGGAGGGAATCTATCTCCTCGACGACATTGGTGTCGAAGGCATACCCGGGTACGGACCACTGTTTTAGCCAGAGTGTCTTGGTGAGGGCCAGGATTGTCTCCTCGGGGGTGAAAGTGTCCCCGATCCCGTAAGACATGAAGACGTGCTTGGCCGGATAAGTGTCCGGAGCCCAGGTGTTCCTGAATACCGCCGGCGCATGACTGACGGGATCTACCGCGTCCATTGCGAGTTGAATGAGGTTGAGCAAGGGATGGGCCTTGTCCAGATCGGGATCCATCAACACCAGCTTCATGGCCGCCGCCACGTTTACGGGATTCTCCTTGTTCAGGAAGGACTCGATCAGGTACCCGCCTGCGCCGCTCAGGATCATCCCCTTTACCATGGGCTCGTGTGTGGCGAAGATGAACGGTCCCTGCGTACCCTGGGAGTGACCGTAGAAGTATATCTTGTTGGTATCGAAGAGGATCGCCTCGCCGGTGACCGTATCGAAGTTTTCGACGAAACGAACGAGTTGGAAATAGTCTGCGGCAGACTGGACGTTGTTGTCCCTCGCCGCATAGGGATTGGCGAAGTTGTAAAAGAGTCTCTCAGGGGAGTTGGCCTCCAGTTCCGTTTCGGATGAGGACAACCCGCGGCGATCTCCATGCTGGACCTGTTCGAGCCCCATGACTGCCGCGCCGGCTTGTGCCATCCATCCTGCGACACCGTTGTCAACGAAGGACATCTCGCTCCCGCCCGTTCCGTGAGCGTAGAGAACTATGGGCCACCCGTCCACCGGAGGCGTGCCGACGGGAACCGTCAGGGCAAACTTCACGTCCTCTTCTTCGACCAGCAAGGGATGGCCGAGCGGATGATAGTCGATTGCGCCGCCCTGATCCGCCGTGGCGAAGGGTCGTGTTCCGGCCTGATAGAAGGGCACCGTGACAGTTCCGGTGTAAGTGGTGAAAGCCGATTGGCTGGTGTCTGTAACGAGGGCGCTCGCATCAGGTATGGCTTCGGACCTGACGGCGTTTCTCACGTTCTGGATAACCGGTAACAGTGACGCAGTGGTAAACACTGCGGCGCCGGCTATGGCGTTGCTGTCCATAGACTGTTCCGAGATGTAGTCGCGCAGCGGGGTGTAGTCATTCCAGGCATCGGCCATCTCAGAATCGGAAGGCTCGCTCGAACCGAGCATGGTGGTGAAATCAGCGTCCTGCCCCAGGTTGTTGCCGCTGTCGTCTTTGATGGAAGAGGTGAGTATCGCAGCGTAGGTGGTGGATGGAAGCAGAGGTCGTCCCATGCTTGGGCAGATCGCGAGCCAGTTGGAGCAGATGTAGAGTTTCTTTTTGCTGTCTCCCTTGTAACCCGACCATGCTAACTCGCCGTATTCGTCGGAAGATGGATCGATATTCACGATGTACATATTGCTCATGTTATCGAGGGTTGCTCCGTCAACCCATTGGGAGAATCGGAAATACACGCACGAATTGGCGCCGAAGCCGTCCAGTTCGTTCTCTATCAAGTTGAAGTAATCATCCACCGGATTGCCGAACTCGGGGATAAGGAGACCCGGATTGGGATGCCCGGCAAGATCGATGCGCCCGTTTCGAAAACGGATATCGTTGGGGAAAGGCAGCCGGTAAAACTCCGGGGAGACCCCCTGTACGTCAAAAAATACCTTGAAATCATCGGGGTAAGTGGTGGGATCCTCGCAGTTGGCGCCCGGCCAGAAAGGAGGCTGGAAACCGGCGCATACGCCGTCGATGCACTCCAGGAAGAGCATGCAATCCTCGTCGCCGCTACAGTTCTCGCCGGCAGCGGAGGTTCCGTCGGCCCCGGGCTGCTGGCATGTTCCGTCCGATGCGCAAATCAGGCCCCACTGGCAATGGAAAGAAGCCCCGCAATCGTCGCCCTCTCCCGAGGTGCCCGGCGCTCCCTGCGGCTGGCACGTCCCGTTACCTGAGCATACCAGACCTTCGGCGCAGACCTGCCCTTCGGAGCAATCCTCTCCCTGGCCCAGGCCAATCGACGTGTCAGTATCATCCGGAAAACCGTATGTATCCGACGTGTTGTTGGTGCAACCGACGGCAACCACCATGAACGCAAAAAGGCATAAGGTCGTCAATATACGCATGATTGAAGCTCCTCTTATTTTGAAAATGGTCATTTGTTTTTTAAGGATAGCAGATTTTTCAACGTTGCGAGGCCTGCATTTTGTTTCACATAGCCTTTTTCGACAGTTGCCTTTCGAACGACTATGACTACAATCACCGCTCGATTCGCTCTTTGAGCGGCAGGAGAACCCGCGTGGATATCGACAAACTCAGAAACTTTTCGATAATTGCCCATATCGACCATGGGAAATCGACCCTCGCGGATCGGATACTCGAGATCACCGGCGCAGTGGAGCGTCGAGCCCTCAAGACGCAGCATCTGGACAAGATGGATCTCGAGCGGGAGCGCGGCATTACCATCAAGGCCCAGTCCGCACGAATTTCGTTCACTGCCGGCGACGGAGTGGAATATACTCTCAACCTTATAGATACTCCCGGCCACGTGGACTTCAACTACGAGGTGGAGCGGTCTTTGCAGGCATGCGAGGGCGCTGTTCTTCTGGTAGACGCCACTCAGGGGGTGCAGGCGCAGACGCTCGCCAACGCATACCTCGCCATAGAAAACAACCTCGAGATAATACCGGTGGTCAACAAGATTGACGTAGAGGGGTCGGACCCGGTTTCAACCCTGAAGCAGGTAGAGGAAGTCATCGGTCTCGATGTAGATGATGCCATCTCGATTTCCGCAAAGACCGGAGAAGGAGTACTCGACCTGCTGGAGGCAGTAGTGCGACGTATACCTCCCCCTTCGGCTCATCCTGACGAGGAGCGCCTGAGGGCTCTCATCGTGGATTCCTGGTACGACTCATACAGAGGCGTTGTGGTGCTGGTGCGAATCATCTCCGGCGAGGTCAAGGTGGGAATGAAAGTGGACTTCATGTCTACCGAGCGCAGCTACGAGGTGGCCGAGGTCGGGGTCTTCACGCCGGATGCCACAAAGGTTTCGTCGCTCAACTCCGGAGAGGTGGGCTACGTAATCTGCTCCATCAAATCGGTCCACGAAACCAAGATCGGAGACACGATCACCGGTCTGAAAAACCCTGCCCCGGAGCCGTTGGCCGGCTTTCGGAACGTCCAGCCCATGGTTTTTTGCGGTGTGTTTCCGACCGACCCCGGGGGGTACGAAAACCTGCGAGACTCACTGGACAAACTGGTCCTCAACGACTCGTCGTTCGTTTTCGAGCCTGAAACCTCGCAGGCCCTGGGCTTCGGTTTCCGATGCGGCTTTCTGGGACTGTTGCACATGGAGATCATCCAGGAGCGCCTGGAGCGGGAATACGATCTGGACATCATCACCACGGCGCCCACGGTCATCTACAACGTCAACCTGACCGACGGCACCTCCATCACAATAGACAACCCGGCCAAGATGCCCGATGTCGGAAAGATCGACAGCATCGAGGAGCCCTTCATCCGGGCCTCCATTCACGTGCCGACGGAACACGTGGGCCAGGTCATCAAGCTGTGCGAGGATCGCCGGGGAATTCAGAAGAGCCTCGATTATGCGGGGCCCGGTCGGGTCATCCTCATTTACGACCTGCCAATGGCCGAGGTCATCTTCGATTTCTTCGATCGCCTCAAATCCGTATCCCGAGGATACGCGTCCATGGACTACGAGGTGACCGGACATCGCCCGGGAGATCTGGTCCGGCTGGACGTGATGGTCAACGGCGATCCCGTGGACGCCCTCTTCGCCATCGTGCATCGGGACAACACCTATCTCATCGGCCGGGATCTGACGCGCAAGATGAAGGAGTTGATTCCTCGCCAGCAGTACGAGGTGGCCATCCAGGCCGCTCTGGGCACCAAGATAATCGCCAGAACAAACGTCAAGGCCATGCGCAAGAACGTCACCGCCAAGTGTTACGGCGGAGACATCTCCAGAAAGCGCAAACTCCTGGAAAAACAGAAGGCGGGAAAGAAACGCATGAAGGCGGTGGGACAGGTCTCTATTCCCCAGGAAGCGTTCTTGTCTTTGTTGAAGATCGACAGGTAAGAGCGATCAGCAGCCGTACGTGGCCGGGTCGCAACCCGCCGTAGTGATGCAGGCACAGTAATCATCGAAGCAATCAGCAGTGCAGTCCGTGTCCGAGCAGGTGGCGACGCAATCAGTGTAATCGGTTCCGCAATCTTCTACATCGCCCGTAGTGCAGTCCGTGTCGGTGTCCGAATCCGTGTCGGAATCCGTGTCCGAATCCGTGTCCCCGTCGGTGTCGCCGTCCGTGTCCATATCGGCGTCCCCGTCACTCGGAGTGGCGTTGCTCCAGTGCTCGTCGAAATCAATACTGAAATCGTCCCAGAACCACTCCCAGGGGTGTTTCTCACCCTCCAGGGGATCCAGGCCGTCATCCCAGCAGTCGTTGTCGCAGTCTTCGCCGTACGCGTCAGTCGAAAGATTGCTGAAGCCCCAATACTTGTCCTTGTCGATCTCACCCTCTACGCATTCGACGCAGTCTTCCACGTCGCCGCGCTCCTTTGAATCGAGGCCATTGATCGTATCCGTGCACTCGCTCTTGCAGTGACTCTTGGCCTCGTCGGTCTTTTGGATGTCGAAATAATCGGACTTGTCCATCGCCTCGATGAGGGTATCGCAGAAATCGACACAGACGCCGGCGATCTCCTCCTCATCCTTGCTGCACGCATTCATGGACGAAAGCGAGGCGAGCAAGAGAACCATCATTCCGGTAGCTATTGCATAACGCATTATAATCCCCTCCTCATGGGCTTATGAATCAGCTTCTTTTACAGCCTATAGCATTCTATCACAAGTCATACGAATTAGGTGTAACTCGAAGTGAGACTGTCTCCCCGGCGAGTATATTCTCTCAGAAAAGCGGATTCTTGGGAAAGCGCACCGCGACTCCGAGACGGGCGGCGTATGAAACGATATAGCCCTGCCCCGCGAGATCCTGCAGGTATTGCATTCCTAACGGATTCACCTGTATTTCAAAGTGCTTGCCCAAAAAGAGCGACATGGCCAGGTGCAGATCGCCGTATATCCAGTTGACGCCGCTCATTCCGTATCCCGGCTCCAGCGACGCGCCGATATACAGGAAGTTTTCCTTTACCGGAAAGAGCAACCTGACCAGAACGCCGAAATTTATCTTTACGAAATCGCCCCATTCGGCAGGCCTCGAACCGTTGTCCACTGTAGTATCAAACGGTTTCAGGCTTGTGGTGGATATCGCAAGCCCCAGATCGATCCATATGGGTTTCGGCGGCAAGCGAAGGCCAAGGGCCCCGCCACCGGCGAGCGCGGCGATCGGACGCTTCCAGCCGTCTGATCCCCAACCACCCACACCGTAACCACCGCCGCCGAAAAGCGCGAAGAAAATCGTTCCGGGCTCGTCTCTCCCTGCAATCGCGGCAGACTCTTGCGGCCCGGTGACAACCGGCTCGCGCTCCATGTTCACAACTATGGTGTCCGAGGCGGCTGAGCGGCTCTCCCCGTTGAAATGCACAGTGATCATGCCCGTCGACTCCACTCGGATCTCGTGGTACTCGGCAGAGATAATCCCGGTCCACGGGAGATTTCCCATGTACGCCCCGTCAATGTACAGCCCGGCGTTGCTCTCGGTTGCGGTCGCCGGTTCCACAGTCAGGAGACTCTCCACCTTGTCGAGCTTCTTGCAGTTCCTCGAAAAGCAGACGCGGCCCTTGTCGCAGTCGGAGTCAAACTCGCAATCACCAGCCTGCGCAGATAGTGAGAACACGAGAGAAAACAGGATTGTGCAGAAGAAGAACCACCGAGCGTATGTCATCAACCAAGCTCCTTATGGCCGTTACCGTTCCCTTCCCCCGACAGAGATAATAATTACTCGCGCATCGCGCATTGGTCAACGAAATGACAAAAACTAACAGCTTCCTGTTCTCAGCGCGCGGCAAATTACTTTCCTTGCCATCTTCGCTTGGGTCCCACATCGATGTGCACGAAATTGTCGTGCTTGTAAGTCCCCACCCCGCCCTCGAAGTTGTCCCACAGCCACTTCCCCAGCTCTTGCGCATTGACCGTGGTCAGACCAAAGTCGATCGCCTCGCCCCTGGTGTGTCGGCTCTCTGCTGCAACTCGGCGCCCTTTTTTTGACAGGGAATCGTTGAACTTGGGAGAGCGGTACGCAGAGATAATGTTCACCCTGGGCGATTCGAACTCTCTCACGGCCGCCAGCACGGCCTCGAACAACCTTGGATCCAGCTCTTTCACGAAAGCGAATCCGCGGCATCTGAAAAGTTCATTGAGAGCGCGCATGGAAGGGCGTTGTTTTGCGAAGATCGGCAACGCCTCCTTTGAGTGAACATTGAACAGTGTTGTCAAAAGAGGGTTGAGACCTCTACGCCGCGCGACGGGACCCATGGCCGGGTATACCTTGTCCACTTTCGGTGTTTTGCCGGCCGCCCCCGGAACGGATTGCTCCTCGCGCAACAGGTCCTTGAGAGGGTCTTCAATGCTCTGGGGGGCGGACTCTCCGGGCATCTCTTCGCGCTCCTTGTCGGCAAAGGCAGTTCGCATGAAGAGAACTCCCACAAGAAACACGGCGCCGTACGCGACCATCGGCATTGCACATAGAGGTTTCACATCCATGAATTATCGGCCCGCGCAAAGAAAGTCAAAACCCCCGCTCGACCCTGTTGTAATGCGCGGTGGTAACTCGTATCATTTCATCATGAGACGCATTATTACTTCTTCCATCATCATCGGTTTCGCCACCGTTCTAATTGCGACCGGATGCGGCGGGAGTGGGCCGTCCCAGGGCAACTACATTCGTCCCATTATGCTCGAGGGTTGCCCCACCGCAGCGCAGGGCGACGGCATGGCCGTCGATCAACGAAGCCTGGTGGCAATGATAGCGGCGTTGGCGGCGGCGCGATACCAGATTCACGAGGTCAGCCCCGTCGACTTCAAAATTTACACTCATTACAAAAACGTGCGGGGCGGCGCTACCGTTGGGTGGGAGGCGCAGGTCTACTCCGACGGGTCCGTATCCCTCACCCTCCCCTCCACTGCTCCCATGCAGGGCACCAAGGCTCTGGCGGCGGTGACCAAGTATGGTCACCAGATCGCCCGTCACTTCAACAAGATCAAGTGCAGGCCCGCCCAGGACCTGCGACGGAGATGTCAAAAGGCCGGCTTCTCCTTTTAATGACAGTCATGACAGTCATTTCGATCTTTCAATCAAAAGCGACACTTGTCCTTTGCTGCATCGCACTGTCCTCGTGCTCCAATCCCTCCGAGAAAACGGCCCCGCTGAGCAAATCTGAACTACGGGCAAAGGCCGTCATAGAAGAGGCCTACAAACAAAAACAAGTGGGTAAGAACGGCCTCGCCATGACAAAACTGGAGGAGGCCCTCGGCATCATCGCTTCCGGCCCCGGCTCCGGCAAAACCAGCGCGGCCTACGCGTCCTGTCTGGACGACATGGCGTCGGTGAATTTGCGAACCGGCAATAGCAAAGAAGCACAAAGCCAATACAAAAAGGCCCTGGGCATCCTGGGCGCACTCGATAACGCAGATCCCCGCCTGGTAAACGGAATAGAAAAGCGTCTGGCCTTCTTGTCCCATATGGAAAATCGAAGGATCGCCTGCGCCGAGCCCTCATCGCCCAAAACCGATTCTTCCCTCCCCTACTTCCCCGACGTGGAGAAGATGCAGCTCGCCATCGGCACCCTCAACCCCAAAGTGGCCGGATGCGCCATCGGCATCCCGGAGGCGGTCACCGTTCGCGTTTTCATCACCGGTGACGGAAAGGTCATCCACGCGAAGGCCCGTGGACCACACGCCGACTCCGACGTAGGCACGTGCGTCGTAAAAAGACTCATGGAAGCAGTTCCAGGCGCCGAGTTGCCGCGTTTTCGCGCCTGCTTTCGAGGTTTCACCTATCCGTTCATGGTGGGGAAACATCGAAAAAAATAGGGGCACTGCTCCCCATCCACTTCGTCCTCCGCAAGATTTCAAAATGATGCGCCCATTTTCCAAAATTGAAATGTCAGACCTCGATCTGGCCGATCTCTTGCGTGTTGCAATATTTCCATAAATTCCGATTTTTGCTTTTAAACAAAGGCTGGGGGTCTCGGTTCGGCGCCCGAATCTATAATAGGCATACTCGTTGCACTATGAATTTCCCGAGAGTGGTTTCACACGGGGGATCATCCCGGGGGTGAACTTACAGATCTATTTCGAAGGAGTGTGCAATGAGCGAGAGCCTGAAAACAAAGGTCGTGAAGTGTCCGGAGCCGTTCGTTCCGCTGTTCGCCGAAGCGGAAAACCTGATGGAGTCGTTCTTCTCCGACATGAAGCGCGATCCTGCCAAAGGGGACATCAATATCAGCGGTGTGCGCTACCTGTTGATGCGCACCGACTCGCTGGCCATCGAACTGCACGAGGAGTTGCGCAAGACATTCGGCGAGGCCGGGGCGCGACAGATCCGATACAAGATGGCCAAGGCCTGCGGCATTCGTGACGCGAAGATGTTTGCAGAACGTCTGAAGGTGGAAGACCCGGCCATGCGGCTGGCGCTCGGTCCGGTGCATTTCGCCCACGTTGGTTGGGCGAGCGTGGACATCTTTCCCGAGAGCGCGCCGCAACCCAACGAGGAATACTTCCTCGCCTATGACCACCCGTTCTCTTTCGAGGCCGCTGCGTTCCTCGACAACGACATGAAGTCAGAGCACCCCGTGTGCGTAATGAACTCCGGGTACAGCGCCGGATGGTGCGAAATCAGCTTCGGACTCGAACTCAAAGCCGAGGAGATAACCTGTCGGGCCAAGGGTGACGACCAGTGCATTTTCGTCATGGCCCATCCCAGTAACTTCGACCGGCTGGTGAATGAGTTCAAGGAAAAGCGCGGCCTCGTCTAGGCGACATTGTCAGGGACGTCTGTCGGAAGACAAAAGCAAGGTGATACAATGACCACGGACACAAAAAAGTTGCAGGCCGAGCTCGGTGTTTTCAAGGCACGTCTGAAACGCCAGGGCGAAAGCCTGGAGTTCCTGCAAATAATCTCCAAAACCTTCGTTTCCCTGTCCCTCAATGACAAGGCGGCGATCTGCGACACCTTCAATTCGATGGTTTCATCCTTCATGGATGCAAGGAAAAGCGCGACGCTGTTGCTCTGTGCAGATGGCAATGGTTATGACATCGTCAGCCGGCAGGGGGTGATCGATCCGGAGAAACTTTCAGGATCGGAAGCAAGCGAGTTATGGCGCTGGGTCATCTCGGAACGCATCGCCCGGTTCGTAGACGGGGAAGACCTGGGTCGTCGTTGCCCCTCGCTCACCGAAGTTTTCCCCGCCGGCTTCGCCTGCGTTCCCATCGACATCCGCGAGCAACCTGTGGGTTTGATCGTGTTGGCCGACAAGGTCAGCGGGACCGAGTTCAGCGGGGAGGAGTTGGAATTCCTGTCAGCGGCGGCGGGGATCGTTGCCGTGACGTTGACCAACGCCGAGTCGCACGCAACCCAGGAGGGGCTGATCAGGAGCGTGGAGCAGCAGGCGAAGGAAGCCCAGCAGTTGGCGCAGGAGCGCGAGCTGGCGCTGGAGGAACTCGACCGGAAGCTGGAGATCATCGAGCGTCAGCGGTTCGCGATCCAGGAGCTGTCAACGCCTGTGCTGCAATTGTGGGACGACGTGCTGGCCCTGCCGGTGATCGGGGTGGTGGACACCCGGCGAAGCGCCGATATCATGGAGCGGCTGCTGGCAGAGATCACCGAGAAACAGGTGCGGTTTGTCATCCTCGACATCACCGGAGTAGAGGTTGTTGATACCAGGACCGCCGACCACTTCATCAAGGTGATCAAGGCTGCCGAACTCCTCGGTTCCACTTGCATACTCACAGGAATACGGCCCGCCGTGGCCCAGACGCTGATCGAGATCGGCGTCGACATGTCATCATTCACCACGCTGCGCAACATGCAGGAGGGGCTCACGGAATGCCTGCGGCGCATGCGCGACCTCAAGAGCAGCGACATCGAGGAGATCTGATCAGGTGACCGAAATACCCAACACTTTTCGCATTCCGATCATCAAGCTGCACGGCAAGTTGATCGTCTCGATCCAGATGGCGCTCAGCGACCGTCTGGTGATGCAACTCAAGGATGACATCACCTCCCGGATCGAACGCGTCAAGACCACCGGACTTATCATCGACGTTTCCGGCATCGACGTGATGGACAGTTACATCTCTCGGGCGCTGCGGGACATGGGTCTGATCGCGAAGTTGATGGGGGTGCGCACGGTGATCTCCGGGCTGGATCCGATGATCGCCATGACCCTGGTGGAGATGGGGCTCGACCTGAAGGGGGTCAGCTCTGCTCTCAACCTGGAGACCGCCATCGAGTTGCTCGATCGCAAGCCCTCCAAAAAACGCGGCAAAGGCGCTGCGGCATGAACGATACCCGGCAGCAGATACTGGAGATCCTGAGTGGGCACATGAGCGCCATTATGGCCCGATCGGTCCTGTCGCTCAGTCTCTCCTGGTCGAAGGTGGATCCGAACAAGCTGCTGTCCGGTGACGACAAGAGACTGCTTGCGGAGTTGGAGAAGGGGATCCGACTCTACGTGCCGGACGACACCTTGCGCCAAAAGTGCATGGAACAAATGCAGTCGCTGTTGACGCTCAACGGACAAACTCACCCCCCGCCGGCGGCCGAGCCGCAGATTCGGGTGCCCGTGCTGACAGAGTCCGATATCGTGGACGCGCGAGGTATCGGGCGCCTGGTTTGCGGCAAGCTCGGCTTCTCCGGCGCGATACAGATCAAGGTCGCCACCGCAATATCGGAGATGGCGCGCAACATCGTTCAGTACGCGGGCAAGGGAGAGATCACCATCACTACCCTGGACGGCGACCGGCGCGGGATCGAGGTCGTCGCGCGCGATAAGGGTCCGGGAATAGCCGATATCAGTCTGGTGATGAGTGACCGTTACCATTCGCGGACGGGGATGGGTATCGGTCTCAAGGGAACGCGCAACCTGATGGACGAGTTCGATCTGGAGAGCAGCCCGGGCAACGGCACCGAGATCAGGGTGCGGAAATATATGGACCCATAGATGTCTTCCAATCGTTCATCTTACATGGTCAAGGCCGAGAGTGAGCCGGCCTGTTCTATGCGAATCTCCAGGGACTCGGATTCGATCTGGTGCAGTCGGGAGTGCGCACGTTACGCGAATCGCATTGGTTTTAAGAACGGGGAAATATGGGACATCGCCATCGCGATCAGTGAGCTCGTCACAAACGTGAGCAAGTTTGCGCGGACCGGCACTGTGACAATATGCTGGCTCAGAGTTCCGCGCAGCGGCATCGAGTTTGTTGTAGAGGACAGCGGGCCGGGCATCGAGGACATCGAGGCGGCGAGTGAGGACGGCTTCTCCGAGGGGCGCAGGCTCAGCGATAACGTTCCGATGTCCGAACGTCGAGGATTGGGCGCGGGATTGGGCGCGGTGCAACGACTGATGGACGAAGTCGTCATCGAGAATCGAACATCGGGGGGGGTAAGAGTCATCGTCCGCAAGTGGCTCGAGAAGTGACCTGATCACTCCCGCAAGCCAACAGGAAAAAGGTTCATCCGGATCCAGCCGTGCTGACCGGCCTTTTCACCGCGCCCTTATGAGGGCGCGGTCAGGATGGCCTTGTGCCGAATGATCTCTGCGTACCTAACGGCCAAGCCCTGCGGGCTTCACTCCTCGGGCTCCCACTCTGCGATGGTGGTTCGTTCCTCGTGGTGTTTTCGTTGATTGCGAATATATGCCTTCAGCCCATCGTGGTTTTCCGGATCCACGGTCACGACGTACGCGCCGTCCGCCCAGCCGAATGGCATGTCGGGGAACTTCTTGTGCCAGGATCTCGAGCTGAATCCCTTGAGTTGCCCGTACACATCCGATAGGGCCATCGTAGGCCTTGCGCGAACGAGCAAGTGAATGTGCTCTCTCCAACCGCCGGCCTCCAGAATATACGCATCGAGATGGTGGGCTTTGACTTCGAGGAAGCCGAAAAGCGCGTGTTCGACTTCGGGTGTGGTGATGAAGTGCTCTCTTAACTTGGTGCGAAAGACCATGTGATACAGGAGGTTCGTGAACGAATGTCGCTGTTTCATGAGGATCGACTATCTGCGAACTGTTTCATGGTCAACCGGAAAGCCCCCCGGGCTTGACCGGTAGCACCCACTGATTTTGCAGGAAAGTAGGTCATCCTGACCGCGCCCTCATCAGGGCGCGGTACTTGGGTCGGATCGTCAGTTTCTGAGAGTCACGGTTTATGTGAACACGGCTGGATCCGGATGAACCCAAAAATCCCTTGTGAGACCCTTGTGAAGGACTCGTTTTGACTGGTTCATCCTGAAACAAGACATTAAACTACGGTTGCCATGAAAACCTCAATTTCAATTGCAACCTGCATCAATACAACTCCCATCCTCATTGTCGCATTCCTTCTGGCAGTCGTCGTTCCGGCCTGCGATTCCACCGAGGAAGAGGAAGAAACCAGAGTGGTGCCCGCAGAGGTGATCACCATAGAAACCGGTACCATCATCCGTCGATTCGGATACACCGGGGACATCGAGGGGAGATCCGAGATCAAGGTTTTCGCCCCCATCCCCGATCGGGTCATCTCCCTCTCCGCTCGCGAGGGGGAACGAGTCAAGCGCGGTGAAGTTCTGGCCGTTATCCGATCGAAGCAGCTCTCCCAGAGTGTGAGCCAGGCGGCGGGGGCGCAAGCCCAGGTGAGACAACTGGAGGCCACCCTCGGCCAGGCCAAGCAGATGAAGGGGGACGCAATTATCCCAGCGTGGAGCCCTCTGGCACGAGTGATCATCGGTGGTCTGGCGGTGGCAAGGCGGCCAGCTCAGAGAGGTACTCGAAGACGCCGTCAGAAGCCTGAGCCTATTGCAGCTCATACGCGCCGCGATCGACACCGCCGCCGACCGGTCTCGGAAGGCTCAGGAAGTCGATATCGGGAATGAGACCCACCATGGCGCCCACGTCGAGGCCGTTATCCAGGGCGGGACTGGCTGCGTCGAGTTCCATGCCGAACGCGTCGCCGCTCAGGGGACCCACCACCTGCGGGTCCTCGCAAAGGTCGTCTGCGCCCCAGGGACAGCTGGAATCGTGCTTCGTTCCGTCGACGATGCTGTAGTCCTGATCAAAATTCAGGGTTGCGCACTCCGAGTAATAGAAGCACGTGCTTTCGAAGGGCTGGAGAAAGTCGGTATCGCCCACAAACACGTTGTTGCGCGAGATGAACTCCGCCGTGGCGCCGCAAGAGTCGTCGATGAGGAGCAGGCAGTCGCCCTCCCCGTAGACGGAAGTATTGACCATGGTCACGCTGCTCGACGAGCCGAAGGAGATCGACAGAGCGTTCCCCGCCGCCCGGCAGTTGTCCACGTCGTAGGTGAAGGATTGTCCCTCGAAATAGGCGCAGTTGCCCACCACGACGCTGTTTGTGATGTGCGTCTCACCCATGGTCTTGATCTGGTTGCCGGCGTTCCCCTCGGCCCGCACCCTGTTCACGGTGATCGTTCCGCCCTGATCGTGATAGAGCAGGTCCAGACCGTCGGATGTGTTGTGAGAGATATCGCAGTCCTCGAATATCCAGTCGGCCCCGGTGGCGCCGGTGCCGAGGCCGTCGCCGTATCCTCCGGCCGTCTGGGACCAGCACCCCGTGGGAGCGCCGCCGGGGTACGTTTCGCCACAGCCGTTCCAGGATATCTCCACCTGGTCGAACCGAATGGTCCCCGAGTTGGAATCGTCGCCGTCCACGTCACCGTCGAACCCCACCCATCCGTTGCCCGAGATGCGCACCTTTTCGAGGGTCCAGTCGGTGAGGCGCCCTGCGTGGACGCCCGCGTGGGGGAAGCCGTGAATATTCAGGTTTCGCAGATCCACATGGCTCGAGTCGACCGCGCTGACGCCGATGATACCGTAGTCGCCATGCGGGTAGCTATACCAGTTGGGGCAGGCGAGCGAGCCGGAGTGGCCGTCCACGCAATCGGAGTGGTCGGTGAGCTCCAGGCACTCGACGCGGACGTTATCGGAGCCGGTGAGATCGATCACGGACCATGGACGGTTGACGGCGTACAGTTCGGGCGGGTCGGAGCATCCGTCGTTCCATCCGGCGCCGACGATGCAGGTGGGTTCGTCCGCGCTCTGACCGTCGGGGATGGGCGGCATCATGCAGTCCCAGGCGAAGGAGGAATCGCAGCCCGGGTAGGTCGAAGCCTCGGTGCCGTAGCCCATCATGTAGGAACCGTCCGCGATTATCAGTCGATCGCCGCCCTGGAGGATCGCCGTTCCGCCGGGGGGCAGCGCCACGAACGGGTGATTGAATGCGCACGGTTGATCTGCGCCGCTGCCGGGATAGGCCGCGTCCGCCAGGCCGGTGCACTGGCTCGCGTCGCCGCCGTCCTCTCGCACGTAGTATGTGGTACCCCACTCTCCCGTACAGGTCGGCTCGTCCGAATCGGTGTCTGTATCCGTGTCCGTATCAGTATCCGTGTCGGTGTCCGTATCGGTATCTGCATCAGTATCAGTGTCGGTGTCCGACGTGCCGGCATCGCTATTGTTACTCGATGACGAATCGTTCGAACAACCGGCAAGCAGCAAGGCGAGCGTCAGTATTGCGATTTCAATGCGCATGGTGAGAACCTCCTAACTCCTTCGTGATTTTGATATTGTCTCACGGCAAACCGTCCGGAACAACTCGCCCTTCCCTTCTCTTTACATCTCGTGCGATTCGATAGATCCTACAGACCATGGTTATGGTTTATGCGCTCATTTACGGGGGGGCGGCGTTACTTTTGTTTTCGCTCTACCCCGCAATAAAGCTTATCAGGGAACTGCCTTCAGGCAGGGCGAAGCTCTCGTGGCTTGCGCTCAGCGGTTTGATTGTCTTCTTTTTCTTCGGATACATCGGCTATTCACTGTTTTTCGCAGGTGATGACCTGACCCATGCCGGATTGCTGGTCCCTTCGATCTTTTTCTTCGGGGCCTGTTTTGTGCTGGCGGTAAACTGGTTGTCTTTACGGACTGTGCACGACGTCAAGCGGCTGGTCGTCCTTGAAAAGGAGAACATCACGGACCCCCTAATGGGGATCTTCAATCGTCGGCATCTGGATGACCGCGTGATTCACGAGGTTGCCCGTGCCAGACGCTACGACCTTCCGCTCTCCCTGCTCATTCTCGACCTGGATCACTTCAAACAGGTAAATGATACCTACGGACATCAGACGGGCGACGCGGTTCTCAAACAGCTGGGAGAGCTGGTTGTCCAGACGGTTCGAATCTCAGACGTCCCGGCCCGATATGGAGGCGAGGAGATCGTGGTGATCACGCCGGGCACGGGGCTTGAGGGCGCCGAGATCTTGGCGACACGTCTCCGCGAGAAGATTGAGTCGTCCACGTTTGTTCCCGAGCAGAAAGACCGAGAGCATCTGCGTTGCACCGTGAGCATCGGCGTGGCCACGCTCAAGGAAGGAATCGAGGACGGACCGGGGCTCGTGGGAGCGGCGGACAAGGCTCTTTACCGCGCAAAAGAAGAAGGCCGGAATCGGGTGGTTTGCGCGTAGGCGGGCCTCAAGGAACCAATCTATTCGATATCGATAACGCCCTTGAGCTGCATGCCGGTCATGTCGCTGTATGAGTACGGAGCCAGGCCGACGGGGACGGTGACGAATGTCTCGTTGTCGGGGTCGAACTTGTAGGCTGCGTTGGCATCCCTGTCGACGGTCCACACGTAACCTTCGAAATCCACGGCCGCGCCGATCATATTTGAAAGCCCGATTTCGTAGGTATCTGTGACGATCATGTTCTCCTGGTCGATCTTGTAGAGCGTGCCGTCGGTGTCGGCGGCCCATACGTAGCCCTCGCTCTTTTCCATACCCACGGCGAGCCCGCGAAGCCAATTGGCGCCCGTCACCAGGAGTTCGTCCATGGAATCGGTCGCCGGATCATAGCGGGTCACATAGTTGTCGTAGGTGGTGCCCCATCCGCTGCCGCCGACCCACACTCGTCCCTGGGAGTCCGCCGTGATGCCGTAACCACCCTGCATCACCACGTTTTCAGTGACTATGAGAGTGTTGATGTCCACTCGGGTGATCATATGGCCGTATTCATAGCGATCATAAACCCAGAAGCCGTCGTTTCCGTCGATGGCCCCGCCATAAAGGCAGTTGCCGGCGGTCACATCGGTCTGGTCGAGGACTGTGCCATCGTCCCCGTCGATCTTGTAAACTACCTGTGGGGACCCGGGTGAATACATACTTCCACAGGTGCCCACCCATACGTTCCCCCCGATACCGGTGTCAGGGTCTTCATTGCCGTCCCAGGCCGTGGCTCTGGCCCCCAGCTCATTGACGGACACTCCGGTGGACTGCTCCGTGTACCACAGCATGCACTCGTCCTCGCCCCATGGCAGTATGTTGGTCGGTCCGGTGGACGTTTCGATAGTGCCGCTGCTGTCGCCGTCCACGCATTCATCTATCGCGGCGGCGAACTTGGCTACCGACAGTGTGTACGGTATCCGATTGGTCACGACGGCGTCCCCGTGGAGGTTGACCGAGGTGCGCGAAGGGCTGCAGCCGGAAGCGAGCGGACAAGTGCGGTAACGGGCCACCTCTATTGCCGTCTCGGTGTCCACCTTGGACAGGGTGTCATCGCCGGAGTTGGCTATCCAGATATACGAAAACTCTACTTCCGGTTCGGTATCGGTATCTGAATCCGTGTCCGAATCCGTATCCCCATCCGTGTCCCCATCCGTATCCGAATCCGTGTCCCCATCTGTGTCCCCATCCGTGTCCGTATCCGTGTCCGTGTCGGACGCCCCACTATCCTTGCTGCAACTCAGTTGTGCAAAGCCGCAAACAAGAACTCCAACCAGTAATGCGAGTATGCCGATCCTCATCGTTCCCTCCATTTGTTACGAATCCACCCCATGCGCCGTTTCCATATTGCTTTTGGCAATAATACCACACTGCAAAAAAATGGTACTTTAAAGATCCTGCGCTTGGTTATCTTCCGCGGGGTGAACCCCACCCGCCGTCGCATGGCTATGGCGGGCAGGCGGCAACGACGCGCTCAGCGCAAGTCCGACGGACTCGTCTCGTTCATCCGCCATAGCTTGTCCTCTTGATCGCGGCGGCGGACAAATCAAAACGTAGCAGGACATCACCCTTTCCTCACTCGCGGCAGGTCGAGCTGATCCATGATGCCGCTGATGCGTCTGCGGGAGTAGTCGATGCCCTTGTCGCGAAGCAGGCGTTCGATGGCGGAGACGTTGCCGCTGACTTGCTTGTAGGCGTCGTGGACGTTTTGTTGTTCGTCGTTCAGGGTGCTGGAGGGCCTGGGGATCTCGCCGGTTACCTGGCCGGCCACGCCGGTTTCCGGGCGGATGTCCGGCATAAACTCGGTGTGATAGCGGCGCGAGAAGATCTCGCCCGTGGCTTCGGCGAGGGTGGCGCCCGTTTTTACTTTTGAGACGATGCGATCAGCCAGGTCGTCAAGGCCTCGCACGTTGTCTTCCTTGAAACCGTCCAGCATCAACGATTCGTAGTGATCCTCGCTTAGCGCCTCATCGAAAGGCATGACCGGAAGACCGGCCTTCTTTATCGCCTGTTCAAGAAGGTGGTCGAAGATACCGGGGATGTCGGCGATGCGCCCGGCGAGGCCGGGTATCTCCTGCACGCGCAGGCGGGCCAGCAAATCCCTGGTGAGCCCGTACTTCTTGGGCGGCTCGTTTGACGCGAGCACAAAACGTACGTCTACCTTTATATCAGTCGTCTCGCCGAACCGGGCCAGCCAGCCGTCCTCCAGTACCCGCAGCAGACTCTTTTGCACCCGCACGGGCAGGTTGTGCGCCTCATCCAGAAACAGCACCCCCCCCTCGGCTTCTTCAATGTAGCCGGCCCTCTCCTTCACGCTGGTAAACACTCCTTCGGCCACCCCGAACAGGCTGGTGGTGGCTTCTTCCTCCGAAGTGAAACGCGCCGCGTTATGGGTCGACAGCTCTCTTCCCGCCATGCGAGCCACGGCCAGTGCAGCCAGCTCCTTGCCGCTGCCCGAGGGTCCGGTCAAAAGCAGATTGCGCCCCGAGCGCACTGCGTCATCAAGCTCCGATACAAGGGCAGCCGCGTGAAACTTGCCCACGATGCCGTAATAATGAAGCGCCTGGGCGCCAAGGACGGGCCGCGCATCGGCCAGGTACACCATCAGCACGCGGCCGGCGCGAATGACCGCCTGGTCGCGCAGCACGGTTGCGCGTTTGATCTCGCGGCCGTTTACGTATGTGCCGTTCTTGCTGCCCAGATCCTCGATGATGGTTTTCTTGCGCCTGGCGTTGGTGGTAATGCGAAAATGACTGCGCGAGATGCTGTAGTCCAGCAGCTTCAGGTCCGAGCTTCCGGCTCGCCCGGTGGTCAGTGTGTCGTTTATGGTCTGGTGGTCGGTCGAAGCAACCCCCGACGGCGAGTACGCCACCAGCAACGTGGGCGCAGGTTCGCCCTGGTCGAACTCGAACAGCTTCCTCGGCAGTGTTCCGGTCTCATCAACCTTCATGGCGCGGGACTATATATGATCTGCTGCTAATTGAGATAGAAAGATCTCCCCTCCCTGCGACCCCCCTCCCGGCCTCCCCCCACAGCGGGGGGAGGTGATCTGACTTCCCTTTTTCTTCCCCCTCCCTGCGGTGGGGAGGGGGACTGAGGGGGTGGGGTCAGGAGGGGCCGGGGGTGGGGTCAGCATAAGGGCGCGCCCTGATGAGGCGCAATAATGAGACAGGTTACAATAGTGTGATCTCAATAGGCGGTTTTCGACAGAACCGGCCTTTTGCGGGTTGCCCCCGAAAACCAAGTACATACCTGACGTTATCGCCCAAAACGGCCTTCTGCGAGTCATTGGCACAGTTCTTTCAATAGGGCTCCTCGTTTTTCAAACCAAAGGAGGATCCGATGACCGAAGAAATGACAACAACATGCACAATGGACGACTCGCAAGACCCGGAGATCGAGGAGGACATGGAACTGGATGACGAAGTGCTTCCCGAGACCCAGCTGGATGCGCAGGAGGCCGAGAACGCACTTGCTTCGCTGAAGCACACTCTGATGGCAATACCTGCGGCTCATGTGCGCCTGCTCAAGGTAAGCGCCACCAGCGCAGTGGGAGTTGGTCTGGCCTACGCGCAGGCATTCGCCGAGGATCGCCCGCTGTTTGCGCAGGCCTTGAGAACTGCGGTATTCGATGTCTTCGCCTACGACAACTTGGCCGACCGGGCAAAGGCGTTCTGGCAGGCCGACATCCTCATGCGACAGTTGCTGAACAGCGAGGACCCGCTGCGTATGTTGATGATCGAGGCCAAACCCCTTCGCATCAAGCTGATGAAGGCCGCCGTCTACATCTGGGGCGACGATCCGGAGCTGGGCGATGTGATCGCCGCCATTCGCTCGGGCGCAACTAACGTTAACAAGGCCGACGACCTGGGAGCCCTGGGCACTTTCTTCTCCGAGCATTGGGACAGGGCGCAGGGCAAGTGCGACGTGACGCTGGAGGACATCGCCAGGGCCGAGAAGCTGGGCGCCAGGATACTCCAGGCCACCATCTCGACGCCGACCGGCGCGGCCTACGACGTACGGAACCTTCGCCACCGGGCGGCGGAGTACCTGCGACAAGGGATCGAAGATGTGAGGGCGGCGGCCGGGTACATCTTCCGCAACGACGAGAAGTCCAGGGATCGTTACCCCAGTCTGTTCATCCAAAGACGCAGGAAGAACGGAAACGGCAAGGCCACCGTCGAGCAAGACCCGAGCGATGCCGCGATCACGCCCACCGTGGTCGAGATACAAACCGAGTCTCAGCCGGCAGAGGTTCAGCTCTCCCCGATTTAGGCCGGACCATCCATGAAAGTACTCCCCCCAACCCCGATCATGGCCCGGACCTTCACA
>JAUVDV010000068.1 GCA_030595125.1 Deltaproteobacteria bacterium
ATCTTTAAACGATGTGGAAACGGCAGCTGCATCGCCCCAAACGGACGAATAACCCTACCGTCGGCAAAAAATCATCATTCAGCTTGATCCTCATGGGGCACTCATGGGGTAATTGCTCGCGAAAAACCACCAAAAACGACAACAAGTCACAATCAAGGCAAAACCCGCAAACCCGCGCCACGTCTGCGGTAGCGCGTTGTGGTTGATTGTGGCTGATTGTCCAGGAACCGATTCGTAATGCGCAGGTCTTCGGTTCGAGTCCGATTGTTGGCTCCGGGCACTCCTCGTCCTCGTGCCACCCTTCATAGCTCGCGACAGCGAGCGACGAAGGTTCTTCTCACTTCGTGGTGGGTGTTGCCCAAAACACAGGAGAACAAATTTGGCCGCAGCCTGCGGCCAAAATGAAAACCACAGAAAAGAGCGGCTCACGAATAGTGCCGCAGCTTGCGGCACAAATTGGTGGCGGCGAGCCTGTCGCAGTTTTCCATGGGGCACTCATGGGGCAATTGCTCGTCAAAAAACCACCCCAAACGACAACCCTCTTCTAAGGAGTGGGAGACATTTTGAAGGAGGCGTGCGCCTTTCTCCGATCCCTGATAAAATATTCTCACGTTCATAACGAAAGGGTTCGGCAATGAGGTACTTGCTGTTGATGGCACTTGCGACCGTGCTGGTTTGCGGTGGGTGCTCGAAAAGCTCGTCGGGCGGCGACGACAGTGGGGCAACCGACACCGACTCGGATGCTGATACAGATACGGACACCGATTCCGACACCGACACGGATACCGATACTGATACCGATACCGACACCGACACGGATGCCGATACGGACACCGACACGGACACCGACACGGATACGGACACGGATACAGACACCGACACAGACACAGACACGGATACCGGTCCGATCGTGTGCACTCTGGGGGAGTACACCGGCGATTTCACCATCAGCACTCCATCAGATGTAGCAACCCTCGCAGGATACACCTCGATCTCGGGATACCTTACAATCGAGTGCCCGGCGTGCATCGACTTGAGCGGGTTGATTTGCCTTACCTCGGTGGGTGGGAACTTGGTGATCGAAGACAGCGTCTCCCTCGCCAATCTGAACGGGTTGAGCGCCATCACCTCGGTAGGTGAGGACTTGTTGATCGAACGCAACGACGCGATCACCAACCTGGACGGCCTGAGCGCACTCACTTCGGTGGGTGGGGACTTGCTAATCAGCAGCAACGCCGCCCTCACCAACCTGGTTGGTCTGAGCGCCCTCACCTCGGTGGGCGGGGAATTGTACATCGGCAACAACGACGCCCTCACCAACCTGAACGGGTTGAGCGGCATCACCTCGGTGGTAAAGGACTTGTCGATCCAAGGGAACGCCTCCCTCACAAACCTGGACGGACTCAGCAACATCACCTCAGTGGGGTGGGGATTGAGGATAGGCAACAACGCCTCCCTCACAAACCTGGACGGACTCAGCAACATCACCTCGGTGGGGTGGGACTTGTGGATCGAAAACAACGATGCCCTCACCAACCTGGATGGACTGAGCGGCATCACCTCGGTGGGAATGTACTTGTCGATCCAAGGGAACGCCTCCCTCACAAACCTGGACGGACTCAGCAACATCACCTCGGTGGGCGGGGACTTGAGGATAGGCAACAACGATGCCCTCACCAACCTGGACGGCCTGAGCGCCCTCACCTCAGTGAACGAGGACTTGAGGATCGAAGATAACGCCGTCCTTACTAACCTGGACGGGCTGAGCGGCCTCAGCTCGGTGGGCGAGGACTTATGGATCGAAGATAACGCCGTCCTTACTAACCTGGACGGGCTGAGCGGCCTCAACTCGGTTGGTGAATATTTGCGTATCTCCGGAAACGACTCCCTCACAAACGTGAA
The DNA here is from genome assembly GCA_030595125.1 of Deltaproteobacteria bacterium. GTDB lineage: Bacteria > Myxococcota_A > Polyangia > JAAYKL01 > JAAYKL01 > JAUVAN01. The sequence continues at coordinate 1,903 of JAUVDV010000068.1, forward strand.
CGGGCTTAGCGGAATCACCTCTGTGGTTGAGGACCTGACTATCTTCGGGAACGACTCCCTCACAAACGTGAACGGGCTTAGCGGAATCACCTCTGTGGTTGAGTACCTGACTATCTCCGGGAACGACGCCCTCACCAACCTGAACGGGCTGAGCAACATCACTACGGTGGGGATAAACTTATTCATATATGACAACGACGCCCTCACCAACCTGGACGGTCTGAGTGCTCTCACCTCGGTGGGAGGGAACTTGTCGATCGGAGGGAACGACGCCCTCACAAACCTAGACGGGCTGAGCGCCCTCATCTCGGTGGGAGGGAACTTGTACATCTACAACAACGCTGCCCTCCCAAACCTGGACGGTCTGAGCGCCCTTATCTCAGTGGGTGGGGACCTAAATATCTACGACAACGTCATTCTTCCCGACTGCGAGGTGTGCGAGGTACTGGACCAGCTCACTACCGCACCCACGGCGATAGATGTCCACGACAACCTCGACGACACATGCACGCCGGTTCCGGCGAGCTGTCCGTAGAGCGTGCGCCTTTTTCCGATACCTGATAAAATACTCTCACGTTCATAATGAAAGGGTTCGGCGATGAGGTACTTGCTGTTGATGGCACTTGCGACCGTGCTGGTTTGCGGCGGGTGCTCGAAAAGCTCGTCGTCGAAGCCCGACGGTGGGGCGACCGACACCGATACGGACACGGACACCGACACCGATGCGGACTCGGATACGGACACGGATACCGACACGGATACCGACACGGATACCGATACCGACACGAATACTGACACGGATACAAACTGCATTCCCACCTGGACCGAACACACGTTGTATGGGTCATTCGACGGCGCCAGCTCTGTATACGCAGCGGACGTTGACGGGGACGGCGACATGGATGTGCTCGGCGCGGCAAGAGAAGCAGGCGAAATCGTCTGGTTGAGGAACACGACAGGTGACGGTGCCACCTGGGCTTTGCACATGGTGGATGGGGCATTTGGGAGTGCCTGTTCGGCATACGCGGCGGACGTAGACGGAGACGGCGACATGGACGTGCTCGGCGCTGCATTCTACGCAAGTAACATCACCTGGTGGAAGAACACCGCAGGTGACGGAACTGCCTGGAGTAAGCACACGGTGGATGGGGCATTTGATGGTCCCCATTCGGTATTCGCGGCGGACGTTGACGGAGACGGCGACATGGACGTGCTCGGCGCGGCACAATGGGACAATGCCATCACCTGGTGGGAGAACACCACGGGCGACGGCACAACCTGGACAGAGCACACAGTGGATGGGGCATTCATTGGCGCCTATTCGGTACACGCGGCGGACGTTGACGGAGACGGCGACATTGACGTGCTCGGCGCAGCTTTGGCTGACGATGACATCGCCTGGTGGGAGAACACCACAGGCGACGGCACAACCTGGACAGAGCACACGGTGGATGATGCATTCGACGGCGCCAGTTCGGTATACGCGGCGGACATCGACGGAGACGGCGACATGGACGTGCTCGGCGCGGCAGGCACCGACGATGAAATTACCTGGTGGGAGAACACGACGGGTGACGGTACCGCCTGGACTGAACACATAGTGGATGGGGCATTCGATCAAACCGAGTCGGTATACGCGGCGGACGTAGACGGAGACGGCGACATGGACGTGCTCGGCGCGGCAGTATAAGCCGATGACATCGCCTGGTGGGAGAACAACACCGGCGACGGCACAAACTGGACCAAGCACACGGTGGATGGGGCATTCGATGGCGCCATGTCTGTATACGCGGCAGACGTTGACGGAGACGGCGACATGGACGTGCTCGGCGCGGCATACTACGACGATGCCATCACCTGGTGGGAGAGCGATTGTGTTCCGTGAACGGCCCCCTATTCGAATGAGTGAGAGACATTCGAAAAGGTAACATTTCCCCCCTCCCCCATGGGGCACTCATGGGGTAATTGCTAGCCAAAAACCACCATCCGCCGTCGCGGCGATGCCGCTATGGCGTGATCTTCGAACAACAAGTCACAATTGAGCAGAAGCCCGCAAACTGGATTTTGTCCGACAACGCGTTGGCTCAAAAGACTCCACCCCCAAGGACTCTAACTCCAAAGATCCTGCGTAGGGCCTCCGAAGCAGGACCGATAATGCATTTGTTTACGTCTTGTTTGACGATTTGTTTGTCCTGCTCCGGCGGCCCTACGCAGGATCTTTAGAGTTGGCTTACGAGTTGGCTGTCGAGTTGTTTGACGACTTGTTTGTCCTGCTCCGGCGGCCCTACGCAGGATCTTACGAGTTGGCTGTCGAGTTGTTTTACGAGTTGGATCACCAAAAATGGCGTTTGGCGAAGGAGTAACCTGAGCCGTGTTTCAGATAGGCTTCGAACTTCTCGGCTTTTAGCTCGTTGGTGAATTTCAGAAAAGTAACGAGTTCCCAGGGGCGATGATCGACGGTACTCGTTGTTTCGCCGCTGTTGTGTTCAGCAATGCGCCTTTTCAGATCGGCTGTCATGCCCACATAGCGCTTCTTCGGGTTTGGGATGCTCTGAATGAGATACACATACATTCTGTCCTCCGATTGGGTTGGTCACACTCACCAGACCTAATCGGCCGCTCGCACATAAAGTTGCCAAAAATCGACATCCACCTCCGTAGCAGGACCCGTCGACATCCGTTGATTGACCGTGGTAGACTATTGGCCGAGCCCAATTTGGAGAAGCTGGAGGGGGAGTACCAGGCCAACCCGCGCTGTCGGTACTGTCATCGACGGGACGGCGCTCGAGGTCTTCCACCGGGAGGAAAGCATGAAAGCCAAACTAGCCAACACACTTCTGATAACCATCATCGGGACGCTCCTGTTTGCTGTCCCGGCGTTGTCGACGGTCGTGGAACACATGACCGTGGAACGTCTCTCCGAGGTCGCCACATTGATCGTGCTCGGGGAGGTGAGGACTGTAGACGCGAGATGGAACAAAGATGAAACCAAGATCTACACTCATATCAACCTCTCCCCAACAGAGATACTGAAGGGTGACCAACGCTTGACCGATGTTCACATCAAACAGATTGGCGGCACGGTTGGCGAGATCGCCGCGTTACTACCCGGGTCTCCCAAGTTCTCACCGCAAGAACAAGTGCTGCTTTTTCTCGAGAACCGTAAAGATGGCGACGGCTACATGGTGATTGGCCTGTACCAGGGCAAGTACAAAGTCATCAAAGAGCTCACCGATGGGGATCAAATCCTTCAGCGCGATGTCCCTCACCGGGGAATCAGCATCGTGGATTTCACCGGAAAGCCCACAACTGAGAAACACACCCTTTCCGAAGTTCGCGCTATCGTGAAGGGAGGGGCGAGATGAGTTTTTCGAAAATCAGCATATTCGCCCTGCTTGCATTGACTCTTGGTTGCGGCAACTCCGGCGGCTCCGGCAGCTCCACTGACGGGGGAGGGGACGAAGACACCAGTAGCGAGTCCGAGTGTGCCGACTCCGCTGACTGTGAAGACGACAACCCATGCACTGATGACATCTGCAATCTCGGCATTTGCGAAAACTCTTTCAATACAGACCCCTGCGACGATGAGGACATATGCACAGAGAACGACGCCTGCCAGGACGGTGAGTGTGTCGGCACAACTCTGGACTGTGACGACGACAATCTCTGCACCGACGACTCCTGCGATCTGGCTACCGGTTGTCTCAACGAAAACAACACGAGTGCGTGCGATGACGAAAATGAGTGCACCCTGGACGACACCTGCCAGGCGGGCCTTTGCCAGGGAGGGGGCGCGGTCGACTGCAATGACGCTAATATTTGCACTGATGACTCCTGCGATCCGAGTTCTGGATGCGTCAATGACAACAACACGGACCCATGTGATGACGGGCAGTACTGCTCTACCGAAGATGAGTGTCTGAACGGCGTGTGCGTGGGATTGGGTACCTACAACTGTGACGACGGAAATCCGTGCACCGAAGACAACTGCGACGACGTGGCCGGATGTCAGTACACAAATAACACAGCCCCCTGCGACGACGCCGACGCCTGCACCGTTGGCGATGTTTGTGGTGGGGGATCGTGCCAGTCGGGCGTGGCCCCGGACTGCGACGATCTCGATGTCTGTACCGATGACTCCTGTGACACGCTCCTGGGCTGCCAGAATGTGTTCAACACAGCTCCCTGCGACGATTCGGACGCCTGCACGATGAACGATGAATGCTACGGGGGTGCTTGCGGCGGTGTTCCGCTGGACTTTGACGGCGATACCTACATCTCCGACGCCTGTGGCGGGGATGACTGCGATGACAACGACGAATACGTCCACCCGCTGATTTTCGAGGGCCCCATGGGGGACATCATCTGCCTGGACACAGTGGACAACGACTGCGACGGGTACACAGACGACCTGGACACAGGGTGTATGGAGTGTGTTGTTCCGTCTGATTGCGACGACTTCAATGTCTGCAATGGGACAGAGGGTTGTGTGTCCGGCACCTGCGTACCTGGAACGGTCCTGGACTGTGACGATCTGGACGTCTGCACCGACGACTCTTGCGTCCCCGCCACCGGATGTGCATACGTTGACAACACCGCACCCTGCAACGACGCGAACGCCTGTACCCTGGGCGACTTCTGTAACGCCGGTTCCTGCACCGGCAACACTGGGACGCTGGGTTGCGACGACGGTAATCTGTGCACAGACGACAGTTGCATCCCGGCCACCGGCTGCGACAACGCTTTCAACACGATCGCCTGTGACGACCTGGACGCCTGCACGGTGGGCGACCAGTGTCAGGACGGCTCCTGCGTCAGCGGCCCCATCCAGGATCTGGACGGGGACGGCTACGGTGACGGTACCGGGGCATGCACAGGCAACGACTGTGATGACTCGGACGACACCATATACCCGGGTGCCGTGGAGCTTTGCGATCTCGTCGACAACAACTGTAACTACCTGGTGGACGAGGGCTGCCCCGTCTGTGACACGGTCGACCCGGCCGCCCAGTTGGTAATTGACAACGACGCCCCGTACTCCGGATACTCCCTCGTAGCCGGCGACGAGGTGATGAACGTATTTTTCATCGACGCGGAGGCCTACAACGTCATCGATGTCCAGGTGGCCTTCCACGATTTCTGCGCCGCCGATCCCACCTGTACCACCGGCACCGGAAACGGGCAGTTCGCCCTGCACATCTACGAGTACGACTCCGCGACCGGACTTCCAGGTGCCGAGCTCGCCTCCACCGGCGCGGTTACCGTCGCCACCAACTATCCGGATTTCTACACGTTCAGTCTCTCCGAGCCCCTGTCATTGGTGCAGGGGGAGGCAATATGGGTTGGCATCGAGTCCATCGACGATCAAAGCACCAATTTGTATTTGCCGTTGTTCGATGGCGGGATACTCGTGCCGTACATGGGCGGGGCGATTTACTCGTTCATTGACACCACCTACTACGGCACATTCGGCAACTGGCTAATTCGAGTTGACGGCTGTGCGGAAGGTCCATGGATCAGTCTGGAAAGTCACGTTGAGGTTCCCGCGGTGGTCCCTGCAGGCGGAACCGCAACCACCACCGCTACCCTTGCCAACAAGGAGTTTGGAGACGCCGCTGACGTCACCGGCGTCCTGTCCAGCGACGATCCGGATGTGACAGTAACCGTGGCTGCATCCGACTTCGGTCCGATGCCGGCGAGCAGCTCCTCTACCGGAACACCGTCCTTTCAGATCAACTCGGCAACCCTGGCCTACGGAATCTATCCGGTTTACCTGGAGAGCACCGACGGGCCCAACAACTGGTTCGACGCGTGGGGGGTGTATGTTCAAGGACTGGGCTGCGGTATTGAAAACCACCAACTCATAGTCGACAGCGGTACTGCGGTGTCCTACATGGCGCCTTCCTCCAACGACACGGTCGGCAACTATTACGTGGTCGACGCGACTTCGTTCAGCCTCACCTCTGTCGAGGCTCAATTCTACCGTAACACCGGCCCTCTGAGCGCGGACTTCATGCTGAAGGTGTACACATATCGGGCGGGCTTCCCCGACCAGCTGATATTCCCCATCTCAGTGGCGGAAGAGGCGGCGGCCACCGTCAATGTTTCCGGCACCGGCGTTATCACCGAGGTTGTCACTTTGCCCACGCCCCTCACTTTCAAGGAAGGCGACACGTTCTGGGTTGTGCTTGAGTCCCTTGACGATCTCAGCGCAGTAGAATTCGGACCCCTCATTGACGACGAGGATACGGCCGCGGGCTCATGGGTGAATGGTGTGCTGTGGGAAGACGCCACAAGCGCCTGGTACCCGTTCTACGCATCGTTCATGATTCGCCCGACTGGATGCAGGGCCACGGAACTCCTGTACGACTCCCACACCAGTACCCCGGATCCCATTCTCAAGGGGGCTTCGGCTACCCTGGACATAACCGTTCTCAATGATGGAGCGCTCGACGCCATCGGAGTTACCGGAGTGCTCTCGTCCACCCACCCCGAGGTGACCGTGACCCAACCCAACGGTAACTTCGGAAACGTGACCGCCGCTGGAACCGCAACTGCCGTGGGCTTTGGGATAGACGTGACCGCCGGCGCAACCGAATTCCAGTACCTGCTGGATCTGCAACTCACCGACGGGGTTACCATCTGGGACATCTCCGTACCTGTTCAGCTTCTGGGTGGAGAGATCAACCTCCTGGTGGAGAACCTGACCAGCACCCTGGTAGGAGACCAGATCAGATTCAACTTCGACGTGAGTAACACCGGCAACATCGACTGCTTCACGGGTTTCGCCATTGATCTCTACTACGACGAGAACACCGCTCCATCCATTGGAGATATTGGAGACTGGTCCATAACGAGGTCCGGTTTAAATGCGGGGGCCACGGTCTCTTACCAACACTTCACGAACGCGAACACCGGCAATTACGACACCTACGCTCAGGTGGACACACTTGCAGCGGTTACAGAAACCGACGAGGTGGACAATCTGATGGGCCCGGAAAACCTGGTGGTAGGAGCCACCGACGTGTTCGTCCTTCTCAGTCCGGCACGCAAGTGGTTCCCGGTTGATAACCCGGTGGAATACCGATTCGTCACAGGCAATACACAAACCGGGATGCCCGCTGGAGAGGACAGGACGGCTACGCAGAACGGGTTCCAGCAATGGGAGGATGTGGCGACCGCGACTATTTCTTTCACGCAGATACCCGACTCCGGCGGCGCCCTTGGCTACATCTATGATGGTTTCAACACCATGTCGTTCGATGACCCCGACGGCGATCTCGGCACCGGCACCCTCGCGGCAACCCTTCCGATTTACAACGGGACGAGCATGATCACAAACGGCACGACGTTCTACAGACTTACCGACGCAGATATCGTATTCAACAACGCCGTCAACTTCGCCACCAACGCCGACACTTCGCTGCCGTCATGCACCAATGACTACGACATGGAAGGCGTCGCCACTCACGAGATTGGCCACCTCCTGGGGTTGGATCATCCTGACGTGTGGGAGGCCACCATGTTCTGGTCAATGAGCCCCTGTGATGAAAGTAAGAACACCCTGGAGCAATCCGACATCAACGGTGTGACCTTCATCTATCCGCTCTGATTTCAGCAATCAGAGCATCTGCTCCAGGTCCATGAGCTGATCCTCCATCTCGTACTTCTTGTCTGCGGCGGCGGGGGACGCGTACGGATCCGAGGGGCTCGGCATGGCCGGTCTGGCCTTGCGCTTGCGGCGTGCGTCCAGAATCAGCTCCCGTGGATACTCGACCTGGTAGCTGATGCGAAACTGGCGCTTCTCTTTGGGCTTCAGGGTCAGGTCCCAGTGCAGTATGCCCTTGGAGTTGGGGCTTCCGGCGGGGGTAATCTTGACGTTGCTGACCCGGATCTCCCTGTTCTCCGAGACGGGGATTCGATCCGCCAGGGTCAGGGTGGTCTTCTCCGCCGACAGGTTCTCGGCCGTCACTATGAACGCGACGCGCATCTTGCTGCGTTTCTTGTGAACCACAGAGCTTTGCTTGCGATCCAGCGTTCGCGAAAGCTTGATGTGATCCGCGACGCTCAGGAAGAGGGAAAAACTCTCGCCCTGGGCGATGAAGTCTATGTCGGTCATTCCAAGGAACGCGCCGTCCTGATAGAGGGCGACCTTGCCCGGAAGAAATGACTGATCGGTAGAATTTATCATCTCCAGCGTGCGGGCCGCATTGAGAGATTGCTCGGGCACCGCAACGATCTTCTGCTTTGATTTGAGCGTGCTGCGGCCGATTCGCAGCCGGGTCGGGTGTCCGTCCCCCCGCACGCTCTGTACGGTCTTCGCCTTGAAGTGAGCGGTGGTTCCGCGATTCTTGAGCGACTCGAAGATCTGGACGGTCTTGCTCTGTACGACCTGCAGGTACTCCATATTGCTCTGATAAACCTGTTCGAAATTAAGGCGTTCGCTTTCTCTATAGGATTTTTTCTGATGCACCTTGTTCCACAGCTGGCTTTGCCCCTTGAAGGCTTTCTGCGCCCGGTTGAAAGACGACATCTTGCTGGTCATCATGCGGGTCGCGGTGTGGGTATCGCCCAGGGTAAGCGCCTCGAGTTCCGGTATCCTTACCGATTGGACTGTGGACTGTGTCGAGAATGACAGCTCCGCCGTGCCCCAGTCCTCGCCGCTGGTCTGCGTGACCGACGCAAACGAGATGACCTCTACAGCCTTCGAGTCAGAAGTGCTCACTCGCAGCTCGTGCATCGGCTCCCAGGTCGCCCCCGGCATCATGTAGGTCAGATCGATAGTGCTCGGGGTGGTGCGGCTGCTCTGCAGCGTTACCAGCACCGTCGTTTCTTCCAGCTGCCCCAGGCCCTTCATCTCCTCGAGCCGCCGCGCGCTGGCCTCGTGCTCCGGCGTGATCTCGCCGCGCTCGAGATGAACCTCGCGGCGCGCCTTGGCGGTCGCACGCAGGGAGTCACTGATGAAGGTCAGCACATCACCATAGCTCTGAACACTGATGTCGCCGATGGTGGTGTCCTTGGTAATCTTTTCCAGAGAGAAGGCCTTGATGGCCTCTATCTGGGCTTTTTGAGCATCGAGCACACCAATTTCGTCGGTCAAGGCCGCCAGCTGGTTTGTCAGATCCTGATACTCCTTCTCGGCCTTCTGCCAGTTCTTGTCAGTGGCCTTGGCCAGAAAGCTGCGTTCCACCCGAACGTCCACGATCCGACCCGCGCTTGCCGAGACGCGGACCGATCCATCATCCACCCAGCCCGGGAGATTCCGGAAGGCATAAACCTTCGATTCGGTCGTCACCTCCGTTTTGGCCTGGCGGGTCACACGTGCCCGGTCCGAGTAGACGGTCACCTCGGTCACCGCAGATTTCAGCACCACCGCTTCCGCTCCTCCGGGAGCATCGGCGGCATCCAGGACATCCGCGAATGCCGGTCCGTCGCCATCCGACGTCGGCTTCTCCGGGTGTTCCGCGGTCGGGGTGGACACCTTGGCCCCGCCGCACCCAAACACCATTATTGAGACACCGAAGATCAGCGCCCATGTTGTGAGTTTTAGCTCCCTCATGTTCTTTATCCTCCGTGCTTGTGCCAAAAGGAACACTGTGCCCCATCGGTCCGTCTGAGATTTTGGACAACATGCCGTCTGCGGTGATTCACTTGAATTGAGATTAGACAAAGATTTTACATCCCCACTGTTTTCACCATGGCTTCAGTCATCGTCCCTGGGAAGAAACCAGACGTTGGTGATGAGACCGTCGTTGACTTCGTAGATTGCCACTGCGTGCAGGTACGGTCGACCCTCGATGCCGGTGACGAGCTCATGATCGACAACCATGTTGCCGGTGGTGGTTCGTGAGAGAACCCGGCATTTTAGTTTTGGCGCGCGCTTGAATAGACCCATGTAGACGTCGCGCATTTTCTCGGTACCTCTGGCAACCACTTCTCCGCTGGGATGGCGGATGATCACCGCGTCTTTTGAATAGAACGACAAAAAGAGATCAAGGTCTCGCGCGTTGTAGGCGTCCACTTGTTTTTGCACCACCCACTCCGGATTCGGCGGCAGAATCTGATTGGGGTCGAGCACGATGCCGCCTTTGACTATCTTTGAGATTCTTCCCAGATTGGAGATGTCACTCAGGGGATCCGCGTCCAACACCAGGAGGTCAGCCAGCTTGCCTTTCTCCAGCGTCCCGAATTCGGGATCGACGGCGAAGACCTTTGCCGCATTCCTGGTGGCCGCGATAAGAACGGCTTTCGTTGACATACCCGCCTTGACCATCATTTCCAGTTCGTGATGCAGGGCCGATCCGTGAAGAGTGCCGACATTGCCCGCGTCCGTTCCCGCAGCTATTGTGATTTCGGCCTCGACCAGCTTCATGAGGTTTTCGTTCATCACGGCCATTTTGGCGTCGTTCTTGGCCTGTCGCTTGGCGCCTTCTTCCGGAGGCTCCGGACTCACGGACGAAAGATCTTTCCATGTCTTGACGACTTGCGGATCTCCGTACTTTTTGTCCATCTCGCAAAGGACGGGATTGTTTCCCAGAACCTCGGCGTAACCCTCCATGACGGTCAGGGTGGGCGTCAGAATCGTGTTTTTCTCCTTCATGAGCGAAATGAGCTCATCGTCGATTATTTCGTCGTCGATGCTGTGAACCAGAATATCGGCCCCGGCCTTGAGGGCCTCCCTGGCGGAGACCAGTTCCGTCGCGTGTACGGCCACTCTCACGCCGCCCTTGTGTGCTTCGTCTGCGGCGGCCCGCATGATGCCCACGGTTTGTTCGAGACCACGCTCGGGTGAGTGCTCCTTTGAGACGATGAACCACACCTTGACCAGGTCGGGCTTTTGCTCCAGCTGTTTTCGCACCAGCGCCCTGGCGTCATCCGGTGTCTCCGCCTTGATGATGGGTGGGTCGCCGATGTCCAGCTTCTCCCTGGCGATCGTGGAGACCAGGGGGCCGGACACCGCCGTACGCGGGGCGAGCAGCATTCCGTTGGCCTTTTCTCTTACCTCAAAGTTCCAGAACGGGCCGCCCATATCGACTACCGCGGTCTGCCCGGACACCAGGTAGCGGCGCAGAGTATCGGGGAGGTCTTCGCGAAGAGCTTTTACCTCTTCTTCGTATGACCTGGTTTCGCGCAGATCGACCACGTGGGGTCTTGCGTAGATTCCGCCGGATTGGAAGAAGTGCATATGGGCGTCCACCAGGCCCGGCACTATCCACTTGCCCGTCACATCGATTACGACCGCATCGTCGGGCACGCTCACTTCTGCTTTCGGTCCCACCGCGACTATCCGGTCCCTCGAGAGCACGATGACGGCGTCTTCGATCGGGTCGTTGCCGGTGGCGTCGAAAACCGTGGCTCCCACAAAAGCCGTCACCGGCGCAGGCTCGGTTGGGAGCTTCGGCTGATGGGCCTCTTGCGCGAGATTGGTCTCACCGGCAGGTTCCTCGATAGTTGCTACCGGCCCGCTCGGCGTAACCGACGTTTTCGGAGAATCACAGGCGGTTGCCAGAAACCCGAGCGCGATGATCGCCGCTGTCATGGTTTTTGAGTACATGCAGGCTCCTTGTACATGAAACGTGAGATGAGGAGACTCACCTTCCTACGACCGTTCGTGGGATTCAACTGCTTTTTTCGGATCATTGATATACTATGATCATCCCAACATATGGAGGACGGGCACGATGATCGATACTGGAAACCTTTTGCTGGGCCTGGTGTTGGCCGTGGCAGCCGCCGGGTGTTCGGACGACTCGTCGCGCAGTGACGGTGGGACAACCGATGCCGATGCCGACACGGATACTGACACGGACACTGATACCGACACGGATAACGATTGCACTCAAGGGGATTACAGCGGTGATTTCGATCTCATCACACAAGCGGATCTCGAAACCCTCGCAGGATACACGTCAATCTCGGGATACCTTTCGATCAATTGCGCCACATGCACAGACTTGGCCGCGTTGAATTGTCTGACATTGGTGGACGGGTACTTGAACGTCTACGGAAACGGCGCCGTGACGAGTCTGGATGGGCTGAACGCCCTTACTTCGGTGGTCGGGGGCGTGCACATTTACAACAACGCCGCCCTGCCCGATTGCGAGACTTGCGATCTTCTGGACCAGCTCACTACCGTACCCGTTCCGATAGATGTTCACGACAACCAATCCGACACATGCACGCCGGTTCCGGCCAACTGCCCGTAGACTTTTTTTCATCCTGTTTTGACTGATCTACAGCCTGAAGGGATACCTGACGGTGATCCTCGATCCGGTGAACTTGGGGAACTTGGCGCGGCGCACGGCTCTGGAGAAGCACTTGCCAGTGGAGGTGCCGGAGTAGGCGCCGGTGGCGAGGGAGCGGGTCACCCGACCGTTCTTGCCGATGACCACTTCGATGACGGCGATTCCGCTGTCGCCCTTGTTGCAGCGCCTGACCCTGGACGTCACGGATTTGAGACCGGCGTTGACCTGGGCGCGTGTAAGGGTTTTGAGAACAGGCTCGTCCCCGGTAGAGAGTGAGCTCATCTCTTTTCGCATTCTTCTGGCCTGGCGCGCCGAAGATCGTCGGCGGTGTGATCTGCTCCTGGACTTCTTCTTCACGATCTTGTCGGGCACAGTCGCTGCCGGAGAGGAGACCTTCGGCGGCGAGGAGCTCTCCGGCTCTGTTTCTGCTTTATCGTCCACATTCCGGTCATCTACCGCGAACGCGGCCAGACCGTTTGTGTTCATTCCAAAGTCGGGATGTCCCTGCTCCGAGTCGACAGAGACCGGCATCACGGCAGCATGCGATGTGGGTGTAAGCGCCCCCAGGAACGACGGAAGCTCGAACGAGCCGTGCATCAGCGTCAACGTGATCACGATAATGGCGATACCGGCGGCGACGAGTGTGACGATGGCCAGCATCTTTCCGGCTCCCACGCCGTCATTCTCACCGGGCTCGAGCAATATCGCCGGGCCGATGGCCGGCGCCACCTGGATTCCGCTCAACGTGATCAGCCCGCTGACGCCCGTGTGGGCGGCGGATCGCGCCGAGGCGGCCAGACTCCGGATCTCTATGAGACCGGAGAAATCGTTCCCCTTGGTGACCGTTGCAACATTGTGCGTTCTGGTGCGCTGCCTGATGGCCCTGAGCAGGTCGTTGCGCGTGTCGTCTTTGCGCACCTGTTTTTCCAACGGGTTGTTCACTTCCACCGGACCTTTTTCGTCGTGGTTTTCTCGTTCCATGTTTCCGCCTTTGACTTGCATTGCTTCTTAAAAACATAAGTCGCCGATCGCGGTTTCGCTACCCCCTGGAGGTCAGATAGTTCTTTATTGGCGCGGGCTTGGGGCGTTTGGGTGGATTTTTGAAGTGACACTGCTTCTTTGCCCGGCTACGCATTGGAAAAATTGCGCGTGGTAGTAATCCAACGGGGTTTTGATATAACCGCGTCATGACAATGACGCCTCATATCGATCCCAGATCCCCCAATTTTCCCGGCGATCCGACACCACAACCGCCTTTCGGTTTTTCGGACACACTGAGATCTCTGGCCATGTGGTCGGTTGGAGTGCCCCATCTCATCGGGTGGACCGGTTTTGTGATGGCGGTGTCAAAGTTCTCGGATACCCGGCGGGTGGACTGGGCGCTCAAGCTGATGGCCAGGGCTGTTCCGAAGCTGGCGGGGATAGGAGTGGAGGTGCTCGGGCGCGAGGCGCTCGAGGAGGGAACCCCGTATGTCTACGTGGTCAATCACGTAAACATCTTCGACATGTTCGTGCTCTATCGGGCCATCCCAGGATATGTCCGTTCACTGGAGCTGGCGGAGCATTTTTCCTGGCCCATTTTCGGACAGTTCATTACCGCCACTGGCCAGATTCCGGTGGATCCCAACGATAGACGGGTGACCGCGTGGGGCCTTCGCCGGGCCACAGCCATGCTAAAGGACGGCGATTCCCTTCTGGTTCTTCCCGAGGGATCCCGAACCCTGGACGGCAGCGTCGGGCGGTTTTATCCGGGCGCGTTCAGGCTCGCAATCAAGTCCAAAGTTCAGGTTGTTCCCATGGCCATCAAGGGCGGTCGCACGGTATCACGTCGCGGTGAGTGGCGCGTAAAGTCCGGCAAGACACAGGTCGTCTTCGGCGCGCCTGTCTCGACCGACGGCATGACCCTCAAGAACACCGACGAGCTGGGCGGTAGATGCAGGGAAATCGTCATCGACCTGCTGCAGGGCCGACGTGGGCCGGGGGAATAGGGGAAGGCCGGGATGGGGTTATGAGTAACCGCAGGCGTTGAAGATGGTTTGCAAAACCAGGTCCAGGCCGGTTCGTTCGGTGGCGCTTGTGCCGATCACCTTGAGCCCGAGCCTGGCGCGCAGCTTGTCGAGAGCTGCCTTGCGCTTGCTCTTCGATACCCGGTCCAGCTTTGTGGCTACAAGGATGGCGGGCACCCCTACGTCCGCCAGAAAATCGAACAGATCGGCCTCTTCGTCCTCGGGCCCTCGACGAACATCCACGAGCACCACCACGAGCTGGAGGGTCTCCCGTGATCCCAGGTACTCCTCCATCAGTTCGGCCCAGGCTTTCTTTGCGCCCTTCGCAACCTTCGCGTACCCGTAACCCGGCAGGTCGACCATGTAGATACGGGCGTCGTCGTCGAGCCTGGCCTCCACGTGAACGATGGTGCGAGTGCGTCCTGGAGTGCGGCTCACCTTGAAGAGATTGCGACGTTCGGTAAGGGCGTTGAGTAAGCTGGACTTGCCCACATTGGAGCGCCCCGCGAAGGCCACCTCCGGAAGCGTGGGCTCCGGGAGTTTGGAGAGCTTGCCCGCAGAACCGATCATTCTTGTTTCAACTATTCTGGTCACGTCGTCTTCCTCTTTCTTACCGCATCTATGAGGTCCCGCATTTGAGGGGAGCGAAGAGCGTGGGACACAATTCCGTATACCGCAACTCCGACCACCACCGACAGCGCCAGCGAGCCGATGTTGCGGGGCGAATTTCCTCCCACCTCCCACCTGCCGAGCAGGCTCGTTCCCCATACGGCCGCGCCCATCGGAGCGACGGCCAGGATCATTCGCAGCCAGTCGACAAGGGTTTTTCTCATGCCCAGCGGCCCGAGCTGTTTTCGCAGCACCAGCACCAGGCCCAGCGCCTGGGCGGTGGCGGCGATGGACAGCGCCATGCAGAGCCCGACGTGTCCAAAGGGTCCCATGAGGGGGATGGCGCAGGAGATGAAGATCGCGATGTTCACCACCGTCATGATCACCGGAATGCGCACCTTTTCGAGGGCGTAGAAGACCGGCACCGTCTGACGCAGGAGCGCGACGGAGCAGATGCCGGCCGCCATCCATCGCAAAGCGTTTGCCGTCTGAATAACGTCGTCATGTGTGAACAGGCCCCGCTGGTACATGATGGTCATAACCGGTTCGGCCAGCACGATGAGCGCCACCATCGCCGGTGTCGCCACGAACAGCGCCAGGGAGAGCGCGTGGACGTAGACCTGCTTCATCTGAGCAATTTCGCCCTTGCCCTTCAGTGCGGCGAGGCTGGGGAGCGCGGCCGTGGAGATGGCCATGACCAGGACGGCCAGTGGAAGCTCCATGAGCCTCGTGGCGAATTGAATGTAGGTGACCGCGCCGTGACCCAGGGTGGAAGCGAGGGAGGCCGAGATGAAGAGCCCCACCTGGTAGGCCATGGCGCCGAACACCATGGGGAGCGTTATCCGAAGTACCTTGCGCAGGCCCCGGTGGCCGAGATCGAATGTGGGCCGGACCAGCAACCCTATGGAACGTAACGACGGCAGCTGGAACAGCATCTGGGCAACGCCGCCGATCAGTACGCCCAGCGCCAGCGCGTAGATCGGGTTGAGTCCCAGGGTGGGCATGGTTCCGGCAAACCCGACGGCGCAGCCGATGATCGAGACGTTGAGGAGAACGGGGGCGAACGCGGGGGCGAAGAATTTTCCCGCCGAGTTGAGCACCCCCATTGCCAGGGCGGTGAGGCTGATGAACAGGACGTACGGGAACATGGTCCTGGTAAGGTCTGTCGCCAGCTCGAATTTTTCCCGGTGCTGGGCAAAACCGCGCCCTGCGGCCCAGGCGAGCCCCTCGGCGCCGAGGACCCCGACGACGGTGAGCGCGAGCAGGAACATGAGCGCGAACCCCAGCGTGGCGCGGACGAATTTCTGGGATTCCGCAAGGTCACCGCCGGACCAGACCTTGGAGAACACGGATGTGACCGAGATGGAGAACGAGCCCTCGGCGGTGAGCC
Organism: Deltaproteobacteria bacterium; assembly: GCA_030595125.1. Taxonomy (GTDB): domain Bacteria; phylum Myxococcota_A; class Polyangia; order JAAYKL01; family JAAYKL01; genus JAUVAN01. The sequence continues at coordinate 18,153 of JAUVDV010000068.1, forward strand.
TGCGAAAGGAGTTGGGGATCATGAACGCGACCTGGTAGGCGTCGATGACCTCCTTGGGGAAATACGCGGCGATGACCGATTCGCGCACCAGCCCCAGCATGCGCGACGCGAGCGTGCCCAGGCTCACTATCCCCGCGCGCCTGGTGACCGTCTTGCTGGTCTCGCTGTTGGTCTTGCTCATACCAATTGAACTACCAGAAAAACCCCAAAATTCCGAAGAACCGGCGCGGGGTCAAGGTGAACAGTGCCCCCAGCACCCCCTCTTAATGTTGTCGACGACCTGCTTTGACCCTTCGGATGGGTATTTCAGGCCGAGCACGACCCGTTTTGACCCTTCGGAAGGGTATCTCAAGGTAGTGCTTTCCCACTTGACCCCTCGATTAGGGTCAAAAAAGGTGTCGCCGTCCCACTTTGACCCTTCGTTGGGGTACATTTAGGGTACTGCCGTCCCACTTTGGGCAAAAACAGGGTCTGGGTGAATGCTAGGGACAATTCGCCGGAACCGGAGTGCAAGAATCGTTGAGGTTGTCGTGGACATCTATCTCAGTGGGTCCGCTGGTGAGCTGGTCCAGAAGATCGCATGCCTCGCAGTCGGGTAGTGCGGGGTTGCTCCGAATGCATAAATCCTCCCACGCCGAGGTGAGTACGCTCAGCCCGTCCAGGTTGGTGAGAACTTCGTTCCCGGAGACCCGTAAGTACCCGCTCACCGAGGTGATGCCACTCAACCCGTCCAGGTTGGTGAGGACGTCGTTGTTGATTATGGACAAGTGCTCGCACACCGAGGTGAGGCCGCTGAGCCCGTCCAAGTTGGTGAGCGCGCCGTTACTCTCAATGTACAAGGTCCCACCCACCGAGGTGATGCCGCTCAATCCGTCGAGGTTCGTCAGGGCGACGTGCGATTTTATCACCAATCCCCCACCCACCGAGGTGATGCCGCTCAGCCCGTATAGGTTGGTCAAGGCGACGTTCTGGGAAATGGTTAATTGCTCGCCTATCGACGTTATTCCACTCAACCCGTCCAGGTTGGTGAGGGCTTGGTTGTTGAATATGGACAAGTTTTCGCCCACCGAGGTGAGGCAGTTCAACTCGCTCAGGTCGGTGCAAGATTGGCACGCTACAGACAGGCTTCCCGAGATCGAGGTATATCCCGTGAGGGTTGAAACATCCGATTGTTCGAGGATCTCAAAATCGCCGCTGTACTCCCAATCGGTATCGTTCGAGCAGGCGGTAGCTGCCAAGAGCAGCAACAGAAAGAAAAGTAATCTGTTCATCGTCTTTCCCCTCCATTGAAAAAACGATCATAGCATTTTCTTATAATGTTTGTCGTCTGTCCGCTCAGCCCTGCGGGGCGGTGGGGATCTTGGGGGCGTTGAGGTGGCATATGGCGATGGCGAGGGCGTCGGCTTCGTCTTCCTGGGGTGTTTCTTTGAGACCCAGGATCGCCTGTATCACTTTCGCCACCTGGCCTTTCGCCGCGCGTCCTCCCCCGACCACCGACCGTTTGACGAGGGCCGGCGCGTAGGAGGACATGGGTAGATTGTGCCGGGAAAGAGTGAGCAGGATGACGCCCCGGGCGTGTCCGAGCTTTAGCGCGGACATCGCGTTCTTGGCGAAGAAGAGCGACTCCACGGCGGCCTCGTCCGGACCGTGAGACACGAGCACCCGGTCGAGCTCGTCCTGGAGAGGAACGAGGCGTTCCTCCACCGGAGTCTTGTTGTCGAGGCGTATGGTGCCTGAGGCCAGGCGAATGATCCTCCCGCCGTCGCGACGGAGGATACCGTAGCCGGTCCGGATTGTGCCCGGGTCGATGCCGATCACGATCATAAAGAGAAGTTTTCCATGATGTCGTCGGCGATGTCGAAGTTGGCGTAAACGTTTTGCACATCCTCGTGATCGTCGATGAGCGTGTAGAGCTTCAGCATGGTCAGGGCCGGCTTGCCCTCGAGCTTTACCGTGGATTGGGGAAGCCGGGTCAGCTCGGAGCTCGTAGTCTCGATACCCGCCTGCGAAATGGCGTTGATGACAGCGTCGAAGGTCTCCACCGAGGTATGCACCTCGAAGAATTGGTCCTCCTCTACAATGTCTTCAGCGCCTGCCTCGATGGCGATCTCCATCAGTTGCTCCTCCGACGTTTTGGGTTTGTCGATGACAATGAGGCCGATCTTGTCGAACATCCAGGCCACGCACCCGTTCTCGCCGAGATTGCCGTTGTACTTGGTGAACAGGTGCCGGATGTCGGCGACCGTTCGGTTTTTGTTGTCCGTCATGCACTCGATCACAATTGCCACGCCCTCGGGTCCGTAGCCCTCGTACACCAGCTCCTCGTACACCACGCCTTCGAGTTCGCCCGTGCCCTTCTTGATGCCACGTTCAAGGTTGTCGCTGGGCATGTTGGCCGCCTTGGCCAGATCGATGGCCTTGCGCAGGCGTGGATTTCCGTCCGGATCGCCTCCACCGAGCCGGGCGGCCGTGGTGACCTCCTTGATGAGCTTGGTGAAGATCTTGCCGCGCTTGGCGTCAGCGGCGCCCTTCTTGTGTTTGATGGTGCTCCACTTGCTGTGTCCTGACATCTTCGCTCCTTCAATCAAGAGGGCGGACAATGACGCCCGATCTCAGCTTGGGTTCGAACCATGTCGATTTTGGGGGCATGACCTCACCCGCGTCCGCGATCGCCATGAGCTGCTCTATGGATGTGGCGAACATCGCAAAGGCCACCGTGGCGCCTTCTTTCACGCGGCGTTCGAGTTCTATTGTACCGCGGATCCCGCCCACGAAATCGATTCGTTTGTCGGTGCGCGGGTCGCCGATGCGGAGGATCGGGGCGAGCAGGTTGTTCTGGAGTATGGCCACATCCAGGCTCTCGACCGGGTTGCCCGGATCGAATGAGCCGGCCTTCGCTTGCAGCCGGTACCATTTTTCGCCCAGGTACATGCCGAACTCGGTGGCCTTGTCGGGTGAGGCTTCGTTCGTTTGCGCGACATCGAATTTTTCCGACACCTTTGAAATGAATTCGTCTTCCTTGAGGTTGTTCAGATCGAGAACCACGCGGTTGTAATCCATTATGTACATCTGATCGTGCGGGAAGATAACCGACAGGAAGAAGTTGTACCCCTCCTCACCCGTGTGATTCGGGTTGGCTTCCCGTCGCTTCTTTCCTATTGTGGCCCCGGAGGCCGAGCGGTGATGGCCGTCGGCCACGTACATGTGGGGTAGGGTGGCAAATGCGCCGACAATTGCTTCGATCGTATCGGCGTCCTCGACAACCCAGAAGGTGTGTCCGATTCCGTCGTCAGCGATGAAATCGTAGGCGGGCTCCGCCTTGCACGATTCTTCGACCAGGGCGTTGATCTTCGGTTGCGATGCGTATGTCAGGAAGACCGGCCCGGTGTTGGCGTTGAGCGTCTCCACGTGCCTGGTGCGGTCTTTCTCCTTGTCGGGTCGCGTCATTTCGTGCTTTTTGATCAGATTGTTTTCGTATTCATCGACGCTGGCGCCTGCAACAACTCCCACCTGGACGTGATCACTGTCGCCGATTTTCATTGTCTGCCGGTAAAGGTAGAGACACGGTTTCTCGTCGCGAAGCATATGGCCTTCCCGCTCAAGGCGCGCAAGATTCTGTGCGCCTTTTGCGTACACCTGATCGGAGTACAGGTCGACATTGGGCTCCAGGTCGATTTCCGGCTTCACCACGTGGAGAAAGCTTATCGGATTGTCCCGCGCCATTCGACGTGCTTCGCTGGAATTCAAGACGTCGTACGGGGGGCTCGCCACCGCACCGGCCTTGTCGGGCATCGGCCTGAGACCTCGAAACGGTTTTATCACTGACATTTATTTCTCCTCCGGTTGCATATCGGCCAACTTGCGAGAATCGCTTGCTTGCATCGGGTTGTTGAATGTAGACTGCCGTTCAAGCAAGAACGCGATCGATGGATGGTCGCTGTGACGAGGCGGAAAAGCAATGAAAAAAAGCATGCTTCTTTTTGGGTTGTTCGTCGTAGTGCTTACTCTTTTCATCGGGTGTGAGAACAATGCAGAAGCAACGCTTTCGATCAAGAATGACCTGGGTATTGACGTGGGCATGTTTGAACTCATGGGCGAGGAAGATACGGGAAACCTCCTTCCCGAGGATACCATCCTGAGCATAAACGGGGTGCAGGATTTTGATGATCTTCTTCCGGGGAAATACGAATGGCGAGTGGAGTACATCAACTCCATGGCGATAGATTTCAAGAGTCCGTTAGTGATCGAACTCTACCCCGGCCCCAATCATCTGGCCCTCGTTCAGTAATCACTGCCCTTGCAGTGTTTTCATGACAATGTATAGTTGGTTGTCATCAAACATGGTCTATCAAGGAGGAAATATGAATCGTGGGATGTTATTTGTCCTTGCACTTGCTCTGTTGCCGGCCTCGGCGCTTGCTCAACCGCAAGAAGGACTGTCGTTTGACGGAGTACTGGCCGAAGGACACGCCCTCTATCTGGCCGGCGATCACGAGGGTGCGCTGACAAAGTATCAGGATGCCAAGGAGAAGGATTCAGGAAACGCGTTGGCATACTATTTTGTAGGATGCGCCTTTTCTGCTCTCGACAAGGCTGATGATGCCGTTTCCGCCCTCAACACAGCCGCGACCATTGCGGGAGAGAAGGACCAATCCCTCCATGCGAAAGCGCTGTTCATGATTGCCGTATTGAAGGAGCGATCCGCCGACTGGGATGCGGCAAAGGAGGCCTGGACCAAGTACCAGGGATTTGCGCAAACTCATGCTGATGCTACCACGTTCGTGTCAGTCGCGCAGGAGAGGCTCGACGCAATTGAAAAGCGTGTGAAATTGGACGCCGATTACCAGGTTGTTCGGGACAGAACCAAGGCGGTGGGCGAGGAAAAATAGCGCTATCACAGGGAGTGAAGCGGCGGGTTTCGAAGAGAGAACGAGACTGACAAGCGAAGATGAAAAACGACGAAAACAACGGCCCGATCGGTGGCCCCGATGGAAAATGGAAGGGCAAGAAGCGTCGTGACGACACGCCGTCATTCATAAGGAATGTTGCGGCGCGTGCCGAGATGCTCAATCCCGTTCGTCCGGGCGAGAGCATCCCCGTGCTCACGATGCCGGCTTCCGTTCGACTCTGGCGGAAGATCAGGTGGCCGCTCTTTGTCTCTATAATCCTGATATTGCTCATTGTGGTCGGGTTCGTTACCAACGACCGACTGGTGGCGCGCAGCGTGGCCAACAGGATCTCGGAGGCCAGGGACAACGAGGCCGCCTCCACTATTGTCAGGCTGGTCAAGAACGACGAAATTCTTGGCGCCCTGGCAGATCGTCACTCCGGGCGAATGAATGCGCAGGTCGCTTTTGCGTGGAACTCCATGCTTCTGGCCGAGATGTTTGGTCCGAAGCAAAAATACATGGAGAAGGCCGCCGCATCTTTGAAGTCCATCTCATCTTACGGCAGTGCCATGGCCTATGCGGCCCGGGCGGCCGAGAAGTATCATAATGGCGATTTTCCGGGCGGTCTCAAGATTGTCCTGCAGGGGTTGAAAAAGCATCCCAACGAGCCGCGCCTGCAGCTCGTGCGATCCTGGATCCTGTTCGCTTCCGGCAAGAGCGAGGAGGCTTTCGATGTCCTCAATGTCGTCCGCGAGGGTTTTGGCGATTATCTACCAGCCTTGCACACGTCATTATCGTTTGCTCTGAAGGAGGAGAACAACGAGGCGGTAAAAATTTACTCGGAGGATCTGCTGATACGCTCTCCGGGATCCATCCTCGGTTCGTTGGCTTCGGTCTCGGAACGCTTGCCCGGCTGGTATGGAGAAGATCTCGATCCCTCGCAGATCCTGTCGCTGGTCAAGGACATGGATACGATGTCCGGTCAGATGTCTTCGATGCCGCAAAAGATTGCCATGCAAGGGCGATACCTGGCAGGGCGAGTAAATTTGCTGGCGGGTCGACTGGACAAGGCGTCCGCAGATCTTCGCTACGTGTCCGAGGCGGACAAGGATCCCAGACTTCTGGCCTGGTATGCGATGGCGGTGCGACGCCTCAACGGGCCCAGGGCCGCCCTCGATATATTGGACGCGAAAGGTGAGAGTACCTGTGCCGAGATCCATGATCTGCGGGCGCGATGTCTGCTCGATTATCACCTGGTAGATCAGGCCGGAGCCTCACTGGAGAAGCTGGGGTCCGACCTCGATGCAGTCGGCGACGTGCGTGAGTTGAAGTGGATACTGGCGGTGCGAAGGGCTGATCTTGACGAGGCGAAAAAATTTGTTCCCGACAAGATCGGGGAGCAGCTGATGTGGGTTGGTCTCGAGATGTTTGAGCTGTACCGCAGTCGGGGCGATCGGGAAGGTATCGACGCTCTGACTGAGAAATTTGTTGGTAATGCGACCGGTTGTGTGCCGGGTATCCGAGCCTGGACCGGGGGAAAACTCTCGGATGTAACGAAAGTCCTGAGCAAAGTGTCGGAGGATACGCACCCCTGCACATGCGCGCTCATCTCCAAGTTGATGCGCGGTCACTTGCCCCTGACCGAGGTAAAGAAAGCGGCGCAGCGCGCTGTTGCGGAGGCTGGAGGCGAGCTTCGACCGAGGATCGATCAGGCGCTCGCGATCTGGCTCGCGGATGGTCGCAAGGCCGCCCTCGGGGTAATCGCCGACGTGCGAAAGAACAAACCGGAGGGGGCGCTGATCCGGATCGCGATGGCCGACGCCTACATGTTGATGGATGTGCCGGCAGAGGCTCTTTCTGTGCTTGATGGGCTCGACAACCCGGAGGCGGTCTCGTTGCGTATTGCGGCTCTCCAGAAGACCGGAGACAAGGCCGGGGCGGAGAAGGCCCTTGCGGCTGCGTTATCCGATGAGAAGGCAAAAGACCATCCGGCGATTGTGCTGTGGAAGCTCAGCGCCCAGCTCGAAGCCAGCGAGTACGACAAGGTTATCTTGGGGGCCGACGAGGCGCACGGAAGCGCGGGTACCCGAACTGCCGAGATCGCCGAACTGAAGGCGAAGGCGTTGAACGCGATGGGAAGCCGGGGGGATGCGGATCGATGGCTGCTGTCCGCCGCAAAGAGCGCCAGGACAAACGTGGGATTCGGCGAGAGCTGGCAGGCAAAGATTGCCCTTATCAGGTTAAACCTCCGGCGGGGTGGCAATTTTCTGTTCAAGGCTGTCGGTGTAACATTGGAGTTGTACAAGGCCGGAGTAAAGGATGCCGAGTTGTCGTACAGTTATGCGGTGGCCAACATCAGGCAAGGTAACGAGCGGGGTGCCATGCGCTATCTGAGAGAGGCTGTCGAACTCGATCCGTCTTTCACGCCGCCTTACAGCCAACTTCAGTTACTGGGCAAGATGCCGCAGGACTATCTAGCCATCCTGGAGCGCACGAGGCCGGGTACTACTCTGGAGTGATTTTCTTCGCTACTTGGTGCGCTTGATCTTTTTCTTGACGGTGGTGGTCCCATCGATGTTGAGGTGCTTGCGCATCGCGACGAAACTCTTGCGGCCGATCCCCTTCACTCTCATGATCTGCTCGACCTTCTTGAAGGGTTTGTTCTTCCGATACTTCACGATGGCCTCCGCTTTGGACGGGCCGATTCCGGGCAGGAACGCGAGTTCCGCAGCGGTAGCGGTGTTGATGTTGACCACTTTTTGACTGGACGCGGTGTCTGCCAACGAAACGCTTGCGTTTGCAACGAGAATCGCGGAAACGAGCAGAGCTGTCATTACTTTTGTGAATTTCTTCATCTTGGTTCTCCTCCTTTTGACCACTGGGATGGTGGTGCCTGTTGATTGTCGCTGTTGCGACGGTACGAATCATTCTTGCGCGGCTCCCAAAGGCGAACTTGAATGCTCCCGTTAACGGGAAGGCAATCGAGCTTGCCCGAAAGAGAACCGTCGCGGTTTTCCGATGCCACTCCGATCTCGAGCCAGATGCCGCGTGGGCTGTTCGGCTTTTCGATCACCGTGTAGATCTTGTGGATCTTTCTCTTGGGTCGAGATTCTTCGATTGGCGGTTCCAACTTGTCGCTCCTTTCTTGTGTCGCATGTGTGACCGGTCATTCCCTGTCAGCGACCGGCAACAATGCATTGGTCGTGCCATTCGGTGCGACGATCCCGGGAACCGGCCGGTTGGCCTTGAGTTTCGCCACTTTGCGATGACCGGTCTTGGATTTGTTCGGGTCAGTTGCCGGGAAAATCGGCGTCGGATGGCGGTGGAGCGGCGTGCCGCCGGGGTAGTCGCCGCCCTGTCATCGGGTTGGTTTGACAACGATCGGGCAGCCATGCATGGTTTCAGCCAACCTTGTTGGCTGGCAAAGGAAAATTGAGGAAATTTCATGAAGATCAGCGTTACGAATGACAGGATTGAGCAAGTCAAGGCCGGACTTTTGGTAATTCCGTTCATCAAGGGAGGGGTGAATCGTGCCTTCGATTTCACGGATCGCAGGAGCCGTGGATCCCTGAGAGCCCAGGTTGCGCAGGAGGGCTTCAAGGGCGAAGAGGGCAGGCTTCTGGTGTGGCAGGGATCCCTGAGAGGGGGAGGGGCGGCGCGCGTGGTGCTCGTGGGTATGGGAAAGGGATCGCCTGACGTTGCCACCTGGAAGAACAATATGGCCAGGACGATCAATGTTGCAATCAGGCACCGCGAGAAAACCATGACGGTCTTCGTGGACAGCGTGAGCTCGGACAGAAAATGTCTGGAGGCGAGCTGGACCGCGGAGGCGCTTATGCTCGGGGCTTACCGCTTCAACCGTCGAAAGACCCGGAAGATCACGGACCGTCCGCCGCGCATCGGGAGGGTGGGTGTCTATCCGCCGCAGGAGTGGGCCAGGGAGGTTCGCGGAGCGATCAAGGATGCTCGTGTGCGCGCCGAGGCGGTGCTGCTGTGCCGGGATCTTGTCAACGAACCGGCCAACATCCTTTATCCCGAGCGGTTCGCCGACATCGCTGTGGAAATCGCTGGTGCTTCGGGCCTGGATTGCAAGGTCATGGACAAGAAGGCGATTCAGAAGGCAGGTATGAACCTTCTCATGGCGGTCGCTCAGGGATCGTCCAGGGATCCCCGTTTCATTCACCTCATTTACAAGCCTTCGAAAGACCCGGTCAGGAAGATCGCTCTGATCGGCAAGGGGGTGACCTTCGATTCCGGTGGCCTGTGCATCAAGCCGGGCAAGTCCATGGCGGACATGAAAACAGACATGGCGGGTGCCGGAACGGTGCTGGCGGTCATGTCGTCCCTTCCGAAAATGAAACCGGGTGTGGAGGTGCACGGGATCATCCCGCTGGCGGAGAATTCGATCAACGGCCAGGCGGCGCGTCCGGGCGATGTGATCGAGTCCTTGTCGGGTTTGTCGGTGGAGATCGTCAACACCGACGCCGAGGGGAGGCTACTGCTGGCCGATGCTCTTTCCTACGCGGTGGATTTAGAACCAGACGAGATCATCGATCTCGCCACGCTGACCGGAAGTTGCCCGATAGCGCTGGGGGCTTTTAGAGCCGGACTGTTCGCATCGGAAGATCAAATGGCCGATCGTTTCATTGCGGCCGCCGATGGGGCAGGTGAGTTGGTATGGAGGCTCCCGCTTGCCGGCGAGCTCAAGAAGGATCTTCGCAGTGATGTGGCAGACCTCAAGAATCTGGGTGGTCGCTGGGGTGGGGCGATCACGGCGGCGTTGTTTCTCGAACACTTCGCCAAGGGCCGGACCTGGATGCATCTGGACATCGCCGGTCCTGCGCGCCTCGAGTCGACAACCCCGCTGGCTCGACGCGGAGGAACGGGTTTCGGCGTGGCAACCTGCCTCGAATATTTGTCTAGAATTTAAACGGATAGGTAACGGTGAGCTTGTTCTTGGCCTGGGGGAAACGCGCCCGGCGCACAGCTCTCGCGGCGCATAGTCCCGCCGGACTTCCGGCGAAACCGCCGGTGGTTGTGGCGCTCACAACCCTGCCGGTCGTTGCGATGGTCGCCTTGACGGTCACCGTTCCGCTCTGACCCTGACCGCAGCGCTTGACCGACCCCGCCACGGCGTTCATGCCCGACTGCACCTGACCTCGCGACAGTTTGTCGGGGACACTCGCCCCG
>JAUVDV010000065.1 GCA_030595125.1 Deltaproteobacteria bacterium
GATCCTCGGGCCCCTCGTAGTTTGCCAGTAGTTGGTCGATGACCTTCTGGGGAATATCAGCCATGGGTTCCTCCTCTATAGTAGAGGCCTCACCCGATTGTTAAACCCAAAAGCCGTTTACACAGAATTTCTTACAGTTCCTCCGACCTACGTAATTAGCTCTTGTGGCAACCCTTACAGCTCTTGACCGCCTTCAACTTTTCGTTGTCCGCGTTGGCCTTGAGCTGGACCTTGTGACAGCCGTCCTTGCAGGTCTTGTGGAAGGCATCCTTGGGGATGAGTACGCCGTCGGTCTTGCCGTCGTGGCAACCCTCTGACATACAGCCCTTGATGGCAGCCTTGTCTTCTCCCGCCATGTGATGACACACGCCGCACTTGCCGCCGACGGCATCGAATCCCGTATGGGCCTTGTGGGGGAACTTGAATGGGGGTTTCTTCCCGCCCTCAATCGTCAGGGTGAGTACGTCGTCAACCACGGGCTCCGCCGCAGCTGCCTCGGCTGGCTTTGCCTCGTCCGGCTTGGGTTCGGCCGGCTTTGCCTCGTCTGGTTTCGCCTCGTCCGCATTCGCCACTGGTTCGTCCGCCTTGGGTTCAATTTTCTGTTCACCGCAGGCCACGAAAGCCAGCATCGAGGCGACCATAACAAACAACATGACTCTTTTCATTGTGCTCCTCCTTGTCCATTCCAGATTTGGTGGGTGAATTTTACACTTATCTCATGATGAGACAAGTTCGGTTTAGATGCTCAATCGATGATGATGGAAATCGGACAGTGATCCGACCCCATGACGTCGGGATGGATCTCGGAAACCCGCAGCCTCGGCTCGAGCACCTCTGAGATGCAGAAATAGTCGATGCGCCAGCCCACGTTCCGCTCCCTGGAGTTCCCGAAGTTGCTCCACCATGTATAGTGGCCGCCCTCCTTGCACAGATGCCGAAATGTGTCGATGAACCCGGCTTTTTGAAGCCCGCCGAAGGTGGCGCGTTCCTCGTCGGTGAAGCCGGCGTTCTTGTGGTTCGACTTGGGGTTGGCCAGATCGATCTCCTCGTGAGCAACGTTGAGGTCGCCGCAGAAGATGACCGGTTTTTTCTTTTCCAGCTTTTTGAGATGTTTTCTGAAATCCACGTCCCATTTCGTTGTGCGGTATTCCAGCCGGGCCAGCCCCCGCTGCGAATTCGGCGTATAGACTGTCACCAGGTAATAATCCTCGAGCTCGGCGGTGATGAGTCGGCCTTCCGTGTCGTGCTGCTTTTTCCCCATGTTCAGGGCAACGGTTTCGAAGTCGATCTTCGAGAGTATCGCCGTTCCCGAGTAGCCCTTTTTTTGCGCTGGATTCCAGTGTACCCGATAGCCCTGCGGCTCGAATTCCACTTGATCCGGGTTGGCCCTCACCTCCTGAAGACAGACGATGTCCGCGTCGAATTCGTAGAGCCAATCGTAAAAGCCCTTCTTCAGGGCGGCGCGAATGCCGTTGACGTTCCAGGATACTATTTTCATTTGCTCCTCGGTCCGGTCCACCGGGACAGGCTCTTGGTTGTCTTTTCCGGTTTTTATCATATAGCGTTTAGGGGAGATGGAAACCGATAGAATCTTCAAGCGCCTCGAGGCCCTTGTGGGAGAATCCGCGCTGGAGCGTTTACGCCAGGCGAGGGTTGCGCTCTTCGGAGCGGGCGGGGTGGGAAGCTGGTGCGCCGAAGCGCTCGTGAGGAACGGCATCGGCAAGCTCACCGTCATGGACTCCGACCTGGTGTGCGAGACCAACATCAATCGACAGCTTCAGGCGACCCGATCGACTCTGGGAATTCCAAAGGTGAAGGCGTTGAGCGCCCGCCTCGAGGACATCAACCCCGACGCGGAGATCATCGGGCATTTTGAGAGCTGGAATCCTCGCTCATCCGAGTCATTCGATCTCGCCGGGCACGATTACATCGTCGATGCCATAGACAGCCTGGGCGCCAAGGTGGATCTCATTGCGCGAACCCTCGCGGGAAACAACGTTCTCTTCAGTTCGTTGGGGGCGTCACGCAAGCTGGACCCCACCAGGATTCGTGTGGGCAGCTTCTGGGATGTGGAGGGTTGTCCGTTGGGGAAGCATATGAGGAAGCGGCTGCGAAATCGTGGCGCAACCGGGGATTTTCAGTGCGTCTACAGCAACGAAAACCTCCCCGGGCTTTCCCCTGAAGTTGCCGATGTCCAGGATGACATGGAACCGCAGATCCACGGTTCGGCGGTTCACGTGACGGCGGTGTTCGGTCTTGTTCTGGCGGGCCTTGTTGTCCAGGACGTTGTGGGGATAAAGGAATGACAGGCGGAGGATGACGGCATGAGTACCGGGAAAAGGGTATTGGTCGCAATGAGTGGTGGCGTCGACTCGAGCGTCGCGGCGGCGATCCTCAAGGAGCAGGGGTACGACGTATTGGGCGCGACACTGGTGTTTCGACCGGAAGAGAATGTGGACAAGATCAGCTGGTGTTGTGGTGACGGTGCCGTTCAAAGCGCTCGGGCGGTGGCGGACAAATTGGGGATCGAGCACCACACGGTGGACGCGGCCGATGAGTTCGAGCGGGAAATACTGAAGCCGGCGTGGGATGAGTATGCTCGTGGCAGGACGCCGAGCCCGTGTATCAACTGCAACGCGAAAATGAAGTTCGGCCTGCTCATGAGTCATGCGTCGAATCTGGGAGCAGAAATCATGGCAACCGGCCATTACGCGTTGCTCGAAAAAGATGGAGAGCGCGGACTGTTTCGCGGTCGGGACACGTCAAAGGATCAATCTTATTTCCTGTTTGCTCTGAGTCGCGATCAGCTCGGCAAAGTGGTTTTCCCCCTCGGTGGCCTGGAGAAGAGTGAAGTAAGGACGATAGCTTCAAAGATGGGCCTTGCGAGCGCAAACCGTCCCGAGAGTCAGGACGCGTGCTTCATCATCGAGGGTGGTGGTTTCTCGGAGGCTTTACGGACCAGATTCGAGGCCACTGCGCGCGCGGGGGATGTGGTTGATCCTCGAGGAGAGAAGCTTGGTCGGCACAAGGGAATTCACCTTTATACAATTGGGCAGCGAAAGGGTCTGGGCATTGCGGTCGGAAGCAGGGCCTATGTATCCGGGATAGATGTGGACAACAGCAGTGTCGTGCTCAGTGACGACCCGCGCGATCTCGAGTCGACGCGGCTGACCGCTTCGAGCCCGACATGGATTGACGGGACTGCGCCATCTTTCCCCCTTCGGTGCACCGCGCAGATAAGATACCGGCATGCACCGGCAGGGGCGGTAGTGAATCCCGACGGGAAGGGAGGTCTTCGAGTAGAGTTCGAAAAGCCTCAGCGCGCCGTCGCGCCGGGGCAGGGGGTGGCCCTCTTTGACGGGGACCGCGTATTGGGCGGTGGCTGGATTGACTGAAATCACAATTTGACAAGTTGTCGATAAATGTCTACTAAGTATTATCACTTTAACCAAAGATGATTTGCCATGTTGAAGCTATCGACAAAAGGGAGATACGGGTTGCGCGCGATGATCGAACTCGCTCGCGTATACAACAACGGGCCTCTGATGATGAGCGCCATCACGAAGCGCCAGGAGATTTCCAGGAAATACCTGCACGCCATCTTGACCGCGCTCAAGGGCGCGGGACTCGTGAGGGCCGTGCGTGGCGCCAAGGGGGGGTTCATGCTGGCGAAAGCTCCCGGCGATATCGGTGTGCACGAGATCTATGCCGCGCTGGAGGGAAAGCTCTCTATCGTGGACTGCGTGACCAACGACACCATCTGCGGTCGGGTCGACGTATGTGAAACGCGGGACATGTGGAGGCAGCTGAACGACGCCATGTTCAAAGTTCTTTCGGGGGTGACCCTTGCTGACCTGGTGAAGAAACCGACGGACAACATCCCGCGCGAGCCCGACATGTGCGCTCCAAAGCGTCGGAAGAATACTACTAGCCCATAGAAAACAGGTGCGGTTCTACTGATTGGCCTGCTGGATAGATGTGATGGATCCCTGCGGTCCGGTCCCGTATCCGTCCTGATAATAAAGCAGCTCCGCCGTCTGGAGGTCGATCACCGCATAGACGGGGAACGTGATGGTGCTCAGGCCCATGTGCGGGAGAATATTTGCAATGCCGCTGCCGGAGACATGGTCGAATGTCGTCATCTGTACGCTGGCCGTGGAGTAGGCTGACGCCGTGCTGACGTCAATTACGTTGCCGCCGCCGTCCACCCCGTAAACCACCGCGAGAATAACGCCGTTTGCCGCGTGAATGGCCGATGCGTTGTTTGCAACCCAACTGAGTTGCTCGACATCAGTCGGTCACGTCGAGCACCAGCTGGACCACACCAGCAGCACCGATTGCTTTCCGGCGCAGGCCATGTCCTCCAGGGAGAAGGTGGTTTCGGTTTGCTCCACGATGTGATCTCCGTCGGAGTCGGCATACCCGGCGATCTGGAAGTTGAAGGTCGTCTGGCCGATAGTCCAGGCGGTTCCCCACGGGATGTTGTCGCATTCCGCGTCGGAATCGGTATCGGAATCGGTATCTGAGTCGGTGTCTGAGTCGGAGTCTGAATCGGAGTCGGAATCTGAATCGGAGTCTGAATCTGAATCGGAGTCGGAATCTGAGTAACTCCGACTGGGATCATTGTTGCAGTAAGTCAAGGCCGCCGCCATGACCATCATCACGACAGACATACAAACAAATACAAATGTTGTCCGCATTTTTGTTCCTCCTTTTCTGATTATTTCAAGTATATGGCATTTTTATTTCAATGGGTACGAAAAATATAATGGCTTCTTGTGCTCGTCGATAGTTATTCCCAAAACAACCCGTCAAATTTCAACTGACAAGGCACCAGGAAGTCGGATAAAAGACCGGGATGGCTTTGTTCGGAGAATTGATGCTCTGTGTTACCGCCGTGCTTTCCGCAGCAGGGGGAGCGTTGTGCCTGGCGCGCGGGAACGAGCGTAGATTCTATGACGCCGGCAAGCGTCTTTTCGTGGCTGCTGCGGCGTCTGGTGGTCTGGTGCTCATCGCGATTCTTTTCTTGCTCATCATCCATGACTACCGGGTGGAGTACGTGCGAGACTACGCGGATCGAACCATGGCTCGCGGTTTTCTTTTGACAGCTGTATGGGGTGGGCAGCAGGGCTCCCTGGCTTTCTGGGCGGTGCTCCAGACCTGGTTCACGGCAGCTGCGGCGGTGTGGCTCGGCAAGCGGGAGACGACCGGGGCTCCGGTGGCGTTCGGTTTCCTGGCCGCCGTCCAGGTGTTCTTCCTCCTGCTGGTGCTCTTTCACTCCAACCCATTCGATCCGCTGGGAACCTCGGCGTCTCACGGCGTGGGTCTGAATCCCCTTCTGCGGAATTTTTATATGGTGTTTCACCCGCCGACGCTTTTCCTGGGCTTTGTGGGATTCTCCGTTCCCATGGCGTTTGCTCTGGCTGCTCTGGTGGACGGCAACCTGGACAGCGGATGGCTCGTCGCCCAGCGTCCCTGGATACTGTTTGCCTGGCTGTTCCTGAGCATCGGCAATATTCTGGGTATGGTGTGGGCATACGAGGAGCTGGGATGGGGCGGATATTGGGGGTGGGATCCGGTGGAGAACGCTTCGTTCATGCCGTGGCTGACGGCGACGGCCCTGGTTCACTCGGCCATGGCCGAGGAGCGCCGGGGGATAATGCGGCGCTGGAACATCCTGCTTCTGGTCTTCACCTTTCAGTTGATCATCTTCGGCACGTTCCTGACACGTTCCGGTGTTATCGAGTCGGTGCACGCCTTCGCCGGAGCCACCACGGGGCCGTACTTTCTGGGGCTCATGGTCGCTTCCGGCATACTTCCGATAGCCCTGATCTTCGTGCGACTGTTCGCGCTTGCGCCGAAGAGATCAATCTCTTCAATGTTGTCTCGCGAGTGGGCGTTGCTCGTGGGTAACTGGGTGTTCCTGGCCGCCACTGTGTTCGTCTGGGTCGCCACCATGATGCCGCTTTTCTCCGAGCTGTTCTCCGGAGAGAAGATCACGCTGACGCCGGCCTTTTTCAACCGGTGGATGGTGCCCATAGGGTTGATTGTGCTCGGCCTGATGGGGATATGCACGATCATGGGATGGCGAGGACAAAAACCGAACGAGTCCTTGGGGCGGTTTGCAATGCCGGTGTTAGTGGGTGTTTTTGCGGGAACCCTCAGCGTGTTCTTCGGCTCGTGGCGACCGGACATGGGGGGAGCCATGGCAGCGGCGCCGGCCATCTCCATAGGCCTCGTTGCGATGGTCACCGCCAGCCTCGCCCGGTCTCTTCGGCTTACTATCCTGGAGTCGGGAAAGGCCGGTCATACGTCCGGGCGCATCCAGCGAAGGTTCGGTGGACAGCTTGTGCATCTCTCAATGGTCCTCATGTTCGTCGGCTTCACGGGAAGCGGATTCACGCAGGAAGTTCAGGGCTCGATGGGGCCGGGCGATCACCTGAACATAGCCGGGTACAGAGTCGGTTTCATCGGCCTGCGCTGGGACAGGGATTTCGAGCGTGAGGCGGTCTTCGCCGATCTCGAGATACAGGATCCGGGAGGCAAGACCATGGGTGTTCTCTCACCGGCCCGATTTGTTTATCACTCTCACCCGGGACAGCCAACCAGCGAGGTGGTGATCGAGACCGATCTGGCTGGGGATCTGTTTCTCATTCTGGGCGAGACAGACGAGACCCGGGGGAGGGCGGTGATCCGGGCCGTCGTGAATCCCCTGGTTGTCTGGATATGGTTGGGTGGTGTGCTACTGGTTCTGGGTACTCTCGTGGCTTTCATCAGGCCCGGCGCCTTTCTGACCGTCCTGGAAATGAAACGGGAGACTCGTTCCCGGTACGCCGGCGCAGTGGTGGTCATCGGCACGGTGTTGGTGGCAGCCCTGGTGGCAGGTCGGCTCAGTGGCATGCCCGCTGCCATCGCGGTCGTGGGTGCGCTGGCTCTGCTCGCGGCGATCCACCAGTTTGCCGGTGCGCTCAGCGGGCTCATGCGGGACGGGGGTGGACGATGATCGCGGCTGCATTCCAGGTTGCGTTCCTTGCGTTATGGTGCGCAATGGGGATACCTGACGCGGGATCGCCGGACGGCGACACGGGCAAGACCAGTGTTCACGGCCCTTCAAAAGCAAAGGCCGATTCACCGCCGGTAAAACCTCTTCAAACCACAGACGATCCCGCTCACGTTAAGATCAGCCATCTTCACATTGTGCTGAGTCGCAAAGGGGATCGCGTCATGGTGTCGGAAATTCTCACTCTCGCAAGCGGCGCCGGAAAGAGGTTCCATGCGCAGTCCGGGTACTTCATCCCATTCCCGGACAATGCCGTGGCCCCCGGGATCACAGGTGAAAAACACGAGCGGCCCGACATCACGATCGAGGCAGATGGTTTCAGGGTGCACACTCCTATCTTCCCCGGCGGGCTGGACGTGGCGCTGAGGTTCGAATTGCCCATCGTCAGGGAGTCGGTTGTTATGGAGCAGGGTCTTTCGTCGCAGGTCGAGTCCGGTCGGATCATCTCCACCTGGACCATCAACAACGCAACCCTGGAAGCAAAGGGATTCGGCGTGGCATCGCTGACCGATCTGGCCAGCGGACTCTCCGCCCTCGTGGCCATGGGCCGCCAGGTCGAGCGAAAAAAGATATCCGTGACCCTCACCGGGTTGAAAGACGATCCGGGGAGCGTCCGGCGCACGATCACTCTTGCCCTGTGCGTGGTGTTCCTGCTCGGCGGGGTTGTGTTCTGGTTTTTGGGGCGAAAAAGAAGAGCGGCGGTGATGGATGAATCGTGATCTCGCCAGTGTAAAGTTGGACGGGGTCACCAAATTGTTCGGCGCTGTACGCGCACTTCATCGGATCAATCTGGAAGTAAAATCAGGCGAGGTTGTGGCGATCATGGGCGGGAACGGCGCGGGCAAGTCCACGCTCCTGTCCATTCTCTCACTGACAATGCGGCCCACGAGGGGGAAGGTCCTCTTTGACGGGAAAGAGGTTCGGTTTGGGGATCCGGCGGCCAGGAGGGTCGTCGGATTGCTCTCACATCAACCGCTCGTCTATCCCGACATGACCGGGCGCGAGAACCTCATACTGTTTGCGGGGCTCTACGGGCTGGACGGGCGACGGGAGGTAGAGGCAGTGCGGGAGCGCCTGGGGTTGGGCGGATTCCTCGACGACCGCCCCACGAGGGTTCTTTCGAGAGGGCAGCTCCAGCGCGTGGCGCTGGCCCGCGCTCTGATCTCCGCGCCGAGTCTCCTGCTTCTGGACGAACCCGCCGCAGGTCTGGACAGCTCGGCGATTGCGCACATCGAAGCGGTTCTTGGAGATCACGGGAAGGCCGGCGGCATAGCGGTGCTGGTGACCCACGAGCCGGACCTCGCTGCGCGGGTCGCGGATCGCGCGGTGATGATCAAGAACGGGCGGGTCGCGTTGGATCGCCCCGCGCCGGACAGCGCGGCGGGGTGGCGAAAAATTTACGTCGAAGCGGTGGAGGGGGGAGGTCCATGAGTTTCCTTCACGCCGTGTGGGTAGTGTTCGTCAAGGATCTCAAAGTAGAGTTGAGGACCCGTGAGATCATCCTTTCCACCGGCCTGTTCGCGCTCCTGGTTGTGGTGCTCGCCGCCTTCGCGTTCGGGCTGAACACCATGCCCGGCGTGGATGCCTCGTGCGGCGTACTGTGGATTGCGGTGGCCTTTTCGGGGATCCTGGCGCTGGGGAGGACATACATGCGCGAGCGGGATTTCGGCGTGTGGACCGCGCTCCTCATGACGCCGGTGCCACGGGCGGCGCTCTATATGGGAAAGATGCTCGGCCTGCTGGTGTTTCTCATCGTTGTGGAAATTGTGCTGATCCCGGTCATCGAGCTGTTCTTTCACGCGCCCCTGCTGGCAAACATTCACATGCTCGCGCCAATCCTACTGGCGGGCACGGTGGGATACGCAGCGGTAGGGGCGCTGTTCGGCGCCATGACCATTCGAACTCGTATGAAGGATCTCCTGCTGGGAGTTATTATGTTTCCGCTTATCGCCCCGCTGCTCATCGCCTCGGTCAAGGCAACAGAGGCTGTACTCGCCGGTCAGGGCTTTTCGGGCGCGTCCGACTTCATCAAGCTGATATTGATCTTCGACACAATCTTCATTCTGGGAGGATTGTGGTTGTTCGACGTTTTGATGGAGGATTGACGAAGATACCATTGCTCCAGGCACCCGGTCTGTCCCCCCTTGACCCACACTGCTCAACGACCTATATTTGTAAATAGGACAAAACGTTTTGACCAAGGTCAATCAATATGGACAATAACACGATCAGCACCAGCGAACTCAAGGCACGTTGCTCCAAGATCATCAGCGACATCGCGCACAAACGGGCCGCAGTCGTCATCACAAAGCACGGGCGCCCCGTCGCCAGGATCGTGCCGCTGGATGACGAGGAGCCTACCAGTTTGTTCGGCTTTGCCAGGGGCGGAATCACCATCCACGGGGACATCGTCGAGCCGTTGGACGTGGTCTGGGAGGCCACCGAGTGAGGCTGCTCCTCGACACGCACATCCTCATCTGGCTGGCCGAGGGGCACGGCAAACTGCCGGTCAAGTCACGTCGCTACATAGACCGGATCGCCGTGGAGCACGGGCTGGCGGTCTCGGCGATCTCTTTTTGGGAGACGGCAATGCTCGGCTTAAAGGGGCGCATCGCACTCGCGCATCCGGTGGGCGAGTGGCGCAACACAATCCTCGCCGGGACAGGAATCACCGAGATCCCAATCTCCGGTGACATCGGTATCGAGGCGGTCAACCTCCCCCCCGGTCTGCACGAGGATCCGGCCGACCGACTACTCGTGGCCACCGCTCGTCTCCACGGCCTTACCCTCGGCACCAGGGACCGGCGCCTTCTCGATTACTCAAAAATCGGCCATGTGACCGCCGTGCGGCTCTGAACACTAATCGTTAGTGATGTGGAACTCGACTCTTCTGTTGGCTGCTCGGCCCTTCCTTGTCTTGTTGTCCTCGATCGGCTTGTCAGGACCGTGGCCGATGGCCTCCAGACGTTTCTCGTCGATGCCCTTCTTCACCAGGTAGCTCTTTACCGCGTCCGCCCTTCTTTGCGAAAGATCCAGGTTGTGATCGCGCTTGCCTTTCGAGTCGGTGTGCCCCTCTATCCGCATCTCCATCTTCGGGTTGCGCTCGAACACCCTGGCCACCACGTCAAGGATGCTGAAGGACTGTTTCTTGACGATCTTGTCGGAGTTGGTCTTGAAGCTAATCTTTTGCAGCAGCTCGATCTTGGAACCGCGCATCTTCACCAGTTCGTCGCCCTCGTCCGGACACCCGTCTTGATCATCAAACCCGTTGTATGTCTCCTTTTCGTCAGGACACTTGTCTTCCGAATCAATGATCCGATCCTTGTCGTTGTCCTCATCCGGACACCCGTCCTCGTCCTCGAACCCGTCCTTGTCCTCGGCTTCTTCCGGGCATTTGTCTTCGGAATCCGGGATGCCGTCCTTGTCGTTGTCCTCATCCGGACACCCGTCCTCGTCCTCGAAACCATCTTCGTCTTCGGCCTCTTCCGGGCATTTGTCCTTCGAATCCGGGATGCCGTCGCCATCTCGATCGTCGTCAGGACAACCGTCCTCATCCTCGTGCCCATCCACATCCTCCGGGTCATCCGGGCACTCGTCCTGTGAATCGGGAATCCCGTCCTTGTCGTTGTCATCGTCCGGGCACCCGTCATTGTCTTCGAAACCGTCCCTGTCCTCGGGCACCTCGGGGCACTTGTCGTCCTTGTCGAGCACCCGGTCCCCATCCTTGTCGGTCTCGAGAACCGGCGACCACATCAATCCGGCGAAGGCCCTCACCGTCGGCGTGCCGACCCCTCCGATGATGCCCACGCCCATGCCCCCCGTCACCGCCAGACCGTTATCGAAGCTGTACTTCGCTCCCGCGTCCGCCTCCAGGGGGCTGGAAACCGGGTCCGCGTCCACCGAAGACTGCCCGAACAACTCCAGCATGATCTCCCAGGATCGGTTGACCTGAAACCCGCCGGCGGCTCCGTACGAAATCCTCGGGCCGACATCCGCCAGCAGAAACTCTTGCTCTTTCCTCCAGATGTAGCCCGCGTTGGCCCCCAACCGCACGCGTCCCAGCTGCGCTCCAAAGGCGAGTTTGGGGTGAACCGTGACAGAAGTGTCTCCCATGAACGAGTTGCCCACCACCGCGTTGCCCACCGGAAAGGTGATCACCGGAATCAACGCCAGGCCGAAGGTGTCGCCCTCATAGCCGAACACCCCGCTCAGCAAATCCAACTTGATATGAAGCCTGATGTCCGAAATTCCGGCGTGGCTGCTCGGCGCCTCCACCACGTCGGACCCACCGGCGACCTGCACATCCTCGCCCTCCTGGTACAGGACGATCGGCAGGGCGATCCCCACCTCGAGAAGTCCGAACATGGAAATGGCTCCGAGGGGCTCCAGGGTCAGATGGTGAGCCACCAGGGCCGTTCCTCCGTCTGACCACTCGACGCAGTCGCCACCCTCAACACGCTCGCAACCGCGCACCATGAGAGGCTGGTACTGGTAGTTGGCAAATCCGCCGACGCGAATAGCCAGGCCGTCGGGGACGGAGGCGCCCTCCACCGTGAAGAAGCTGCCGTATCCGGGAGCCGCCTGAAAATTCTGGATGCTGAATGCTCGCTGGTCCTGAGCCCGGGCTCCGGTGACAAATGCGAGCAAGGCCATGGCCGCTATGAGCGGCGGTAACCACCTCATATAAGGGACCCCAGTAAAGAGATCACCACACTAAGGAGGCCGACTCCACGAGTCTCCCTCCCCGGACTTCCGCCAATCGAGCACCCGGGCAGCGCGCCTGATCCTGACGCTCCAACCACACCGGACGAGGAATCGCACGCGTCCCCAATGCCGTCACCGTCCGCGTCTTCCTGACCCGGGTTGTGAACACCCGGGCAGTTGTCGACGGAGTCTGAAATCCCATCACCGTCATCATCACCGTCAATATCACCGTCACCATCACCGTCATCGTCGCACGCGTCCCCGATACCGTCACCGTCCGAGTCTTCCTGACCCGGGTTGTACACATCCGGGCAGTTGTCATCGTCATCGGGGATCCCGTCCCCGTCTCCGTCCGAGTCCGGGTCGCCCAGACTTATGGGATCGGAGGCCCCTTCCGGGAGGGTGAAGGGATCCGAGCCGCCATCGTTATCGATGATGTCGTCGGTGATGGAGTGTGCGTTCTGCGAGCTGCCGAAGATCAACACAAGGGAAGAGCCGAGCGCCAGCCCGTCATCGTAGAGCAGCTGCATGGGGAAGAAAAAGTCGATGAAGAAGTCCGGCGTGCCGCACAGATTGGATGTAGCGTTCATGATCCTGCCGTTGTCGGACCATAACCACGAACCCAGTGTCACCTCGGCGGTATCCGAAGGGTCCCCCAATGAGGATTGCACGGTGTTTTTTTCGAGGGTAACCATGTCCGGGTTAATAATGCCGTTGGCCATGGCGATGTACTCGTAATTATCGAGGTCAGAGTCGGTGTCGAACTCAACCGCCCAGCCGAAGGGGGCCAGCCCACCGGACTGAGAGGGATCGTCATCGACCCGCATTCTCACAAACATGTAGTCCGGCATGGGTCCAGACGTGGTGAAATCGAAATAGATAAACGCTGCGGGATCCGCATTGGTTCCAACGAGGTCCCTGGACCCTTGTGAGTCATCGCAAGGATCCGATACGCCCAACCCTCCCACGGTGATGGGAATCCACTCCGAATCCAGTGGCCAGCTCTGGGCCACAACCTCACCTGCGAACAGGAGCGTTGCCAGGGCAAAAATCAAACCTGATCTGGATGTAAAACTCATGTTCGAACCTCGCTTTCTCTTTATATCATGACTCAAAACAACCGGGAAAGAGGTCGAAAAACGTTATTTTGAGATCTCGTGGATCGTTAGAACATTTGTACGTCGAAGATGTCCAACATTGTGTGATGCGACGAATAAGCAAAAAACGACTGGTGGCGTTGATCGTGATCCTGGTGGCGGCCGTGGGTTGCGCCGGCGCAGATCGACCGCGCAAGAGCGCGAAATCCAGCAAGTACTTCGTCCCGCCAGTTGCGCGGGTGGGATCGCAGTCGGATACCGTGGATCACTTCGGGTACCGAGCCCAACGCGAGCGGCTTGTCATGCTGCTGGAGGAGGCGAGGGATCCGAACGAACAGGCCCAACTCACCATGGAACTCGCCGACCTGGCCGAACGGACTCGGGGCATGGCGCTCACGCGGGAACCCGAGCTGGAACGACTGGCCCGGGATATGCTTGATGAAGAGCTCAAGCTGCTCGGCCGCATCGCCCGCGACTTCCCGGATTACTCCCGCCGCGACGAGGCCCTGTACATCCTGGGGTTCACCTTGCTCGACCGGGATCGCCCCGACGTGGCGTTGCGTCATATCCGCACCCTGCTCGCCGAGCACCCGGCAAGCCCCTACGTGCCTCACGGCTACCTGGCGTTCGCCGACCACTTCTTCAAAGAGGAGAAGATCGACGAGGCCATCAAACTGTACGAGAAGGTGCTCGCATTCGAGAATTCGGACGCGACGCCGATGGCCCACTTCAAGCTGGGCTGGTGCTGGCTCAACAAGGGTGAGCATCAAAAATCGCTGGAGTCATTCGTCAACGCGGCGAGCGCGGCGCAAGATCTGGGCGGCCAGGCCGGGAATACGCTGCGGGAAGAGGCGCTCAAGGACCTGGTGCGGGCCTACGTTCACGTGGGGGTCCCGGAAAAGGCGCTGGCATTCTTCGAGCGGATCGACGAAGGCCGGATCAACGATATGCTCGAACGGCTGGGCACCGCCTACTTCGACGACGGCCGTTATCGCGAATCGATAGTGATCAACCGCCAGGTGTCGGACCGGGTCGAGTGCTCCCCCGTGCAGGCCCGGGCCCAGGTCGCTGTGTTCGAGGCGCGACTGTTCCTCGGGGAGGTCGAAAACCTGAAGGCCGAGGGCGAGCTGCTCGTGGAGGTATTCGTACGGCTCTCTCAGTGTTTGCCTCCCGAAGATCTCGTGGAGTTTGCACAGGCCGGCGCCGTGGCAAAGGAAAACCTCAAGGCCCAGGCAAAGCGCTACCGGGCCGAATTCGAGTTCAGCGGAGAACCCGCTGCGGCAGCGATGGCCGACGACCTGGAGATGATGGCCGAGAGTTTTTAGCCAGCATCCTGGAATGGTGCCAGTCACTTTTATTTGGAGGTACTCTTTCACTGCCTGAGCCGAAAATTCGGCTGTCACTCATCTCATCTTGCGATACAATATCTTCAGGAGGGGGAATGATTAAAAGAGAATCTATATTGATGATCTGTTTGAGTTTGTGCTTCGGTTTTATGGGATGTGATGACGAAGATCAGCCTGAACCTGAGCCTGTAGACGCTGGCGCTCCCTATATTTATCTCTATCCCGAAGAGGCTCAAGAGGTGGCAGTGACCCTTGTGCCCACGAAGGGTGCCTGGCTGATGGAATCCGAACCGCTTTATGGTGATGGATGGACTGTGTGGGCAGAAACGAGCGGCAGGCTTGATGACCAATACGATTTTCTGTTCTATTCCGCCAGAGTATCCTGGGATTTTCAAATGGAGTTTGGCTGGGCAGTTGGATCAGATGAAATATTTTCTTGGTTTGACAACATTTTACCCACATTGGGCCTGAGCCAGAGAGAGACGGATGATTTCTTGGAATACTGGACAACTCACCTGCCATATTCTCCTTGTTACCTGATATATCCTCAGTACAACGAAACAGTTGATCAACAAGTGGAAATAGTTATCGATCCGGAGCCGGATAGCATACTCAGGCTATGGCTTGCGATTGACAGAGTCGATTCATGTACAACGATAACAGAGCCGGAACCTGTCGTATTCAAACGCACTGGGTTCACCGTTATAGAGTGGGGCGTTGTAATGAGGAGACCAATAAATAGCCCATAACGGTGCCAGTCACTTTTATTCTTTATTCATTTCAAGGTGTTATCCCGCCCCGGAGTGGTGCCAGTCACTTTTCCCATGCCGAAAATTCCGAAAATTCGGCTGTCACTCATCTCATCTTACGATACAATATTTTCAGGAGGGGCAACTTTGTCGTCCGGGAATCATTATGGCAAGAATGGCATATCATAATGCGGATGTGCACAAACTGGGGGGCTAGAAGGCCATGGCAGCAATCATATTCATTCTAGCTCCCTACGCTCTCATCGCTGCGGTCATTTACAGCCATCTCTTCTTCGCCAAGTTCGATATTCACAAGAGAATCAACAATAAGCCGCTAAGAATCGTCTTGAAGACCCTGACATATCTCGTGGTAATACCGTTGATGATGTGGGGAACGGCGATTGCAGTGCTAGGTCTCGTTGTCGGTATAGTTGGAGTTCCATGGCTCATTATTACCATTCTCATCGGTATCTTTTTACTGATCTGGAGAATCGCAAGAATACGGAAGCACAGGAGAGTAGCAGCTTCGAAAACCAGTGTGGTGCCGACGGCGCTGGTTCTGGCGGTATCACTGACTGGTCTGGTCGGTTTCACGTTGGCCTTTGTGCCGTTCAACGAGGAGGGACCATCAGATATCGTCAAGTCGATCACAACGCGGACCGAGTATCTGTCGGTAGACAATATCGAGAAGATTGATGGGTTGATGTCTGTAGAAGTGGAAATCAGCGAGTCGCCGAATGGTGAAACTCGTTACAAATTCCCGAACACGATAGCGACACATTACTCTTCGCCGTATTTTCT
Organism: Deltaproteobacteria bacterium; assembly: GCA_030595125.1. GTDB lineage: Bacteria > Myxococcota_A > Polyangia > JAAYKL01 > JAAYKL01 > JAUVAN01. The sequence goes on from JAUVDV010000065.1 coordinate 15,758, forward strand.
CTCTATTGAGATGGAGTTCGAAAACAAGCGGATACAGGAAATCGAGTTCAAGGAGTGCGAAGTCATCATCGATGGATCCGCGCGTGATGTGCTTCAGCAAAACATGAAAGATGTCTTTGTATCGCCCAGCCGCACAAATGTAGAGAATGGCCACAGCAGTGCTGGTACGCACAACCCAAGAGAAGAAGCACTGTTCACGGAGAAACGGAAACTAATAATCAATGAATTCGAAAATGTGATTGTTGATAGTTATAGCATTGCCTTCTGGGATCTTCCTATCGATCCTGGCAAGCAGGACAATGTGAAAGTCAGATATATTTTGGAACTATATTTGATCGAAGGCGAGATGAAGCAGTTGAGTGGAGAGATCACGTTCCACAAAGAAATCACGACTACCGAGTGACAAGAGCGATACGTTATCATCGCAACAGGTGAGCCGTTGGAACGTCACCCCCGAACGGTGCAGTCACCCCGCAGAGCGGTGCCAGTCACTTTTTTCGGGGCACCATTTTTCGGAGGCCATCATCATCGCTTTCCGCGTCGGACCAGATCTTCACGTTTCTGGAAGCCCGTGCCAGCAATGCCGTCAAGATTAAGAACCCTATGTGAACGGTGGTGAAGACGCTGGCCCAGGTTCCGAGCCCTGAAAACCCTTTCGTATCGCTGAGCAACATCAGGAAGTCAACGAACAACATCACGAGCGCGAGGACCACTGCGACCATCGCTGCACGAAACGCTCCGGCGTAACTGTGCGCAAGGGTCGTGATCATTGCGATCAATGTCGGTAGAAACAACACGACCAGCGACAGCAAGTACGTGTACAGCACCGAAACGTTTCGTATGGGATCACGGTGGGGGTGAAGCAGGCGACCCCACTTTTCGTAATTCGTTTCTCGGTAGTCGATCCAAACGAGGAAGCCCACGAACACCGACACTAGCAACACAATAGCCAGGATGCTCCAGAGCACCGATACCCTTCGAGCACGAATCACAATGGCGGAGCGCTGGGATGAAGCCTTGGCACCCGCGGCCAGCTCTCTCTGGCGACGCTCGGCAGGGTCGAGCTTGTCGATCTCACCGGGGGCGCCTTTGACGAATACTCTGCGCAGCTGCGGGGGGACGTACTTGATCCACCAGTAGTAGCTTTGCATCTTACACCACCACGTTTCCTGCGTTGGCGCGTCTGGCTCGTTTGGTTCTCATACTTTCAATGTAGGCCCGCTCTCTTCAGCTGACTGGGCCGAAATTCGGCTGTCTCAAAGAAAAGATCAGTCGCAGGCGTAATAGCAGCACACCCGTCCGGGCTCGCATGTGAAGCTGCTCTCGTCGGGCATCCAGCAGGTTGGGCAGGTGGTTCCCTCAATGCAGTTGTATTCCGAAGCCTCGGTGCAGGTGTATCCGGTCGGAGCGGTTACGCAGCAATAGCCACCGCACTCGAAAGGCTCAAGATTCCCATACGGCTCCTCGCCCACCGGGCAGTACATCCACAACTCGTTGGTGCAAGTGCCCCCCACGCTGGCGCACGCATCCGTATCGGTGCCCGTATCCGTATCGGTGTCCGTGTCGGTGTCCGAGTCGGTGTCGCTGTCGGTGTCGCTGTCGGTGTCCGAATCCGTATCGCTGTCGGTATCGGTATCCGTGTCCGAATCCGTATCGCCGTCGGTATCCGTATCGCCGTCGGTATCCGTATCGCCGTCGGTACCGGTTCCGCTGTCGACGTTATCGCATCCGCCGGCCGTCAACACGACGAGCAGAAGTGTAAGAAGACTCCCCAATAAAAATCTTACTTTCATCTTATTTCTCCTTTCTTCGAGTTTAGCAGAAAATGAGAGGGTGTGGTGTTACGAGATGTTCATTTTTCGCTCTTGACGTGCGAGGGCTCATGTTCGTAGGGTCCACCGCATGAGTGAGACCGGACAGGAAAAATCGGTTGTAAGAACTGCGGGGCGCGGGGTGATATACATTACCTTCGCCAAAGTCTGGTTCATGCTCACGGGGTGGGCGCTCATATTCATCTTGCCCAGGGTGTTCAAGTGGTCCGCGGGCGGAGACGACGAGAAGGGGCTGGCTCTCTTCGGGGCCTACGGTATCGTCTTCACCGGTGTCTCCTTTCTCAACAACGGCATCATCACCGGGACAATACAGTCGGTCTCCAAGTTCACCAGCGCCGATGAGTCCCAGGCGGGCGCGATTCGCAAGACGGCGCTCCTGGTGCAGGGGTGCATCGGTGTCCTCCTCGGGGCCGCGTACGCCGGTGTCGCAGGCTTGCTGGCGCACTACTGGTTCGAGGCCCCCGAACTGGCCAACCTCATGAGGTTGAGCGCCGGGGTCATCGTCGCCTACTCGTGCTACGCGGTGTTCATCGGTTCATTCAACGGCCTTCGCCGTTTCAACCGTCAGGCGCTCTTCGACGTGGTCTACGCCACCCTCAAGACGACTCTCATCATCGGGTTCGTCGTTGCGGGCTTCGAGGTCCTCGGCACTGTCCTGGGGTTCCTGATAGCCGCCTGCGTCATTGCGGTTCTGGCTGGGTTCGCGTCACGGGTCAGGGGGGGGGAGCATTTCCCCGCGAAGCGTTACCTGGGGTTCGCCTGGATCCTCATTCTCTACACGTTCGTCCTCAACCTGGTCATGATGCTCGATCTGTACGTGCTCTCCGGGCTCGTGCCCGATCTGGCCATATCCGGGCAGTACAACGCCGTTCAGAGGCTCGCCTTCATTCCGTACCAGGGGGTCATCTCAATTGCGTTCGTCATCTTCCCCCTCATCTCCAGAGTCACAACAATGAATGACCACGAGAAGGCCCGGGTATACGTTCGCAAGACCCTGCGATTCACCGCTGTGCTGGTGGTGGCCCTGGCCACGGTCTTTGCGGCTCTTCCCGAACAGGCCATGGCGCTCGTGTTCGAACCCGAGTACGGGGTCGGCGCTCCGGCGCTCCGAATCCTGTCGATAGGGATATGCGCCTTCGGGCTGATGGTGGTCGGAAATTCCATCCTCAACGGCGCGGGACATCCGTGGCGGGCCATGGCGGTAGTGCTGGTCGGGACTGTAGTGATGATCGTTTCGGTTTTCACGCTGGTTACCCTCGCCGGCTCCGGCCCAGGGGTTTTGCCGGCTGCGGCGACGGGCACGACCATCGGTATGTTCTCGGCGCTACTGGTGTGCGGGGTAATGGTTCATCGGAAGTTCGGCACGTTCTGGCCGTGGCTCAGCATATTGAGAGTGGCGGTAGCGGCGGGTGTCGGCATCGGCGCGGGACACTTCATGCCGGTCATGAGCAAGGTGGTTACCCTGGCAGAGTGCGTCGCGGTGGTGGTGATATTCTTTGTGGTGCTCCTCGCGACCCGGGAGTTCGACAAGGAGGACTTATCCCAGTTGAAACAGGTGCTGAAGAGAGGTTGAGCCAATGGAAACCGACAAGAAGTCCACCCTTTCCGAAGCGTTTCGTAGATCCAACGTCTCAACCTGGATTCTGTATCCGATCTGTTTGTGCCTGGTGGCCGCTAATTGTTCGCGTTCCGACCCCGAGCGGGAAAAAGTCGACCAGGACAAAAAGCTGGTTTCGAGCAAAGCTGATCAAATAGGCGGGGAGGGCAGTCAAGTTCAAGTACACCTGGGAGAGAATGCCGCGCCCTGGGGCAAGCTGACATTCACGATTGATAAGGTGCACAAAAACCGCGTCCCAGCCAAGCAGGCACCCTGGCACGCAGCCGGTGGCCAGTGGACCGTGCTCGATTGCCGCTTATTGGGCGGGATTCCTTTTCTGGTTGGAATTGAAAGCGGTTCTTCCAACAAGTCCGGCTTTTCGTTCGGCAAAGGTTTTATTGCGGTCGAAGACTCGGCCACCGGAAAAAAAATTGTCGAGCGCTTCGCCCGGGCTTTTCACACGCCGGTCCCGCAGGCCAAGCAAGGCGACAAGCTCAGGTTGCACAGGTTCTCGATCGCAGTCCTGGGCAATAACGTTGGGAAATTGCCTGGGGGCGGTTACGGCGGTCGGGGCAATTGGGTTGCCACCAAACTGTTCCCCGAAAAAGACGGCATTCAGACCGAGGTTTTTTTTAACTTCGATCCCGTCGGGCGGCAAGGCGAGTTTTCGGAGAAAGACCCGATGTACCGCGAAGACCTGCTTTCGCTAATGGCGCTTTTTTTGCGCGACGGCGGATGACACATCATTGTGCGGGCTATGTGCAAATAAACGAATAAATCGGACTGGAACTGATTTCCCCGGCCCTGGTGGAAGAGCCGGCGGATCAACTGCCTGTTGAGAACCGTTTCAGTGCTACGGCAAGAGGCTCCTCGTCTTCGGGAAGGACCGTGCGGAAGTCTACCTGAAAGGCGCCTTCCTTTACCGTTCCAACGACGGGGGGCTCTTCATTCTGGAACCATCGGGCAACTTTGTCGGGGGTCTTGTCGGATGTGATCCTGATTGCGGCCGAGGGGATCTCCTCCCCCGGTGTCGAGCCTCCGCCGAACGTGGCCATCGAGTCAACCACCGCGAAGCGCGACGGATCGAGTGAGTGGTTTTGCATAAAATCCTGTGCGCGTTTTGCGACGCCTGCGCGATCGGCGGCGGCCATTCCCCACAGCGCAACCGCCTCGTGCTCGCCGGCGAGGTGATGGCGCAAGACCACCTGCAGCGCCGCGTACGTGATCTTTCCAACCCTCAGAACCCGCATCGCCGGGTTCTTCTTCAGGCGCACGATCAACTCGGCGCTCCCCGCGATGACACCGCCCTGGATTCCGCCGAGCAGCTTGTCGCAGGAGAAACACACGAGATCGGCGCCGGCTTTGAGCATGTCCATCGGAGTGGGCTCGCTCACGGGTTTTTCCGAGATGGTCCTGACCAGGTTCCCGGTGCCGAGATCGCTGACAATCAGGACGCCGTCCCTCCTGATCTGCGCGAGTTCCTTGACCCCGGGTACCTGTACGAAGCCCTCCATCTTGAAGTTGGAGTGGTGGACCTTGAGGATCAGTCCGGTGTCCGCGTCCAGTGCGCGAGTGAAATCATCGATGGACGTGATGTTTGTCGTGCCCACCTCGCGCAAGGTCGCTCCGGAGCTCTCGAGTATGTCCGGGATACGAAACCCTCCGCCGATCTGCACCAGCTCTCCCCTGGAGATGACGACGTTCTTGCCCGCGGCGAACTCGCGCAGGATGAGGAACATCGCCGCCGCGTTGTTGTTGACGACGATAGCGTCCTCGCTGCCGCATGCCTGTGCGAGCAGGCTCGAAACTGCGGGACCCCGGATGCCGCGCTTTCGCTCCAGCACGTTTATCTCCAGGTTGCAGTAACCGCTGATCGCCTGTGAGATCTCCTCGAACAACTTTTTTCCCAGGGGCGCGCGGCCCATGTTGGTATGGAGCATGACGCCGGTTCCGTTTATCACCCGGCCGAGGATATCCGACCGCCTGGAGCGACAGGCGATGGCGATGTTCTTCTCGATCCGCGAAATATCCGGAGCCTCGCCCTTGTCGACGGCCAGGGATTTGGCGTCCTCGACGGCCTTGCGGCAGATATCGACCACCGCCGCTCTGCCCAGTATCTTGATGTGGCGAGCAGCGTCTTCGCCCTCGAGCAGGGCATCGATCTTCGGCAGCTTCCTCAAGAGCTCTTGTATGTTCGACATGAGAGGGAGTTTGTATGGGGTAATGAAAGCCGTCAAGTAGGTTGGTTTACAACGAGTGGCAGGACTCGCAGTCCGATTGATCCGCAAACTGTTCCGCGGGTAGGTGGCCGGATCCCGCGAGATCCCCGGTGTGGCAATCGCAACCGGACGGAGAGTCGTGTGCGGGGATTTCGGGCCAGACAGGCGCGCCGTTCGTGCCGTGACACGCGACGCAGAGGGCCGGGGGGAGATTGGCCGCGTGACTCGGTGGATCTTCGGAGTGGCAATCGTTCCAGCAGCCCGGGTTCATCCAGCCGGGGTGAGAGTCGTCCACCGGATGGGCCGGATCTCCGTCCGAGTCCGTGTCACTATCCGTGTCGCTGTCCGTGTCAGTGTCCGTGTCTCCGTCGGTATCTCCGTCCGTGCCCGAATCGGTATCGCCCGGGACGTCGTTGTCGTCTCCGCAAGCCACGCCGAGCAACAACACCGCGAGCGCCGTTCCAATGTGCGTCCATCTGAAAAACATCGTTCCTCCTAATCGAATAGTGACAGAAGCAGCCGGGCCAACCCTGTCGACGAAGAGCCCACTGTCGAGCAACCGCAGGACTCGTTTCCGCCTGCATCATCGATGGAGCCGCTGTCGCTGCCTGCGTCGGCATCGGTGTCCGTGTCCCCGACGGGCGGAACGAAGCACTCCGGTGGATCGTCGAGGTAGTCGTCCAGAAAACTGTGGAGCACGTCGATGTGTTCGAGGGGCAGGGTCATCCAGTCGGTTCCCTCGTCGTACCATCCCCAGTCCACCTTCTTGATTACCTTTCCGTCGCAATCGATGACGAATCCGGAGTAGTAGCCGCCGCCCAGATACGCGTACTTGATGGCGTTGTTCGCGTTTGGCGAATCGTTGATGTAGTCGATCATCGCGGGGATCTCCAGGTCCGGCTCCGGGTCCGTCTTCAGCCACTTTGCCCGCTGGGCCCGCTCCTCCATGGAGATGGTGTTCGAATACGGATGGTCCCAGCCGAGGTCGACTGATTCCGTGCCCGGGAACGGATCCTCAGAGGGGTGCGCCTCCCAGCCGTATACCCACACGTAGTTAACGCTGTCCTTGTATGCCTGGTAAGAGTCTTCCAGTACCTGGAAGTTGAGATAACCAGGTTGTCACGAGGCCGAACTGACAACCAGCACCAGCGGCTTGCCGTCAATCATGTCAGCCATGTCCACCGGATCCATGTCCTCGTTGATGCTCTGGAACAGGGTCGCATCGTCGCCCACCGAGAGATCCGCGAGCACCTGCCCGGCCGCCAACGCGAATAGTCCCGATACCAGAGCCATCGCTGCAATATGTTTGCCTGTACGGGTCATTATTTTGGTCTCCTTCTCCAAATTGAACAACGATAGTTTTCCCAGCAGATATCATGCCGTTGTTGGTGGATCTGTAAACTCCTGAAATGCAACGGTTTTGGGAACAACCTGGACAGGGTTTTCGGCAACGGAAAATAGTTGTAAAAACGAAAAAACGTGATTGTTCAACGAGGATTAGTTGTACAATGGCGCCATGCCGGTCTCAAAATCATATGAACCCGAGTTCGAGAGCCTGATGGATCTGCTTGTCGAGATGCCGCAGGAGAGATCTCTCGAAAACCTGCTCGCGCTGATCGTGCGGCGTTTTGCCCAGAGACCTCATTTGAGTCTTGCGAGGATCTGGCTCGTTCTCCCCTCGGACAACTGCGCTGCGTGCGCATTTTTCGACGAATGTTTCGACCGACAGTCGTGCCTGCACCTGGTCGCCAGCGCGGGCAACCTGCCGGGCAAGTCGGACATGCTTCGAAGCACCGAGGGCGCGCATTCCAGGATACCTCTCGGGCACGACCTCATCGGCAAGGTGGCTTCCACCGGGCAGCCGCAGCGTTTTCCGGATCTCGCGAAGGCGCCAGCCGATCTTCCGGACCTGGAGATGCTGGGCAAAGACAACGTCAAGGGGTTTTCCTGCCTGCCCCTTGTTCACCGTGGCGAGGTGCTCGGTGCAATCGCGGTATACCTGAAGATCCCGTTTCCTATTACTACCGAGAGCCGCAGTTGGTTGCGCCTTGTGGCTGATCAGGCCGCTGCCGCGATCTCCAATGCCCAGGCCTTCGACGAGATCGGGCGTCTGAAGAGCAGGCTCGAACTCGAAAACGCCTATCTCCGGGAGGAGGTTCGTGAGGCGTCAGCGTTCGATCGATTGATTGGTCAGAGCGACGCGCTCGCCAAGGTGAGGCAACAGATCGAGCTGGTCGCGCCCACCGACGCGAGCGTGCTCGTGCTGGGTGAAACCGGAACGGGCAAGGAGCTGGTGGCCAGGGAGATTCACGGAAACAGCCTGAGAAGAGACAGGCCGATGATCAAGGTCAACTGCGCCGCCATTGTGCCCGATCTCTGGGAGAGCGAGTTCTTCGGACACGTGAAGGGCTCGTTCACCGGGGCCGTCAAGGACAGGGCAGGGCGGTTCGAGCTGGCCGACGAGGGGACCCTGTTTCTGGATGAGGTTGGCGAGATCCCGCTGGAGTTGCAGAGTCGGCTGCTTCGCGTGTTGCAGGAGGGCAGTTTTGAACGAGTGGGTGATGAGGTGACGCGAAGAGTGGATGTGAGAATCATAGCCGCGTCCAATCGCGATCTGGAGCGCGAGGTCAGGGAGGGGCGGTTCAGGCGAGATCTCTACTACCGGCTCGCGGTCTTTCCCGTGATGGTCGCGCCTCTGAGGGAGAGGCCCGACGATATTCCCGCGCTGGCCGCACATTTCATCGCGGTAGCGCAGCGCAAGATGAACAAGAAGGGCTTTGATCTCCCTCGTGAAGGACTGCGCCGGCTCATGGATTATGAATGGCCGGGCAACGCTCGAGAGCTTCGAAACGTGATCGAGCGCGCCATGATAACGACCCGGGACGGCAAATTGGAGTTCAACACTTCCGGGTATTCGAACGGAGCAGGGCGAGAGCATGCGGGTGCGCAAACGCCGCGTTCGGACGACGGTCCGGTACGGATCCTGACCATGGCGGAGATCGGGCGGCTGGAGGAAGACAACATTCGGGCGGCGCTCGTGCGCACCTCCGGGAAAATCTACGGGCCCGGCGGGGCCGCCGAGCTTCTGGGAATGAAACCCACCACCCTGTCGTCCAGGCTGACCAGGATCAGAAAGGTTCATCCGGATTCTGCCGAGTTCGTATGAGCCGCAGTCTTGGGAGTTGACGATCCGGCATTCGCGCCGCGCCCTGATGAGGGCGTGGTCAGGATGACCTACCGGCCAAGCCCGGAGGGCTTGCGCGGAAGCGCATCGTTGCCGCAGCATTCATGCTGCGGGACAGTGGCTATTACTCTGAGTCGGGTTCGGAAGAAGTGTTTGGAAACGCGAGGGCTTCGGTCAAGACGAAAGCTGCCTGGAGATAGGATGTCGGGCAGAGTGGAAAGCATTCCTTGCAGTCATTGCACTCCACAGATGCGATCTCCGGGACGAAACATATTTCTTTCTTTGTTCCTCTGCCCACAAATCCAACGGCGTTCTTCTTCACGACCTCGGCGCAGTATCTGACACACAGCCCGCAATGAACGCAAAATGAGGCGTCTTTTTCAAAACGATTCTTGTCTGCCCCATACTCCACCGCCAGATCCTGCAATTTCGGGGAATCCGGCGCATGAGCCAGCAATAGCTCCAGCAGGGTTTTACGAATTCTGTCGACCCTCTCGGACCTGGTCTTGATCACCAGATCTTTTTCTACCGCTGAAACGCAGGAGACAATGAGCCTCGACTCGCCGGAGGCCTCCGCTTCCACGATGCACAACCGACATCCGGCAAACGGCTCCAGTTTTTCGTGATAACAGAGTGTTGGTATAAAGATCCCCGCACTCCGGGCTGCCTGAAGGACTGTCATTCCCTCCGTTGCAGAAACTTCTTTTCCGTCGATCTGTAAAATGACTTCACTCATTTTTCTTTGCTCTTTTTAACGAAAGTTCTTTCTGCTTCGGGGATAGGAGGTGGAACAGGTTCGCCCGATAGCTTCTTTATTGCGCCAAATTTGGAGGGGCAAGCTTCAAAGCACTCTCCGCAATTTGTGCATTTCTCCTGAATGATAACGTGTATCTTTTTCTTGCCGCCTTCGATCGCATCGACGGGGCACTTCTTGAGGCAAATCATACAGGCCTGGCATTTGTCAGGTTCAATGTAGTACGAAATCAATTCCTTGCAGGATAATGCCGGGCACCTCTTTTCCTTGATGTGTGCATCATACTCATCTCTGAAGTAGCGCAACGTGCTCAAGAACGGGTTTGGGGCGCTCTTGCCCAGAGCGCAAAGAGAGGCTTCTTTGGCCGTCTCGGCAAGCACCTCCAGAAGCTCGATGTCGCCCTCTCTTCCCTCTCCCCTGGTGATCCTGGTGAGGATTGTGTGCATTTGTCTCAGGCCTTCACGGCACGGGACACATTTTCCGCACGATTCCTCGGTGAGGAAGTCGATGAAGTACCTGGCGACATCGACCATGCAGGTATCTTCGTCCAGTACGATCATGCCCCCCGACCCCATCATTGAGCCTGCCTTGGTAAGTTCATCGAAACCGACTTCCAGGTTCAGCTGTTCTGCGGGGATACATCCTCCGGACGGCCCTCCGGTTTGCACTGCCTTGAACTTCTTGCCTCCCGGGATTCCACCGCCAATCTTGTAGATAATGTCATTCAGGGTGATGCCCATCGGCACTTCCACAAGGCCGGTATTGGTTATCTTGCCGACCAGGGAGAAGATCTTGGTGCCCTTGCTTCCTTCGGTGCCGGTTGAGGCAAAGGCAGCGCCTCCCTTGTTGATAATCAGGGGAATGTTGGCCCATGTTTCCACATTGTTGATATTAGTCGGCTTTTCCCAGAGTCCCTTGACGGCCGGATATGGCGGCCTCGGCGTCGGCTCGCCCGGCTTGCCTTCCAGAGATCGAAGAAGAGCTGTCTCCTCGCCGCAAACAAAGGCGCCGGCTCCCCGGTGCACCTCGACATTGAAATCGAAACCGGAACCGAGGATGTCTTTCCCGAGAAGGCCATATTCCTTGGCCTGTCTGATGGCAATACCCAGGTTCTCCATTGCCAGGGGATACTCCTGGCGAACGTAAAAATAGCCCTCATTTGAGCCGATTGTATGGGCTCCGATGATCAACCCCTCGAGGATAGAATGCGGGTTTCCCTCGAGGAGAGCTCTGTCCATGAATGCTCCGGGGTCACCCTCGTCGGCGTTGACGACCAGGTATTTTATTTCGCCGGGAGAATTGCGGGTTCCTTCCCACTTTCTCCATACGGGAAAACCGGCGCCGCCCCTTCCTCTCAGTTGTGACGCTTTGACTTCAGCCAGTACGTCATCCGCGCTCATCTGGAAGAGAACCTTGGACAGCGCTTCATACCCGCCGATCGCCAGATAATCATCGAGGATTTTGGAATCAATCTTGATGTTGTCGCAAATTATATTTCGCTGTTGATTCTTGTAGAACGGGATGTCGGATTCGTGAATTGCTTTTTCGTCTGTGGTTGGATCAACATAAAGCAGACGCTCTACAATTTTCTTTTCTTTTATTGTTTGCGAAACAATCTCGGGAACGTCTTGCGGCTTTACCTGAAGGTAACATATTTCTTCGGGAAAAATGACCACCACGGGCCCTCTCTCACAGAATCCGGGGCACCCGGTTTTTTTGATATCCACGTCAACCGTCAGGCCTTGTTTTTCAACCTCTGCCTTGAAGGCGTCTATGACTTCACTTGCGCCGAAGGCGAGACAGCCGGCGCCCGCGCATATGGAAATACAAGGCGCGTCGGGCTTTCTTCTGGACAATATCTCTTGTCTTGCCTTCTCTAGTTTTTCAGGCGAATTTATCCGCGCCATAATTATCCCCTACTCGTAGCTTTTCAATACCGCCGCTGTTTCTGTCGGAGTGATCTTGCCGTGAGTCTTTCCGTCGACTTCAAGAACCGGCCCCAGAGCACAGCACCCGACACAACCCACTGTTTCCACGCTGAACTTCAGATCCAGATCTGTTTCGCCGGCCTTTATTCCGGTTATCTCTTCTACCTTGTCGAGAATACGGGTCGCGCCTCGAACATGGCAGGCAGTACCCACGCAAATGTGAACCTGGTGGCGTCCCCTGGGAACCAGACTGAAAGCCTTATAAAAGGTAACGATATGCTGTATCCGACTGACGGGAACTTGCAATCTTTCGCGTACCCTATCCAGCGCTTCTCTGGGCAGCCAACCATTCTCTCTCTGAATCTCGAGCAATATCTGAATGAGGGAACTGGCCTCGCCCCGATGGCTGTCAATTATCTGATCTATTCTCTCAATATCCATTTTTCTTTTTTGCCTCAGGCCAGCGCGTAGCTCTTGCGACTTTCGTCGTACCTGACCAATCCTTGCTGTGATGAACTGATCATGTGTTTTGATACTTCGGACGGGTTCAGGCTCATGATTTTGGAGATTTCTCCAGTTGAAAGCGGTTTTTCCGCAAGGTGCAACAGGATCTGGCTTATTGCCAATTTGTCTGCGATCAGGTCATTGAATAACTCGTTTACCTCGTCGCTGTTCCAAAATTTGGTATACTCTTCTTCCGATTTCATCGGTACTCTCAGCCGCTCTCTTTCCACAAGCTTTATGTAGGGGACCAATTTTCTTGCCGCTTCGAGTTTGAGTTTCAATTCATCCACACTCATTTTTTCGGTCTCGCCAAGCGGCCCCAACTCCCTGATCTCCCTGGTGAAATCATCAACAACTTCGGCCAGGAGATTTCCGTCACCACCAGACATGAATTCGATGCGTAGCCGCTTCGGATTCAGGCCTATATGTGTCATTAACTTTTTACATAGGTGCGTAGTGCTCAATGCATCGTAATTACCATGGGTAGTGTAATTGCATTCATCCAAGTTACACCCACCGATAAGTACTCCGTCCTGTCCGTTCAGGAAGGCCCTGAGGATAAACTCAAGGTCGACTCTGCCGGAACACATGACCCGAAGAAGCCTGATTTCACTTGAATACTGTAGCCTGGAAACTCCAGCCATATCTGCAGCACCGTATACTCACCAATGGCAAATAAAACCCAATATTCTTGGTCTGAATTCAAGACCTGTACTCATTGGTTTACCTCCTTCCCCAATTGGTTACGCCTATATATTTCACCCGGTTAAACATGAACTGTTTTTTCTGTCGCAGCATCGATTTGGCTGAAGATCTCTTCATCGGTAAAGTGTTTCAGCACAATGGCATTTGTTGGACATTTTGCGTTACAGACGCCGTCTCCCTTGCAGAGAACAGGATTGACCCGGGCCTTCTTGCCTTTTGGCGTATCAACAAACTCTATTGCATCGTACGAACAGGCCGTAATGCACGCCCCGCAAGATATGCAATCGTGCTCGTTTACCTCGCAAACAGAACCCGAGGCCACCACTGTATCGTGCGAGAGAAGCGTCAGGGCGCGTCCGGCAGCGCCATAGGCCTGGTTGATGGTTTCCTGTATATGCTTGGGATAGTGAGCCGTTCCACAGAGAAAGACACCATCTGCAGAGAACTCGACGGGCCTCAATTTGACATGGGCTTCCTTGAAAAAGCCATCCTGCCCCAGGGTTATCTTGAACAACCCGGCGACGTCACTGGTTCCTGCGGAGGGAACGACAGCGGCGGCCAGAGAAAGCACATCGGCATCTAGTTCAAGCCGTTGACCCAGAATCGGATCGGGGACGGTGACCCGAATGACAGGCTTGCCTTCCTCTTCCGTGGCTTCCACCTGGGGTATGTCATCAGGCTCATAACGGATTATCGCAAGATGATGTTAAATGACAAAGCAGAGAACACCTTTATCTACGATCCTGCTTCACATGCACTCTTTCGTGTCAAGTGGGATGCACCCTTAGAGCTCTTCCCAACTGAAGTACCAAATGACATGCCCGATCTTACATTGCAGATCGGTTCTGGTCTCTACGGTGTTCGTGACGACAGCGGAAAGTTTGATCCGCTTCGTTATGAGAAGACCATGCGGTTTTGTCAGATGACAGAGATCAAGATCGCCCAAGGTGCTAAACAGACCGGCGGTAAGATCATTGGC
>JAUVDV010000161.1 GCA_030595125.1 Deltaproteobacteria bacterium
GTCTGACCCCTACCCTGCAGGAGGGTCTGACCCCTACCCTCTTCGGACGACCCCTACCCTCTTCGGACAAGTAGGAGGGTCTGACCCCTACCCTCTTTCGTGCCGTCCCCCATCGCCCTCTCGCGGTGACGGCCCTGCTGCCTTCAGGACCGTCGAGTCCTTGGGCTTTGCCGGGATTGTCCTTTCGATGGCTGTCACGCCATGGCCCACACGTTCGCCTACCTACGCGTCAACACCACCGTTACCGATGACACTGCAAGGCTGGCTACCGGCCTGCCGGGCTCAGCTTTAGCCGGACGGGATTTGCACCCGTTGGACGACTCTTCTGAATTTCAAGGCGGCATCGTCACCTTCCTTTCCCATCAGACCAGCATTGCCTGGTCGCATCCGACGGCGGACAGACGTCATCGGAGCAGGACAAACGTTATCCGCCGTTTTTCCGAACGATCTAGGCGTTCCAAGATCCATCCGGCATGGTAGGATGTCGCTCAGAGACCGAGTATCGATGGAAAAATTACTAACCAAATATCTCAGGTTCGTGATCGCTCACCCCGTGATCATTCTGCTTGCGGTGTTGCTCATCACCGTGGGTTCCGGGACGTGGCTTGTGGTCTGCAAGCCGCTTTCGCTGGACACCAACTTCACCACCCTCCTGCCGCAGGATCTGCCGTGCGTCGTGGAATCTCACCGGATCCGCAAGTTCATCGGCGCCACCGACTACTTGATTGTTTCCGTGGAGTCGCCGGTGCCCGATGATAACCGCGCTTTCATCGAGGACATGGTTCCGCTCCTGAAGGCGATGCCGGAGATCACCTGGGTAACTGTCAACGAGAACAAGGACTTCTTCCGCGACCGGCTCCTTCTCTACATGGACGTCCCTGACCTCAAGGACGTAGTCAAGCGCGCCAGGAACCGTGTAAACTACGAAAAAAAGATCGCCAACCCGTTCTACATCTCCCTCGACGACGAAAAGCCTCCGGACATCTCTTTTGACGACATCATGGAGAAGTACCGGGTCCGGCTGAAAAAGCAGGGAGTCCGCGGCCTGATCAAGGAACAGCCGAAAGACTCCGACAAAAAAGAAAACACAAAAGAGAAGAAATTCGAAAAGGGCGATTACCTGGCCCATCCCAACGGTACGGTATTCACCGCCACGGCCCGCACCACAAGCCCCTCCACCGACATGAATTTCGCTCGTTCACTGGTGGAGAAGACCCAGAAGATCATCGACGAGAACAACCCCCGACGCAATTCCAAGATGCGGGCGGAAGTGGTAGGGGCGTTCAGAAACCGATATCGGGAATTCAACAACATCCTGGGTGATATCTTCTCGTCCCTCGGTGTTTCCCTGGGCCTGATTCTGCTCATCATCGTGGTCTATTTCCGGAGGGTCCGATCCGTTGCTCTCGTCTTCATCCCACTCGTGGTGGGGATCATCTGGACCGTGTCACTGACCGCCCTCACCCTCGGAAGGCTGAACATGGTGACCGCCCTCATATTCGCGGTCCTCCTGGGGCTGGGAATAGACTTCGGCGTTCACATGTCCATGCGATACCTCGACGAGCGCGCCAGGAAGAAGAGCCTGGAAGAGTCGCTGCGACTTGCGCTCACCAAGACCGGAAAGGCAATTCTCACGGCAGGTCTCACCACGGCCGGTGCACTGGCAGTCCTGGTCATGGCCAAGTTCAAGGGTTTCTCCGAGTTCGGGATCATCGCCATGATGGGCATCATCCTTTGCCTGGCGGCGTATACCCTCCTCCTGCCGGCCATGGCGGTGGCCATGGAAAAAGTCTCGGTTCCCAAGCCATGGCGAAAGCGTGAATCAGATCCCGCAAAGGAGCTTCGTCCGATCACCACGTCCCGGGCCAAGCTGGGCATCGCCCTCGGCCTGATCGTTGCACTGGCAGGCGCGGGGGTCTGGGGGCTGACAAAAATCGAATTCGAGTACAATTTCCGCAACCTTCGCGGCAAGAACGTGTCCACCACAATCAGGTACGGCAAGAGCCTTGGACAGGGAACATCGCCGGTGGTGGCGTTGATGCCCACGCCGGAAGACGCGCGCGTACTCACACGACACCTGGACCAGATCGCCCAGGGCGAGATCTCTCATCCCCTGCCCCTGCGCAAGTCTTACTCAATCTTCTCGTTCATCCCCGACAACCAGCCGCAGAAGATCAAGTTGCTCGGCGAGTTGCATGGGTACGTAAACGATGCGCTCAAGCTCAAGAAGCTCAAGGCGAGCGTGCGCGCGAGGCTCGAGGAGATCCAGAACTGGACCGTGGCCACCGAGTTCGGGATTGACGATCTTCCCGAATGGGTGTTGGCCAAATTCCGAGAGAAGGACGGGACCGTGGGTCGTATGGTCTACCTGGATCCGGGAATCGACGAGCTGCACGTCGACAAGATGGCCGCTTTCTACGACGAGTACGGAGAGATCAAGGTCCCGGGCAAGGGCGTGGTCCGGCCGTCGGCGTCGAGCTTCATCCTGGTAGAGGTCGTCCGCGCCGTTCAAAAGGACGGCATGCTGATGACCGTCGTGGCAACCGGGGTCGTCCTGCTCCTCTTGCTGATCGATCTGCGGTCCATCCGCAAGGCCCTGTTCGTCTTTTTCCCGCTTGTCGTAGGACTCCTGTGGACGGGCGGGCTCATGGCCCTGCTGGGCATCCGGGTGGGGCTGTACAACATGCTCGTCTTGCCCACGTTGCTGGGGGTGGGCATCGATGCGTCGGTACACCTGTATCACTCGTACACTGAACGCGGTCCGGGATCTCTACGGATATCGCTAAAGACCACCGGCGTGGCCATCTTTATCGCCGCCTCCACCACCGGCGTGGGATTCGTCGGCATGACCATCGTCAATCACCAGGGACTGCGCTCCATCGGCATCATGGCCATCATCGGAATCGGGGCATGTCTTGCAGGAGCCCTGACAACCCTGCCGCTGCTGCTGGCGCTCAAAGAATCCTGGGGCCGGGCGAAGACAAAGTGACGATTGTCGATGACGACATAGTAATGTAAGCTTTCACCCACAAACAAACGCGGGAGAATCGACATGACAAAAATGATAACTCGGTTTGCGATTATAGCCATCTGCGCGGCTTTCATTTCATCTGCGGGTTGCAAAGAGGACAAGGCCTGGGAAGACGCCGGTGTGGACGCGGGCCCTGCTGCCACATGGTACGATTCCAACAGCAATCTGACCTGGCAAAATGAGCCGTGGGGCACCATGACCAACTACCAGGAGTCCTGCGACTACTGCAATAGTCTCACCCTTGACGGACGTGAGGACTGGAAAACTCCCACCATCACCCAGCTGCGGACACTCATCCGGAGTTGTCCCGCAACAGAGACGGGGGGCGCATGCGCCGTACAGGTGGGGAGCACCTTTTCTGATGATTGGACCGCAGATTGCATGGGCTGCGACTCCGGGGGAGGACCTTCCGCAGAAGGCTGGTACTGGGATCCCGAGATCGCACCCCTGGCAGTCGATGCGGCCAACACTACCTTCCAGCGCTTCTGGTCCACCTCCCAACTCTCTTCCATCGAGGCCTGGACCGTACACTTCGGGACAGC
This sequence comes from Deltaproteobacteria bacterium, assembly GCA_030595125.1. Taxonomy (GTDB): domain Bacteria; phylum Myxococcota_A; class Polyangia; order JAAYKL01; family JAAYKL01; genus JAUVAN01. Next base: position 3,574 of record JAUVDV010000161.1, read on the forward strand.
GGAGGTGCACTACACTTCCAGTTCGGCAAACATCTACACGCGCTGCGTGGCCCTGGGTCAGTAAGCCTTCAAGAATGATTCATCTGCTGGACCAGCTGACCAAGCTCGCCGAATCCGGAAAAAAACTCACCGGCGTCACCGATCTCGACGAACTCTACGAAAACGTCTTCGATCTGGTCACCGCAATCTTCGACAACCAGACCGCCGCGATACTGCTGCGCAACCCTCGAGACGGAACACTGTCCATCGTCGCCTCTCGCGGATACGACCCGGAGGTTGTCAAGAGGTTCAAGGCTGGCCCGGGTCAGGGCGTGACCGGCCACGTACTGCAAAGCCGCGAACCCCAACTCGTCACGGAGACGGTGAACGATCCCAGGTATATCGCCGGCGTACCCAGGGCGCTCTCGGAGATAGCGGTCCCCCTGAGATCTGGCGACGACGTCATCGGCGTGCTCGACATGGAAAGCGCCGAGCATCGCTTCACCACGGCGGACCAGACGATGTTCGTAACCCTGGGCGAGCAGGTCGTCACGGCCATTCGCAATATACAACTCCAGGCGAGCCTCGAGGAACGCGCCCGCAAGCTCGTCTCCATAGCAAAGGTCGGACAGTCCCTCATCCAGGAACACGAACTCGACAAGCTTCTCGAACGCGTGGTCGAATCGGTTCACGAGGCGCTCAGGCTCGACACGTCAGCCATTATGATGTGGGACGAAACGCAGGAGAACATGGTCGTGGTCACGGCCAGGGGCTACGATCGCGATGTGACCGGGCTCTCGGTGGCCCGGGGAACCGGCGTGACCGGGAAGGTCGCGCAGGAACGCAAGCCCTGCATTATTGAAGATGTCACACAGATCCAGAACTACATACCCGGCCTGGATGGTTGTCGATCGGAGATGGCGGTTCCCCTCCTCTTCCAGGACGAGGTTATCGGAATACTCAACGTGGAGCACAGAGAGGTCAACAGATTCGACGAAACCGATCTGCTCCACGCCACAATCTTCGCCGATCAGGCGGCCAGCGCCATTACCAGCGCCCGGATCAGGAAAGATCTCACTGCAACCAAACAGGAGGTCGAGCAACTCTCGACCAAACTGGGATTGCTCGCGAAGACCTCTACCAAATTGACGTCCATCTCGGACCTGGACACACTGCTCGACCGAATTCTTACCCTGGCGCGAGACATCCTCGGGTTTGGACAAATCGCACTTCTGCTTCCCGAACCGTCCGGCCTCAATCTCAAGGTCTCCAGATCTGCGGGGTTCGACGCGGGCACCGAGGGTCGGTTGATCCCGGTGGAAGGATCCATCAGCGGAACCGCATACAACACGGCCACATCCCAGCTCGTGCCGGACGTCACTACAGATCCCGATTACGTCAGCGGCTGCGAAAACGCCCGATCGAACATAGCCGTGCCACTGATAGTCGAGGACGACGCCGTGGGCGTGCTGGTTGCCGAGTCCATAGGCGACGAAACCCTGACAGTGGTGGACGTCGAGGTTCTGGAAACGCTCGCCTCCCAGGTTGCGTCTGCGGTCTACGCCACCCGCCAGAGAACCGACCTTGCCGAAAGAAGCAGGCGCCTGACGATGATCCACAGAGCGGCTTGCTCTCTCAACGCCATCGAGGACCCAGAGGAGATGCTGACGACCATCCTCCAGATGGCAAAGAAGGCCCTGGGGTTCGACGCCGTCGCCATCCTCACTCCATCCGAAGATGGAGATAACCTTACCGTTCGCAAGGCTCTCGATCACGGCGACGTGGAAGGCCTCAAGATGCCCATCGGCACGGGCTTCGTGGGCGAGATGTTCGTCACCGGCGAGGCCCGGATCATCGACGACATTCAAGATTTCGAAGACTACATCCCCGGAACGCCG
>JAUVDV010000166.1 GCA_030595125.1 Deltaproteobacteria bacterium
ATCGCCGTTCGCGGCGTCTGCAAAACGGGGATCGGCTTCGATGTTACCTCCACCGTCCGTGTACGTGATATCCAGAGGAATGTCCGAATACGACACCGTGAGGAAACTCGGGGGACCCATGTTTGTCAGATCCTCATCCCACATTGCCGTGTTCCCGAAGAAGATGCTGTTCACGATGACCGCCTGCCCGTTAAACAGGTTCAGCCCGCCCCCGGCAGAAGAAGCGGTGTTCCCGCCGAATGTGCTGTTGACGATATCGACGGATGCTCCCCAATCCACCAGTATCCCGCCGCCGTCGACGGCGGTGTTGTCGTAGAAGACAACATTTTCCAGTGAAACCACCGTGCTCGTAATACCGCTGCTGGACACGTAGATCCCGCCGCCCCAGTTTCCGGCCGAGTTTCCGTCAAAATAGGTGTTTGAAAAGATCACGTCGCTGCTGGCCAGGTAGGCCCCCGCTCCGTTTGTCGCGGCCGAGTTGTCCTCGAACACGCAGTTGGACACTTCCATCGCGGAAACAAGATTGCAATAGAGCCCGCCGCCGCTGTCGTGAGGATCGGCGGAGCTCGCCGTTCCACCGTTGATGTGAAAGCCGTCCAGCACGCAGTTGTCCGCCCCGCCGACGACGTGCGACACCAGTCCCTGTGCATCCAGTATCGTGATATTTACATCTGGATTACGATCGGCCCGGTCCGTCTCCGGTACCGATGCGCTTTGTCCTTCGAAGCCTCCGTATACTTCCGTGTCATCCAGCAGCATAAGAACGTAAACGGCGCTGACCGAGCCACCCGAGTATGTGCCTTCCGCGACCCACACCTCGCCTCCGCCGGGCATCATGGCGCTCGAGGGATGTTGGAACGCCGTACCCCAGGTTCTTCCGTCTCCGCCTGCGGATGCCTCGTGATCCACTTTCCAGACACCGTTCCAGATGATGAACACGGCGTCGGAGACGTCCACCGGATCACCGTCCGATTCCTCGACCGATACCAGGCATTGTTCGCTATCCACTCCCGACGGCACGGTCCAGGTATAGCTTCCGTCATCGACCTCGCCCGGCGCGACGAGTATCCAGGTGGAACCGTTGTCGGGCGAGTAATAGATATCCACCGTCAGCGTCAGACCGGAACTGGTCCAGGTGATGGTGTGCGTTGTGCCCTCGAGTAGGATTTCCCCGCCGTTGGGCGACGTGACCGTGACATCGGAGGGCGGGCCGGTATCGGTGTCCGTATCGGTGTCCGTGTCGGTGTCCGTATCGGTGTCGGTATCCGTATCAGTATCAGTGTCCGTATCGGTGTCCGTGACTGTGTCGGTATCGGTGTCGGTATCGGTGTCCGTGACTGTGTCGGTATCCGTGTTGGTGTCGGTGTCCGTGTCGGTATCCGTGTCGGTGTCCGTGACTGTGTCGGTATCGGTGTCGGTATCCGTATCAGTGTCCGTATCGGTGTCCGTATCGGTGTCCGTTCCAGCATCCACTTCGAAGTGCTTTGTCTCCTTGCCACAACCTGTGAATGACAACAAAATAACCATTGCCAGTGAAATCCGAAGATAAGAGAAAAGATTATTCATATGCCCCTCCGTTTTTGTTGATACCAGGCCATTATTACAAAGAAATCCACGAGAGAGTCGCCTCTCAAGTCATATGATGGAATTCGCATTTTATTTTACCAAAAAAGATCACCGGATACAGGAATCCGTGAAGGCACTGCCAGCGCGACACTTTGATGTGAGAGCAAAAGACCATTGCCTTTGTCTGTCGCGTGCGTTAGGTTGCAACGGCCTTATCCAGTTGCCGAGACCCTGTGTATAGGGACCGGCACCAACAGGTATGCAAAAAAGATGTCACTGACAATCCGGGTTGCCCGGAGGAGCCTATGACCAAACACAAATTATTCCATCTCCTCGATCAACGTTCGAAGCGAAACACATCAGAATACAGCGCGGACCGGCCGATGCCGTCTCTCGAGATCTCCGGAAGGCTTGCGATGATATTGGACGATCTTCTGGAGATTTCCGAGGCCGAAATTGGAAAAAGCCCGGAAAAGACTCTCACGGAAGTCATCGAACTCGGCATCTATGCATGGTACGAGAAACTCGACGAGAAGCTGCTCACCGAGCTGAAGCTCATCGAGCCCGAGAAGGCCGATGAATCCGAGGATGCCAGCGATCCCAGCCCCGCCGCCGCTCAACAGCAGGCGGATGCATACGCCCAATCCATGGGAACCACGGGGTACACGCCGATGACCATTCATAGCCTGGCCGCAAAGGGGAAGGGTGGTCAGGACGGAAGCGCAGGCCGGCGGCAACAAAACAAGAGTCGGCCCGCCTCGTCCAGCAAGCGGAGGCGACGCGGTCGCGGCAGGCGGACACCTTAATGTAGTGTGTGGATCTTTCCGTCAATCTCCACCACGGATTTCTTTGCGCCAGTCGTAGTGGTTAGGTTCTTCCTGAGCCTGGGATCCGGTGCCCGTTCCTCCAGTTTTTCAATGACCCCGATCAGCCGCTCGATGGGCTCCTCCTCTTCTTCCATCTGCGCAAGTCGTTGTCGTTGCCGCCTTCTGGTGGAGATATAGGCCAGGATGAAGAGCAACGTGATCGCTCCCCATATGGCCCCGGCGCCGGTCACCAGCGAGACCCATCCCCAACCTCCGGTCAGCCGCTCGCGCCAGCGTTTCTCCATTTGCGGCACGGAACGACTGTATGCGCTTTCGAAGGCCTCCTCGAAGGTGCTTCCTCGTCTCATGTATCGCAACAGCACGCGCACGCTGAACCATCCCTCTTCCCGCAGAAGGTATCCGACGAAATCCGCAGCCTGCGCGTATGCGAGGGTCACCGCTGTGTGACTTTCCGGGTAGCGCTCGATCTCTCTCAATGGCTTCAGCGAGTCGGTGAAGGCCGCCCACCACAACACGCTGGATCGGTTCAGCGATGTGCCTTCTGACTGGATCACCGCGATCCCTTCGGAAAACCAACGCGGCACAGGCTTGCCCTGCAGGGCAAGCCGCAAAGCCAGATGCGAGATTTCATGCTCGAGAACGATGTCCAGATCCTCAACTGGTCGTCCGTCCCGGTGTCTCAGGGGTAGCACCACCATGTCCCATTCCGGATAGGCCACCGCGTGAGACCAGGCGGGAGGAGCGGCTCCTTCGGGTACTACCAGGGCCATCTCGGCCGGTTCGGAGACGATGCGGACTTCGATGGGAGCGGGGCTCATATTAGATGTGTCACGAGCGACATCCAGTTGCATGAATATTCTATCGGCCCCGTCTGTACATGTGGTCACGAGCTCCCGCACCACCTCGGAGTTGGCCGGCCGTACCACGAATCTGCACCCCCGAGCCTCTACCACCTGGAACCCCTCGGGTATCGACCCGGGACCCGCGTTAGTTGACAAGGGCACAAGGAGCGTCAGCGCCAGAACGGCGAGCCTGACTATATTTATCAGTCCTTGCATGCAGCACAAGTGTAGGCAATGGGATGACTCGGTCAATAGGCGCTTCCACGACCGAACACATTCTGCCAGAATCGGATCATGGTTTCAGCGAGGTTCATTGTTTCTTTGATACCGTGGCTCGCGTTCGTTCTCGTACCCTGCTGTCGCACGGATGACAACGCGCAGGCGCTCGATCTCTGCCGGCAGGCCGAGTCCATGGATGCGACCGACCCCAGAGGCGCTCTGGAGTTGAAGCGAAGGATCTGGGAGGACTTCCCGACTACCGGAACCCCCGCAGCCATCGAGTGCGCCCGTCAGGTGCGGGAGAGAATGGGAAAGGTTCGCACTCTGGTTTCTCACGACAAGCGAGGGGATATTGAAACTGTAGAAGGATGCGCATGGGCTGCGGACGCGGTCGAGGTGTTCTCGGGATCTGTAAATCCGCCATACAGGGAGCACTGGGCGCGGCGTCTCATGGAGAGATGCGTCGACGTTGTGGGTCGGGCGTGGACCAGGGACCCGGACAACCGGCGCTACGCCGAGCTGAACGAGAGGCTGAAGAAGTTCAGCGACCCGCAGCGTTGAAAGTCCAGCGACTTTGGAGTATAAGTATGCAGGGGAAAGAAAGGGCGTTGAAATGGTGTCGGACTCCATTGTAGTCAAATACAGTACCGAGCAGTTTCTCAAAGGATATTTACAAGATCTACCCGGCGGCGGCCTCTTCATCGAAACACAAAGATTCTACGGCCTGGGTGACTCCCTGGAGATCAACCTGAGCCTGGAGGGTCTCTCGGATGTCATGACCATCAAAGGCAATGTCGCCTGGCACCGACGCCCAAGGGCCTGGCAATCCACCCTCCCGTCGGGTATCGGGTTCGAGTTCGCGCCACAGCACCTTGGCCTGAAAAAATTCCTCCTCGAATTCAGCGCCGGCAAGGTGGGAGATCGGCGCAAGGTAGGACCGCGGAAAAACGAGGAATTTCCCATCAAGTTACTAATCGGCGGTTCCTGGTCTTCGGCAAAGGCTCAGAACATCTGCGACGGAGGATTGTTCGTCCTGACTGAGGAGCGTGTTTCCGTTGGCGCAACGGTTCAGATGAAGCTGTTCATGGATGGATTGTCCCAACCTGCCGATTGCAAATCCCAGCTCGTCTGGCTGAGCGACAATCGCGAGGCCAACGGCTTTGGTGCCCAGTTCAAGTCAATGGACCACGCGCTCAAGAGGCAGCTGTCCACCATCCCTCCCGCCTCATTCGATCCCAGGGAAACCAGCCGCCTGTCCAAGGGGTTGTCCAAAAAGGCCAGAAGCACGCTGATATTCGGAAAGAAGTAGGGGCGCATCCATGTATTACCGCTGTCAACTTAAGCGTTGTTTTCTTTGGTAACCCTCCAAAATTTTGACTTTTCAACGAGCGGGTTCGAGTCTCTTCTTGGCGTTGAGATCTGGCATGGAGAAAAGACATGCCATCTACGCGCTGTGGTAA
>JAUVDV010000159.1 GCA_030595125.1 Deltaproteobacteria bacterium
GATATTGTTTCAGAATGTCTGCCACCGCCTGCCGCTCCAGATCTCAGCACACTGAAAACCCGCACACCGCGACAAGGCGACACTTCAAGGGCTCGACGAAAAAGATCTCTGTTTTTCGCCGCCTTAAGTTGACAGCGGTAAGCATGCTGCGCCCTCCGTCCCGGAAAACCGTTTTCAGTTACAGATGAAGGTGAGTACGCTGAAGGTGTCGGCGATGAGATCGACTGTCCGGGCACCTGCGGTGGCATCACCCGAGGGAACACACTGGCTGGCGCTATACGTTGCGGCAACGTCACCGGTCCCGGGGTCGACGTTGGCCCAGTAACCGAGGCCCGCAACTGTGGATTGAGTGAGCGCCACGTCGGGCATGCCGGTCGTACTGTTGATGTACACCGGGCCATGACCACTGGAGGGAGTCAGGCTGAACGTTACACCGGCGAGCGCTGTACTGGTACTATCGACGAAATGGGTGATCAGTGCAGCTTTCGTCGGATCGTAGGTGTCTCCTCCCGCAGCGGCGAATGTGTCCACCTCGGTTTCGGTGAAAAAATCGAGATCATGGGACTCGTCGGCCGTTCCGGTTCTGTGCCAGTAGAGCGTGTTTACGTAATCGGTGGCGGTCAGCTCCAGGGCGATGAGGGTGTCAGCCGGCACGTCCAGACTGAATATGCCGGTTACGGTGGTGCTGCTGCAAGGCAAGGATGAGACATCGTAGACGCACACTTGCACGCCCGCAATCGGAGAGCCGTCATACCCATACACCGCTCCGCTGAAGACGATCGTTGCGCCGGTATCGGTATCCGTATCGGTGTCTGTATCGGTGTCTGTATCGGTGTCTGTGTCCGTGTCGGTATCCGTATCTGAGTCGGTGTCGGTATCAGTATCCGTATCGGTGTCAGCATCCGTGTCCGTATCCGAGTCCGTGTCGGTATCAGAGTCGGAGTCCCCGCCGTTGTTGCTGCTGTCGTCATCACCGCACCCGCCGAAAACCAGCACGGTCAACAGCACCATCAAAATCAAGTACTTCATTTTCCTGCCTTTCGTTGTGAACGTGAAACTATATTACTCGTTAACAAGTATTGTGTCGTTAACAAGTATTGAGTCTATCGCGTTGGAATGGTGTTAGAATGATAAGCATCAATAGACTCGCAACCGGGGGAGTACGATGAAAAAGTATTTTTTTGCGTTGGCCGCACTAACAATTTTTGCGTCAATTGTTGCTTGTAATTCCTCAGACCGAAGGGGCGAAGACGGACAATCGGATTCCGATGCCGACACCGATACTGACGCAGATACGGATACGGATTCGGATACCGACACTGATTATGAGGGACCTCCAATACCTGAAACGTGTGTCCAGGCGGCGCAAGCCCTCACCTCGGTGGGTTGCGAGTTCTTTGTAGCAGATATGGATAACTGGGACGATTCCACTGGCATGTCTCCGGATGCAGATCCTCTAAACTATTCAGTGGTTGTATCCAATCCGCAGCAGAGCCAGGACTCCAATGTGACACTGGAAAACGGTCTGGGACAGCAGTTGATAACGCTGACTCTCGCTCCGGGAGATCTTCGGGTGATCGATGTGGCCTGTGACGGCGGATTATGTCTCGAACCCGCTTCCCAGGTGGACATCCAGGGCATTGGATTGGGAACAGGCTACCGACTCACAAGTGATGTACCGATCACCGCTTACCAGTGGAATCCATACGGGCAGGAGATTTTTTCGACCGATGCCTCCTTGCTGATCCCGATTACGAGCCTCACTGGCACCTACATTGTTGCCTCATGGCCAACCACGGTTGATGGCAACCGCAATATGTCTCAGGTCATGATAGTGGCGACCGCTGACAGCACCGAAGTCACTGTGCGACCATCCACCGACATTACTGCGTATGGCGGAGTGGGGCCCTTTACGGCAGGGGTGGATTCAAGCGGAATAATGCTGGACGTCGGGGACGTGCTTACTTTGAGAAGTGAATCTGCGGGTTCGGATCTTACAGGTACGGTGATCTCTGCCACGGCCACTGTGTCTGTGTTTGGCGGTAACTCCTGCGCCAACGTGCCGGACGCCGCTACCTGTTGCTGCGATCACGTAGAAGAGCAGCTGCTGCCGCTAGAAGCCTGGGGAACATCGACAGTGCTGGCCCGACCGGCGCCTCGTGCGCCCTGTACCGAAGCACAGGATACAGTGCTCTGGCGTATCATCGCGGGGTCTGACGGTATGACCATTTCTTTCGACCCTCCGGCACCGGCGCCATATGGAGCTTCATATCATTTTGCCCAGCAAGGTGAGCTCATCGAGTTCCAGAGTCCGGGCAACCACTATCTGGTTGGAGTGCTTGATAATCCATCAAATCAGGAAGAACCCGGGGCGCCCTTTTTGGCGTACCAGATGATGAATGGAGCTCTTTTTGCTTCATGCGGATCTACCGGGGATGAAGGGGATCCGATGATGCTTCTTTCTCCGCCGGCTGGTCAGTATCTGGACAGGTATGTTTTCAACACAGATGATGTTTTTGACTTTTCTTATGACCAAATCATCATAGTGCGCCAGGCAGGAGTGGACGTGGATCTCGATTGTGTTGGCGTATTACCGGTGTCGCTGTTTTCTGCGGTAGGTTCGAGTGGTTATGAGGTTGGGCAGTTCTTTATCGATGATCCAGCCAGCACCAACGGCTGTGTGGATGGGGCACATTCCATCAGTTCGGCTCAGCCGTTTGGACTGTCGGTGGTAGGCAGCGCATATTGTCAGTCTTACGGATATCTTGGTGGTGTCGGCGTGCGTACCATCAATCCCAATCCTATTATCGAGTAAGAGCCTATCCCGGATTATCTTTGGAGTCGGAGACGGGTACGAACCCTGTGGGCATGAAGGGCTCCACGTCGATGGGGCCGCGTTCATTCTCTTTTAGCGCCTTTTCGAGTCCCAGTATTTGAGGCGTGGTGTTTCCCAGCGCCCTCGCCATGTTTACGGCCTCCAGCGCCGCTTCACCAGCGCCGCGTTTTGCCAGGAACAGCGCGTCAAGGTAGTGAAACCAGGAGAGCATCCTCCATGTTTCGTGCTCTTGCCATTTTGAGCCGAGCACCTTGTAGAAGCGCTTCCACCGTTCCCTGTGCACCGGCGTCACCGAGTTGATGTCGCTGATGCCCATGGGCTCCGGTGTCGCCCGGTAAACCACGCCGTCGGGAACGAGATGCATCGCAGCCCGCTCCTGCACCCACGGGCTCGGCTCGACCCGCAAGGGGCCGTCGAGCGCCAACTCGGAGAGGGAGGACTCGGTGATCGCGCCGTTCACGATCATCGACCAGGCGAGCGGTCGAAGCTCCGGGTGGGCGGCGAGTGTCTGTGTCAGGTAGCCGGGGTATCCGAAGAGCTGCGGATTGACCACGGTGATGTCGGGCCTCGACCCGTCGATGTGCGGCGCCGACCAGAGAACGAAGAACAATTTGTAGTACGACGCCAGCACCAGGGTCCCGGGCTCGGCGTGGCTCAGACTCAGGTCGTAGAAGAGCCTGGTGGCGCGAAAATCGGAGAGGTCGGCCCCCGGGGCGGAGGCGCGGGCTCGGGTGACGGGTATCGCGAGGAGCGCTGCCGTGAGTAACACGGCCACCGGTTTTCCGACCGGTATCCTGTTTCTCAATACTTCGATAGCGACAGCGGCGAAGACGGCCGCAGCCGCGATGAGGGCAACGACGACGGGAAGCATGTATCCGTAGTAGTCGGGGTTAAACGGATCGAAACCCATTATGGTGCGCAGCAGGATCGTGACCCCGGCCAGGAGGGCCAGCACCAGCCCGGTGATGCGGGTATGAGGGCGGCGCAGAAGGTAGTAGAAACCGGCCAGGGAGGCCACCACGAGCACGGGCCCGATCTCGCTCATCATTGTGAACACGGCGTTGAGGGATCTCTCGTTCAGGCTCTCCAGGTGCTCCTGGGCCATGGATTTCTGGTACACCCTCGCCGAGACCACCCAGAAGAAATCTCGCAATGTGTGAACCCCGCCCAGGGAAATGGGGGAGCCCGCCGCCGATCGCAACGGAAGAAACAGGTAGGGAAGAAGTCCGGTGGCCGCAATGCCCATGAGCTTTGCGGTGACGAGCACGGCGCCCTTGCCGCCGCGTTCCCTGGCGAGAAAGATCAGTGGAGGAATTGCCGCCGGGAGTGCCGCGAGCATGATGAAGTGGTGATTTGCGAGGCCCAGGCCGAAGAAGAACGCGGACAGGTAGAGGCGTCCGAGACGATCTTTGTTCTCGTCCAGGCAGTAGGAGACAAGAGGGTAGAGCGCCGCCAGAATAAGGAGAATCTGAAGGGAGTAGACCTCTGCGCGAACGCACTGGAACCACCAGCCGGGCGCGGCTGCCGCCGTGAGTGCGGCTGCCAGGGAGATGATCGCTCTGAGACCTTCCGGGAGCGTCGGCGTAGCGCGCTTCAGGATTACAGAAACCAGTTCGAATAGTAAAAAGGCGGCGACAGCGCCGAAGAGGGCGGAGGCGATGGAGACTCGAAGCGCTATCGATCCCAGAGGCAACAGGGTAAACGGCTTGACCAGCATCACGTAGAGCGGATGTCCGGGGGGATGCGGCACGCCGAGTGTCTGGGCCGCGGCGGTGAACTCGGGAGAGTCGAGCCAGTACGGCTCCGGGGACGCCGCGAGGATACCCATGGCCAGAGGGACAGCGAACGCCCCTATCCGGGAGATACGGACCACCAAGCGTTCGAGCAGCGACGTCATTTTTTCAACATACATCATAGATTGTACGGGGGAAAAATATGGTAATCGTTTTGATCGTCATCGAAGGTCCAAGATCCAAGATCGCGCCGTAGTCTGCGGAGGCGGACAAACCAAAGCGTAGGTGGACCCGTCACGTCCTTAAAGAACGGCTATCCGGCGGATATCATTGGCTTCTATATGTCAAGGGGAGGGTTTTGACCCCGTACGCACACAACGGGCATTGCCATAGTTGAGCATACCGTAATAGTCCACGCGCCCATTGCCGAAATGGACATACCACGCGCGCTCGGAAAAATAAGGTGACGACGACCAACACCAATCTGAATCCGACCCAAACATTGCGCTACATGTTCCGCTGTCCTCACAAGAATCACAGTAGCCGTATTCTCCGATCATCACATCGCTGTCGCAATTGTCCATAAGCCCGACCAGACTGTCTCTGCTTGGCAGGTACCAGTCGGTGTGCCCGGCCAGATCGAGTCCTTCGCAGTAGTCTATCGCCTCCTGCCACTCGTAGGTTTCGCTTGCTTTGGGATGCTGCCAGCACAGCCCGGTCGACTGGTCGTACCTGCCGCCCTCACAGTCATCAACATCTGCGTCGGTGTCCGAGTCGGTATCCGAGTCGGTATCCGAGTCGGTATCCGAGTCGGTATCCGAGTCGCTGTCAGAATCGGTATCAGACGTCCCACTGTCCATGCTGTCCGTCGGGTCGTCCGAGCAGGCCACAGCCACGAGCAGCGCCAAACCCAGCAGTAGGGGCGCATCTATGTATTACCGCTGTCAACTTAAGCGTTGTTTTCTTTGGTAACCCTCCAAAATTTTGACTTTTCAACGAGCGGGTTCGAGTCTCTTCTTGGCGTTGAGATCTGGCATGGAGAAAAGACATGCCATCTACGCGCTGTGGTAA